>JBMYWX010000110.1:0-9828 GCA_049607825.1 Nitrospirales bacterium
ATGTCAGTAGAGGCAGGTGGCCTCACTCATTCACATGAGTGAGGCTTGCAGAGATAGGTGGTGCTGAGCGGAAGTGGGATAGGAAATTTGGAAGGTGTCTTGACGTGTCATATACTTATGATGAAGCAAGGGGAATGCCAGATAAACGATTTTTGATGCAAAGGCATAAACGTCTTAATAGACAATAGATTATGTGTGCGAATGTTCGGTGTTTTCACAGAGAGCGGGAATATCAATACCTGTCTCAATTGGCAAAATGCGAAAATTTTGGCATGAGATAGAACGTAGAGGTATATAACTTTTTAGTGGTGTTCATTATGTCAGCTACGATGACGTTAGTATTTCAATACGGTACCTTCAGGCATGCCTCAATGCCGGAGTTGGCATTCTGTTTGCTAACTTCTTAGGTGAGAATTTGAGGACGTATTGTTGCTGGACTGAATTTGAGATAGAGAAAGGAGTGGGATGATGTTGACCAAAACAAAAAAACTGATTTCCGGAATGCTCACATTAGTATCGAATGTCTTTGCCGTTGATCCTTTGTATAGCAATTGTTCGATTCTTGGCAGAATTCAATGCCTTCGTACTGAAGGGGAAGTCATGGTAGTCAATATTGCTCCGTGGAGTCAGTTTAGCGCCGATGTCTACCGATTTTTCACGACTAATCCTTTGTTACAAGTGCAGTTACTATCTGCAGAATTAGGGGGTCGTTTAGTTGCGGTAGAAAGCAAGGCGCCTATGTTGCCAACTCAGGGTTCTCCTCGGAATGGTGGAGAGCTACTAAAATTGTGTACGTTCGTCAAAGAGTGACAAGGATGAGTATAACTAGGAAGAAAGAAGAATCTTTCGATAGCATGATGGTGGACTGCCAAAGTTATGTTGAAGATAGTTTGGAAAGAAAGAAGAAGATCGGGTTATGAAATGGTTGAATCGCTCTGTTCTTCTAACATACTGGGATCGAGTGTCGAGATCACTTCTCCGATGCAATTACAGGGTCGACCACTTCGTTTAACATATTCACGTAAAGTCTCTTCATTTTTGGCTAAATAGACACAATACAGTCGATTATGCATGACATAACTTTCAATCCACGTGATGTCTGGCCCCATATCATCTAAAATTTCGCTTCCCTTGATGATCCCTTTTAACAACTTTTCTTGAGGTTGTTTGCCAATTTCTGGAATGAAGCGTTCGACGAGAAATTTTTTCATTGAGGGTCCTCCCAAGCCATCGATTCTACTGTGAGCTCTAGATGGTGTCAAAATGCTTTGTCATGCTCAGACCTAACCTTTCGTGCCTCAATCTGAGTCGTTGCGGAGCGATTCATATATGATTAACGATCAAGGTTAGCCCCCAGACAATACCTATTGCTCCTAATGGCTTTGTGATGATGACTCCTCTTGGGATATTTTTTTCAATAGCCATGGCGAGTCCCAAAAGAAACATCCATCCTAGATGATGTAACCCTGTCACCATCATTGTCAGCATGAGCAGCCAACAGCATCCAAGACAAAATAGTCCGTGTGCTGTACCAAGTTGAAATGCCTCTTTGCGGTCGTTTTTGCCTTGCCAGTATCGCATGACAAAACTCAATGGGGATCGACATTGTTTGAGACAAGCATATTTCAACGCACTAAACTGATAGAGCCCCGCCGCTATTAGGATAGTTGCTCCAAAGATCCACGCTTCAATTTGCATAACAAAAGGGTCTAGCCAATGAAGAGCCGTGACAAAGATAAATCCTGAAAAGACCCATGGAGTGAGATAGCCCAATATGAGTAGTATTTGTAATGTAATGGAATTGGCCCTCTGTTTGGTCATTCGTGAAAAGATCGCGATGAGTGGCAATGTGGTAGGAAGCATCATGGCTCCAATCATAAAGGTCCAGCCAAGGAATAGCATGAACCCTTGGCTATCCTCTGCATTGATTGGGTTGAGGGAAAAACTTTGCGTGTTAGGGGTGTGGTCGGTTAAAACCCAGAGTGCGCACCATGATGCCGTGCTAAGAAGGCCAATCAGCAAGAGGTCTTTTCTCTTGTTAATATGAGAGGCTGGATGGTTATCCATGGAGAAGGGCGATTGAGACACTGTTGATTTGGGATTCATCCCTCAAAAAGAAAATAGCCTTGAATCGCGTTGTGTCCATGGATATCAAGATTGAGTTCTAGTATGGGATGCGTGACTTTGAAGGTTGGGGCTTTGCCAACATACGCCGGGGCACCCGGAATTGTTGAAAATATGGAGTTGTGAATGGTCGTAGGTTGCCCATTCTGGCCCAGCAGCGGATCAAGTTTTGCTTCTACAGATTCTCCAATACGTAGATGCCCTTTGCCATTCTGAACATCAAAAGTTATCGGCGCTGGCATGATCTCGACGATCTCGCCAAATAACTGGGCAAAGTCAGCTGCAGGTCCACCAAGCTTGCCTGTGAAGACTTGAATCAGGGCCTGTTGTTGTTGGTCCGTTGCCCGATCATCAACAAAAAAGGCTGCACGGATATTGCCATGGAGGATATTTCCAGGGACATGGCCAACCAGGCCAATGGTGTATCCTGAGACATCAATTTCATCAACAGTTCCCGAGTCCACGTGCCAGGCAATGGCAGTGTTACATGTGCCATTGTCTGGATCCTCCCCTACCCAACAAGGGCAGAGAACCTCGCAGTCACAGACTTCTAATAAACGTCCCTTTAGTCGATATGACATAAGTAAATTCTTCGTCCCTGCGTGAGAAGTACAACAATCATTAACTGGCTGAGCTGGATTGCACTGTATCATTTTGACTCTGAGGAGACCAGAAGGTTAGTCCACTCCGAATGATGACTACATAGAACATGGACAGATCTCAAAGAAATGAAAAGAAAGGCTGCCACCACGACAAAGTTTGTCTTATAGAATCCTCTCATTTATGCTTAAGCTCTTTTCCAGAAAGACCGATGGGTAGGCCAGGGTTTACTCAATGTGGAGAAAGCTATGAACTGCACACGATGTCAAGGAACAATGGTGAGCGATTACCTCCTCGATATGGAAGAAAGTGGAGATGTGTGGGCTTCAAGCTGGCGATGTCTGATGTGTGGAGAAGTGGTAGATCCTACTATTATGAAGCATCGGCAGGCTCAAGAAAATCAGGGGGAGCTAGTTGGCGCTGTGACCAAAGATCCGGTGAACAAGACCCAACCTCCAGTCGCTGTTCTTTCTCGGAAATAGCGAGATTGTAGACCGTAAAAAGTAAATAGCAAAAAGTAAGTATTTTTCCGTTTACTTTTTCAATTCCTTACTTATCCTTACTCACTTTTCAGTATTTTTATACGTTTTCAGTCTTCCTTTCCCACCTTGCGTGTTTTTTCTTGTTCCCATTTTCCAGCTAACGCCTTACTTTTCACGCTTCACGCCTTACCTCTCATGTTTCCTGTCTTCTGTCTGTTGTTTCTCGTGAATTGATTATTATGTTGGCTTGTCGCTCTCCCCTGGGTGTGCTAGATTTCTGTCGTTCGGCCATGGCGGGTTCTCTTGTATTGACCATACCTTTTGTTAGGATAGGATACTCATGCCCTCACCTTATAATCCTCATGCAATCGAAGCGAAATGGCAGAAGTATTGGCAAGATCACAAGGTTTTTGCCACTGCCATTGATCCCAATAAGCCAAAGTTCTATGTCCTGGATATGTTTCCATATCCTTCAGGAGCGGGCCTCCATGTTGGGCACCCCAAGGGATATATTGCGACTGATGTGATCTCACGGTACAAGCGGATGCGTGGGTTTAATGTGTTACATCCCATGGGGTGGGATGCGTTTGGACTCCCAGCAGAGCAGTATGCGATTGAGACTGGTACGCATCCACGAGAGACGACCAAAAAAAATATTCAGAATTTCAAACGACAATTTCAATCATTAGGCATGGATTACGATTGGTCGCGAGAAATTGATACCACTGATCCTAAATATGTGCGATGGACGCAATGGATATTTCGAAAGCTCTATGAAAAAGGGTTAGCCTATTTAGCCGAAGTTCCGGTGAATTGGTGCCCGGCATTGGGTACGGTTCTCGCCAATGAAGAAGTACAAGACGGAAAAAGTGAGCGTGGCGGACATCCGATAGTTCGTCTGCCGTTGCGGCAATGGATGTTGCGGATTACCGCCTATGCTGATCGGTTGGTTGAGGATCTTGACGATCTTGATTGGCCTGAACCAATTAAGAAAATGCAACGAGAGTGGGTAGGGCGCTCGGAAGGTGCGCAAATATTTTTTAATGTATGTGATTGTGTTGATGAACGGATCGAGGTGTTTACGACTCGGCCGGATACGCTCTTTGGGTCGACGTACATGGTGTTGGCCCCTGAGCATCCATTGGTTAAGAGCGTGACGACCGCTGAACAACGAGCAGCTGTGGAAGCTTATGTTGATGAAGTGTCACGTCGGAGTGATCGCTCACGTACATCCGATCTCGGGAAGAAGACGGGTGTGTTTACAGGCGGGTACGTGACACATCCAGTGACAGATGCGAAGTTACCCATTTGGATTGCTGATTATGTGTTAGCGACGTATGGAACCGGAGCCATTATGGCGGTGCCTGCTCATGATACGCGGGATTATGAATTTGCCAAAACTTTTAGTTTACCTATTGTTGAGGTTGTATCTGGAGGTACGACAACGGTTGAAGCGTTTACAGGAGAGGGCGTCGGTGTCAATTCAGATTTTTTGAATGGTTTGCGGACTCCTGAAGCCAAGACCAAGATGATTGATTGGCTGCAAGTAAATAGTAAAGGCTCTAAAACGGTCAACTATAAACTTCGTGATTGGCTCTTCAGTCGTCAGCGGTATTGGGGTGAGCCTTTTCCCGTGATTCATCTTGAAGATGGTACGACAAAAGTCGTTCCAGAGTCTGATCTTCCTGTGTTACTCCCCGAGCTTGATGACTTTCGTCCAAGTGGTGAGTTTGAACCACCATTGGCTCGAGTGCGTGAATGGAAAGAGGTCATTGACTCAGAAACGAAACAACAGGCTATTCGTGATGCCAATACGATGCCACAATGGGCAGGCAGCTGCTGGTATTACCTGCGTTTTTGTGATCCGACGAACGATGAGGCGCCTTTATCGCCTGAGGCAGAACGGTATTGGATGCCGGTGGATTTGTATGTTGGTGGCGCAGAGCATGCGGTGCTTCATTTGCTCTACTCGCGTTTTTGGCACAAGGTGTTGTTTGATTTAGGCCTTGTTCATACTAAAGAACCATTTCAAAAGTTACTCAATCCTGGCATGATTTTAGGCTATAGCTATCGATACTATGACAACAATCTTTCCGATGATCCCTCAATGACGCCATTGGTGTGTGCTTCGACAGAAGTAGAGACGAGTGGAGAAACCGTCGTCCATAAAGAAAGCCGTCAAGAAATGAAAGCTCGATGGATTATGGCAAACGATATTCGGTGGAATGAACAAAGCCAACCGATTCACTCGACGTTGGATATTCTACTTGAAGAGGTGACAGAGAAAATGTCGAAGAGTCGTGGCAATGTCGTTAATCCAGATGATGTGATTCAAGAATATGGGACCGATTCCATGCGGTTGTATGAAATGTTCATGGGGCCATTGGATAAAGGTGCTCCTTGGTCAGCTGACTCCATTCCAGGCATGTTTCGATTTCTTCAGCGGGCGTATCGATTGATTATGGGAGACTCTGATCAGCCAGATAGGTTAGCCCCTCTTGTTGAAGGTGTTGGAACACCAGAGCAAGCTCGGTTAACTGCCCGTACTATTCAAGGAGTGACGCACGATCTTGAGACCATGGGAATTAATACAGCTATTTCAAAACTCATGATCTTCTCCAGGGATATTACAAAAGAAGGCCCCTTACCGCGCGATTCCGCCGAAGCCTTTGTTCGGTTACTCGCACCAATGGCTCCGCATGTTGCTGAGGAATTATGGGAGGCGTTGGGCCATGAACCAAGTGTCGCACGTCAACCTTGGCCAGGATATGATCCGGCGTTAATCGTTGCGACGGAAATGACGATTCCGCTTCAGGTGAATGGCAAACTTAGGAGCAAAATTCAGGTGCCGGCTGATTGGACGAAGGATCAAATTATGGCGCAAGCAGAGCAAGATACAAAATTGCAAGAGTCGCTACAAGGAAAAGTTCCTCGCAAGGTTATTTACGTTGAGAAAAAGCTTGTGAACTTTGTTGTCTAGCTCACCTGTAATAAAGTATTCAGGTGCGAGATTGATACGGATCTGATGTGAATAGGGTAAGAGTCGGTGGACGTTCAACTACCGTGGGGTAGGAAATCTGTAAGACTCACGTCCTAGCGAATGCCTCATTATGAGGTGTTAGGAGTCATCTGAATGGCAAAAGGAACGCAGAACTATCGTGTTCTAGGCAATCTCTGAGTAAGTATGAAAAGCATTCTTCGCTGCGTAATATTAATCCTCTTAACGAGTAGTCTCAGCATGACTGGCTGTGGGTATCGGTTTAGTGTCGAGGGTCGTGGCCCAACGATTGGTGGGGCTCAGACGACAGAGTTCGAAGGTCCGCCAGTGATCATGGTGATTCCAACTTTCGACAATCGAACATTTGAATCAAATTTAGAATATAAGTATACCGAATATATAAAAGATGAATTTGTAGTGACCAGTGGTGCAAAGCTTGTTGAAAATATCCAAGATGCGGATTATGTGTTGAGGGGGGCTATTGAGTCGGTTAGCTTACCGTCTCTCACGTTTTCACAAAACCAAACACAAGAAAGCCGGGTGACTGTTAGTGTGAAAGTTGAAGTCAAGCATCGGCGCACTGGAAAAATTGTCTGGCAGCAGTCTTCATCGGGATCAGCTGAATTTTTCGTTGGAAGTTCGTCCAATACAGGAGGGAGTGGAGGGGGAATTCAATTTAATCGTGTCTTGCAAGATCGTGCGTTGGAACAAGCGGGGCAGTTTGTTGCTGAAGATCTTGCGGATCGATTTCTTTTCGCGCGCGAACAGGGGGTGTTAACGCCAAAACCGTTAAAGCCCCCGCCTGCACCAATCGCTGAGCCTCCTGACGATCATGATTCCTTTCCATTAGAGCTCCAGCCTGAATCGTTTCCACGAAAAAAGTAGAGTCTTTTTCCATCGAGAATGGCATAAGGTATTCAACTATGAAGCCACATGAGTTAAAAGGGGCAATTCAACGAGATGGATTGGCATCATTGTATATGATTGTTGGGGAAGAGGCCTATATTCGAGATAGTGCTGTAGAAACGATACGAACGGTTGCACAGAAGACTTCTAACTCATCAGAAGATACATCTGCTTCAGAGCAGTTCTTTAACTATGATGTACTGTATGGAGATGAGACTGATGCCCGAGAGGTTCTCACCATTGTGCAAGAAATGTCATTCTTTGTGGCACGACGGCTTGTCATTTTGACCTGGGCGGAAAAATTACCAGCGCGAGAAGGTGAATCCTTGATTCCATATTTGCAAAACCCTACCGATACCACCACCCTGGTAATGGTGGCCTCTAAATTGGATGGGCGAATGAAGTGGGTTCAGCAATTAAAGAAGCAAGCTGTGTTTGTCGATTGTGCGCCGCTCTATGACAATCAACGCATTGGATGGGTCAAACAACAAGCTGCTCAAGCAGGCATTCAATTAGAGAACGATGCCTTACAGATGCTAGGGGACTCGGCGGCCGAGGGGCTGTACGTGACGAATACTGAAATCGCAAAACTCTCAGCGTATCTTGCGCCTGGAGCATGTGGCACATTACAGGATATCGAGGCCATTCAGGGAATGGAACCTGGGGCGTCGGTGTTTGATCTATCAGAGGCTATTGGAGCTGGAGCGAGTGGAAAAGCGTTACGGATTGTGGCGAAAAATCTTGAAGTCGGGGAGGCGCCGTTACGAATTTTAGGCGCATTGATTTGGCAAGTGCGGCGGATTTGGAAAGCCAAAGATCTTTTGCAACAAGGCATTGCCCAGTCGCAGGTGGCTAAACAGGTGGGGATTCCGCCGTTTCGGGCTTCAGGGTTTATTCGTCAAGCCCAGCAATGGACTCAACCGCAATTGAAGTTGGCGTGGGAAGGATTTTGTCGTGCAGATTCTGCGTTAAAAGGAAGTGGGTCATCCTCGCCAAAGCGTGTGCTCGATGGGCTTGTGATATTATTGAGCCAAGAGGGAAAGAGGTCAGGCCAGGCTCGTGTTTCTCGAGCCACTCGTCCTGGCAACGTTCAGAAACCAATGCGGATTAGCCGCAGCGCGCAAGTGGGAAAAGGCTAACCCTTGTTCACTCTATGAGCAAGGCGAGACACGAGGCGAGAGGCGGTATTGCGGTGAAGTGTGCCTTTAGTCACCGCTTTATGGAGGACTGAAGTGGCTTCTCGAAGGGTTGATTGACTGAGTGCTGTATCTTTCTCATCAATAGCTGTTTTGAGCTTTTTCACCGTCGTCTTCATATTGCTGAGGATGGAACGATTCCGTTGATTTCGTTTCACTGATTGTCGTGCTCGTTTGATTGCTGATTTATGCCTAAGAGCCATGAGGTCCCCCAAATTGGTAATACACTATGCTTTCATTCATACCACAGGCATTTTAGAACGGTCAACTCACGAAAGATCTTTCCTGAGTCTAGCCCTATCGTGTGTTGTAGGCGCAGAGTTCTGAAATCCGGTAGCTAATGCCCCCTGTGGTGGTAGATAATTGGCCTTCCATTGCTTCATGAATGCTCCTTGCGAGCCTTCAGACCTTTTGATAAGATACACATCCTTCTCAGATTAGACTATCTCAACAGTACGTGGTGGGTGTAGCTCAGTTGGTTAGAGCGCTGGATTGTGGTTCCGGAGGCCGCGGGTTCGAATCCCGTCACTCACCCCATTTCCCCTTATATCAGTTCCTATATTCTCAACCCGTTGAGGTCTTCCTGTCTCGAAAGGCGCAATAGACCTCTTCATAATTGTTAGTTCTACAGTTGAATGAAGTAATCGATGAGGAGGTGATGAAATGAATCTTCATCAACGTGGGTCAGAACTCATTCATCAATTGAAGGATCATGTCTTGGAAGTGCTCAAGACTCATCCGGACGCTGACCCTGAAGGTAAGGGAGTTGTGCAAGAGGAGGTGGCCCGTAGGGCTGGGTTGCATAGTATGGGGAGTGTGGAGTTGGATCACACGTGCGTGGAGATGCTGAAGATGCTGCACCGAGAAGGGGCCGTGGAGCTGGCGGACGAAGGTGAGCAGAATGAAAAACGGAAGGGATGGCGATTGAGTAACGACTAAATATATTTAGCAACCAACATGTGATTCGTATCATGAATTAATATGTCTCGACTCTAGCTGTCATTTTATAATCGAATACTTTTATGATGGACATACTTTTGTGGGAAAGTGTTGTTTAACAATTGGAGGCGAGCTATGAAGTCGAGTCTATGTATAGCCGCCATATTCATCTGTAGCCTGAGCTGGCATATCGTTTTTGCCGAGCCTGTGAGCTCAGTATGTGAGGCAGCGAAAGAAAAAGCATGGAAAGCCAAGCAGATCGTTGATACGCGGCAACGCGTGGTTCAGCGAGTTCAGAGCGAAACACGACTCGCGTACAGCCAACTTGTGGAATGCCGACCGGGCGCAATCTTTTCAGCAGGCCGAGCTCAACGATGCGCACATGCACAGTCGTGCCACTTCAAGTGCGAAATCAACCTGATGCTGAAGACCAATTGCAAGTCGCGCAGGCTGATTACCAAGGAAAGTTGGTATGGGTGACACAGGAATGCACATCTGATGAACCAATAGTTGATCAGAAAGAGCTTCTGCTTCGGATTGCCTCACTTGAAGATGAGATTAAAAGACTCAGGGTTCTTGTAGA
>JBMYWX010000111.1:0-9819 GCA_049607825.1 Nitrospirales bacterium
GATCTCCATCCTCTTTATGAAACTTTGGATGTCGATGGGAATAAAGACGCAGGAATAATAGTTTGTCTTGCGAAAAATCGTAGCAATCAACAAAATTACTTACTGCCTGAAATGGACTTATAGGAAAATCAAATGGATAGGGTAAAAATGGTGCCGAGGGACAGAATCGAACTGTCGACACCAGCCTTTTCAGGGCTGTGCTCTGCCAACTGAGCTACCTCGGCACGAGGAGATTCGACTAGAGAGGAAAATGAGGAGAATGTCTTCTCAAAAGCTGACGCGTAATATGCAGGATTGTGTGGGCAAAATCAAGTAGAGAAGACGCTCGAATAGAAAGTCCTTATACGTATCGATGCTGTGATTCCCTATAAGGTTTCTTTGCTTGACGGTTCTCTCTGGCCCAGGGTATTCTCAGGGCCTCTATATCCATTTCATTCAAAGAGAGTTCTGAGGACTGAATAGCTAATTATGGAAACTAAAGAAGAACTTGAAGTTCCTGAGGAAGAAGAGTCAGACGTTATTGAAGCTGGAGCTCCAGAAGTCGAAGAAGAGATTGTTAGTAATGAAGACTATTTAGCAGCCCTGTTAACGACCGCACGGGCGGCTTCTCGACCTTTAAGTGTCTTGACGGCTGATGCCAAAAATCTGGCCTTGGAGGCTATGGCTGAAGGTCTTGTGGCAGCAACTGATTCGATTCTTGAGGCCAATGAAGAAGACTTGGCTAATTTCGGAGATGATCCATCTCGTGCCGCAATGGCTGATCGTTTAACGCTTACTCCTGAACGTATTGAAGCTATGGCCAAGCAGATTCGGGAGATTGCGGCTTTACGCGATCCTGTTGGTGAGTCATTAGGTATCTGGCAACGTCCCAATGGCATGAGGGTCGGTCGGGTGCGGGTGCCAATAGGGGTCATTGGTATCGTCTATGAGTCTCGCCCTAATGTCACGGCTGATGCCGCAGCTCTGTGTCTGAAATCAGGAAATGTCTGTGTGCTTCGTGGTGGGTCTGAGGCGATTCATTCCAATACCGCTATTGCCAAAGTGTTAAATGAAGCTGCCGTCAAAGCTGAGATCCCCGAAGGCGCTATTTCGTTTATTGATCGACCTGATCGTGAGGTTGTGCTTGATCTATTGAAGAGTGATCGATATGTGGATTTGATTATTCCTCGAGGCGGTGAGTCGTTGATGAAAACCGTCACGGAGAACGCCACAATTCCGGTTATCAAACATGATCAAGGAGTCTGCCATATTTTCGTGGATGTTGATGCGGATCTTGATCAAGCTGCAAAAATTTGTTTCAACGCCAAAGTCCAACGTCCTTCAACATGCAATGCCCTCGAATGTTTGCTCGTACATGAAAAGATTTCCAAAAGTTTTCTGAGCGCTCTTGGTCCACAACTCACCGAAGCAGGTGTGGAAGTTCGAGGATGTCCCAAAACCTGCGGCCTCTTACCAGAGGCGAAACCTGCTCAGGACGATGATTATGGAAAAGAGTTTTTATCGCTGGCGTTGGCGGTAAAAGTCGTGAAAGATATGGATCAGGCCATGGACCATATTGTTACCTATGGTTCCCAGCATACGGAATCGATCTTAACCAATGATTATCATCGCGCGCTTCGATTTGTTCGGCAGGTGGATGCGAGTGCCGTGATGATTAATGCTTCGACTCGACTGAATGATGGGTATGAGTTCGGACTGGGTGCAGAAATGGGGATTAGCACAACCCGCTTACATGCTCGAGGTCCAATGGGCTTAGAGGACTTAACCTGTTCGAAATATGTTGTGTACGGTTCTGGGCAAATTCGGGAATAATCATGCGTTGCTCGTTGTTGGTCTCTCGTTTCTCGTAGAAAGCTGATCACGTTTCTTCCATCTTCAGCTTATTATCCTACCCGTGTTGATTCTCGTATTGTCATCATTCAAGAGGGTCTTGTCCTGATGAAACTTGATTCGCACATTACATCTATCCTCAGTCAACCTGATCTATTGGTTCTTCCTGGCAATCTTCGCTATGCTCAAGACTTTGTTGGTGCTGGGGGGACTGTTCAATCGCAGGCAAGTGGGCATTTGGTGTTGTATGGATCGTCGGGTCGGAGGATTCTGTTAACTGACCCCGAGGGACATCCCCTTCATGAATGTGAATGGTCACAAAATGCCTATGGACAAGACCAGTTCATATCTGCGCGTGTCCAATTAGACTGGGGACAATGGGTTGGTATTAAGCCTGGGCATTTGGTCTATGAGACGCATTTAAATTTGTCGTCCAGACCAGGATGGGAATCGATTTCCAAAGACGACCTGAGAAATATGGCTGCACGAGCCATGAATGTTTCTCTCGAGCATATACGTTTTTTTTATCGTGATGAAGATGTGGCGATTGACGCGTCGGGGGAAGCGACTATTCGTCAACGAAAAGATGCATTCTTTATTTTGGAGAATGGCCAGTTTCCTCATGCCACATTCATGTCGTGTATGACGGCCATGCATTGGGAACGAATTGACTATCTTCCAGTCGTTGAACTGTTTCTCTCGTTATTACCAGGGACAGGAAGTGCCACTTTTGAGTTAATTCGTGGCTTGTATGATGATCAGAACCCTAAATTTCCAGTTCCATTGCAATACCGTGGAATTCCACCCTATCCATCAGAAGGGGCATTTCGGCTGTTCAGTCAATTTTTTACCCCATCCGCTCAAGATGGAGTCGATCCATTACGGTTGTTTTTAGATGTCGCGCATTCGGATACCGTGACCTGGTTACCTTCAGCTCATCCACCTCTACGCTACCTTGATCCTGAGCATCAGGTTGGAGTAACCGTTTCTGATGGAAAAGTTGTAAAAGCTACCCAGGCCCTTGACCCCGCGGGGCTTTCATATAGTAGTCCAAAGCCAAAGGGGCTGCCTCTTTGCGGGCGAAGCGTGGTATCGACTGAGAAAAGCCTTCTCCTTCAGGATGAGGCACAGCAAAAGCAATTGCCATTGAACGCGACATGGGGAATTTCCAGCTTCGCAGAACCTCAGGAATTTCCGAAGTCAATCCCTTCTTGGCGTACAGTCTTTCCGGATGGCCCCCCTCAGCTCACGGCGCTGCAAGCTTACTCGGCCGTGTTGTTATATCCGGAAGATGAGCGGGTCATTGGTGAGGCAGAAAGTCAGCCCTTTCTCTTCGATTTTGTGGAGGATCTGTGTGAAGAGGATTCACAGTTACAGCATGTCGTGCAGACAGCTCGCCATATTCTTATTGGTGGATGTGATGCTGCTCTGAGTACTTGTGTTCAATTAGATTCTTCGAAAGATTTTACTGTGTTATATAGGTGGGAGCACTTAGCTCAGAAACAAGCGCAGGCTTTATGGAATCAATGTGCTCGGACTCAGAAATGGGATCAACTCAACAACATTCGATTTTTACCCTATGCTGAGTGTCTTCAGTCAATGCTTGAGAAAACATATGACTTGATTTACTTTTGGGTTCCTTTTGAACTCTTTGAGCAGCCAGGACTCCCTGAACAAATTATGGTGTCATTGGAGAAGAGTCTGAGAAGTGGGGGAGTGCTTATTATGTCTGGGATGCCAATGCTGGAAGGCCTTGCCAAACAACTTCATCTCACTACCTTATTTGCAGAACAGGTCCAGCAACTTCCTACCTTCCAATTGCACCAAGCCATTTTGCCAAAATCTACGCTTTATCAAGATCTTATGGTTTTTGTTTTTAGAAAGTGAACGTAACGGTTGTGAAGATCGAAAAACCAATGTGGTCATTACCGCATGACTTTGATGAATGAGCTTTTAATCAACCTTGACACTCTCTCTTCTGACGAATAGGATAAGGTAACCTTTAACACTCATCCTGTGAGGTGAGTAAGGAGAACAATAATTCGTGGGCCATTTGCCCAAACCAGCCAGTCGTAACCTTCCCATGATATGTGTGGGGAGGTTTTTTTTTGTCTTTCTTGATTTGCTGAAGAGATGACCATGTCTTCCCAAGATGAACGAATTTTGATGGATAAACAGGAAGTGGATCGTGCATTAACTCGCATTAGCCATGAAATTTTGGAGCGGAACAAGGGGACCGTAGGATTATCGCTTGTCGGCATTCGTACGGGAGGTGTGTATTTAGCCCAACGGTTAAGGGCCAGAATTCGTCAAATTGAAGAGACTGATGTCCCACTCGGGGAACTGGATATTACCTTGTACCGCGATGATCTTTCGAATCGACGAGATCAACCTGAGGTTAAAAAAACGCTCATTCCATTTAACGTGTCTGAGACAAAGATTGTCTTAATTGACGATGTACTTTTTACAGGAAGGACCATTCGAGCCGCGATGGATGCGTTAATTGATTTAGGGCGACCTGCGGAAATTCAACTGGCGGTGCTCGTTGATCGTGGGCACCGACAATTACCTATCCGCGCCAACTATGTCGGGAAAAGCATTCCGACTGCTGAGGATGAAGAAGTGCGTGTCTTTTATGAGGAGCTAGGACAAGAAGATCGAGTCGCGATTGTGTCTTTATCGAGTTGATATTGCTCTTATGGGAATGAAAAGCAAAGACTTGCTCGGTTTATCTTCTCTCACGACTGACGAAATTCGTCTAATTTTGGAGACTTCAGAATCCTTTAAAGAAGTCAGTGGCCGCGAGATTAAGAAAGTACCAGCTTTGCGTGGAAAAACTGTAGTGAATTTGTTTTTTGAACCGAGCACACGCACTCGAACATCATTTGAATTGGCAGCGAAACGGCTTAGTGCCGATGTGATTAACTTCTCTCCTTCCACCAGTAGTATTGTCAAGGGAGAAACCTTGCTTGACACAGCACGAAATATTGAGTCGATGCAGGCCGACATTATCGTACTTCGCCATTCATCACCAGGAGCAGCAGAGACTTTGGCCAAGGGCGTGGGGTCTTCGGTGATTAATGCCGGAGATGGGTGGCATGAACACCCTACGCAGGCACTCTTAGATCTATTTACCATTAAAAACAAAAAGCCAAACATTGAAGGATTGAATATTGCGATTGTTGGAGATATTTCGCACAGTCGGGTCGCTCGTTCCAATATTTACGCTCTCACAAAATTGGGGGCGCACGTGCGGGTGGTTGCACCTCCGACAATGATTCCTATGCATATTGATCGTCTTGGAGTGTCGGTGTATTCTAACCTGGATGAAGGGTTAGAGGGTGTAGATGTGATCATTATGTTACGGCTGCAGTTAGAGAGGCTAGGACGCGCCTTTTTCCCAAGTATACGAGAATACGCTCGCTTATACTGTTTAACGATGAACCGATTAAAACGAGCAAAGCCAGATGTCATGATCATGCATCCTGGCCCGCTTAACCGTGGGGTGGAAATTGCTCCAGAAATAGCTGATAGCCAGTCGGCCGTTATTCTTGATCAAGTCGCAAATGGTGTTGCCGTTCGAATGGGCCTTATGTACTTGCTTTCAGGGGCTGCACAAGCGTGAAAGGGAAGTATTGAAATCATGCGTATGTTGATTCGCGGAGGAACTGTCGTTGATCCAGGTCGCTATCATGGACTAGGCGATGTGCTGATTGATGATGGCAAGATTTTGGCGGTTGGGGAAAATATCCCACATGATGAAAAAGATCATTCTGAGTTGACGATTATTGATGCTCGTGGATTAGTGGTCGCACCTGGCTTTGTAGATCTTCATGCTCATTTACGAGAACCTGGTTTTGAATACAAAGAAACCATTGAAACCGGATCGATGTCAGCTGTGGCTGGTGGATTTACCTCTGTTTGTTGCATGCCCAATACAAGCCCAGTGAATGACAATCAAGCGGTCACCGAGTTTATCTTGAGTAGAGCTAGACAGGCTGGGAAGGCCCATATTTTTCCTATTGGGGCCATCACAAAAGGATCTGAGGGAGTAGAGCTTGCTGAGATTGGCGATTTGCATGCGGCAGGGTGTGTGGCCATCTCCGATGATGGGCGTCCAGTCATGAATAGTCAAGTGATGCGACGAGCAATGGAATATGCTCAGGCATTTGACCTTCCTGTGGTAGATCATTGTGAATGTCTTCACCTGACAGATGGTGGATGTATGAATGAAGGCTTTGTGTCGACGGAACTTGGAATGCCCGGGATTCCGAATGCTTCAGAAGATGTCATGGTTGCTCGAAATATTGCCTTAGCCGAGTTAACTGGGGCACGGCTTCATTTAGCGCATTTAAGCACAGCTGGCTCGGTTCGATTGACTCGTCAAGCAAAAGCCAATGGCATTCCGGTCACGGCTGAAGTGTGTCCTCATCATTTTTCGCTTACGGATGAAGCGGCGCGCGCTTTCCATGCGAATGCCAAGATGAATCCACCCCTTCGTTCAGCGGCAGATGTTGATGCATTAAAAGAGGGCCTATCTGACGGGACAATTGATACAATTGCGACAGACCATGCTCCTCATGCAGCCCAAGAAAAAGAGCTGGAATTCGATAAATCTCCCTTTGGTATTCTTGGCTTTGAAACAGCATTTCCGCTCACCATGGCTTTAGTCGAGGATAAAGTGCTGACGCTTGAGAGCGCAATAGACAAGCTCACCGCTGCCCCTGCACGTGCCTTTTCTTTAGACAAAGGTACGTTGGCGATTGGAAGTGATGCAGACGTGGTCCTGCTGGATCTCTCCCATGCATGGGTTATTGATCCAACGCAGTTTTATTCAAAAAGTCGGAATACACCATTTACGGGGTGGAATGTTAAGGGGAAGGTGATCAAAACAATCGTAGGCGGAACGGTTGTGTATGGATCTGATTGAGTTGTGAAACCTCGTGGATCGCGATGGCAAATAGTTGGCTACTTCTGCGAAGTGCTTGGCTTAATGGTTTGGGTTGGTGGGCTGTTCATGATTATTGCAGTAGTGATTCCTGCCGTGTTTAATTCATTCGGCATGGAACCGGCTGGTCGTTTTTTGCGTCGAGTGTTCGATGGCTATAGTCAGGTGACCCTTGGTGTTCTTCTTTTTTTAGTGTTAATGGTACTTGTTCGGTATTGGTATGGACGTCATTCACCTCAGATTCAGTTCCCTGTGACTCGTGTCGATGTCATATTATTGGTAGCCATGATTGTGACCACTATTTTAATCATGGGTGTGCTAGGGCCTAAAGCGATTGCCTTACAAGAGCAAGCCTTTGCAACGGTTTCTCAAGTGGAGAAAAAAGTTGCGTATGATCAGTTTTTTCGGATGCATATGATCGTACGAGCATTACATTTAATCAATGTAGGTTTGGCCGCAGGATTGCTTATTTCAAAACTTCGTCGAGGACTGGTCTTGTCTCACATGGCTCATGAACCGTTACGCAATGCCTCTTAACCTCATCATTGTAAAGAATAAAAAATACTTATGAAAAAAGCATTATTAGCATTGGCTGACGGAACGGTATTTGAAGGGAAAGCTCTTGGACATACAGGAGAAACGTTTGGAGAAGTGGTCTTCAACACAGCGATGACAGGCTATCAAGAAGTCTTAACTGATCCGTCCTATAAGGGACAAATTGTGGTCATGACCAGTTCTCATATTGGGAATTATGGGATGTCATCTGAGGATTGTGAGTCATCTCAACCCTGGGTTGAAGGGTTTATCGTGCGCGAAGCTTCCACAATTGCCAGTAATTGGCGTTCAGAAGAAACTTTTCCAAATTATTTAGTTCGACAGAAGATTGTCGGAATTGAAGGTATTGACACTCGGGCGTTGACTCGGCATTTGCGCGATCATGGCTCACAACCTGGCATCATTTCTCATGTGACTTGTGATCATGATCTGCTCATTCAAAAGGCGCGAGACGCACCATCGATTGTCGGACGTGACCTTGTATCTGAGGTGACCTGTCAGGAATGCTATCAATGGAAAGAAGGCACCGCTGCATGGCCGACAGAAATTGTTGTGAAGCATGGCGCAAGTGCTGCGCCAGCGTCTACATTCTTTAAGGTCGTCGTTATAGACTTTGGTGTGAAACAGAATATTCTCCGTCGCCTTGTGGATGTTGGCTGTGAAGTCCATGTCGTTCCAGCTTCTACCTCTGCAGATGAAGTGAAGTCTTTGAATCCAGATGGCATCTTGCTTTCGAATGGCCCGGGAGATCCTGAAGCTGTTTCCTACGGGGTCAATACGGTTCGAGACTTGATTGGCTGGCGTCCGATCTTTGGCATTTGTCTGGGTCATCAAATTCTTGGCCTGGCACTGGGGATGGAGTCCCATAAATTAAAGTTTGGACATCATGGAGCGAATCATCCTGTCCTGGATCTTCGTTCCAGAAAAGTAGAGATTACGTCACAAAATCACAACTTTGCTGTTGGACCACCTGACTCAGAGAATACGCCTAGCCATGAGCTTCAGGCATTCAAGACGAAGTGGGGTCAAGTGCAGATTACTCATCGAAGTCTCAATGATGGTTGTTGTGAAGGAATGGTGGGGTTAGATCTACCGATTATGTCAACGCAATATCATCCTGAGGCTTCACCAGGTCCTCATGACTCGGCCTATATGTTTCGACAGTTTTTAGATCTTCTAGGAAAGACTCATGTATAAACTTATTGCTGTCCTTTCAATGTGCTTCAGTTTATCTGGTTGTCTTAGTCAGCCTTCACTCTTTCCATCGACTGGTCCATTAAAAGAGTCGAAAATTTCTGGAGATGGAGAGGCTAAAATCTTGATGATTGATATTTCTGGCATGCTGACGTCAGCCAAACCATCTGGGTTTGTTGAGCAATTACTTGATCGCCCAAGTCTTCCTGCTCGACTACAGGAAGAACTCACAAAAGCTGGAGACGATACACAGGTGAAGGCCATCGTGCTTCGGATTAACAGTCCAGGAGGAACGGTTACGGCTTCAGATATCTTGTATCATGAAATTCGCCAATTCAAAGAAAAGCATCAAATCCCTGTTATCGCGTCAATTGTCGATCTTGGAACGTCTGGGGGGTACTATCTCGCTGCTGCGGCTGACGAAATTCTCGTTCATCCTTCCACGATCACTGGAAGTATTGGCGTCATCATGGTGACGCTCAATGCGCAGGGGCTACTTGAGAAAATTGGTGTTGAGCCTCGGGCGATTACTTCTGGTCCTAATAAGTCCATGGGGGCGCCCTATCGTGCTATGACTGAGGAAGAATTGGCTATTTTCCAGGGTGTGATAGATTCCATGTATGAACAATTTGTTGAGGTGGTCAAAACAGGGCGCCCATCGTTGTCAGAAGACCAGATTCGTCGTCTGGCTGATGGACGCATCTATACTGCAAAACAGGCGAAAGACGCAGGGTTAGTTGACAACATTGGGTATTTGGAAGATGCTATCGATCTGGCTAAAATGAAGGTCGGACTTAAGGATGCATCAGTTGTAACTTACCATCGAGCTGGTGGTTATAAAAATAATATTTACTCACGTGCAATGGCCACTGGGATAGATATCCAAAGATTTCCACAATTCGATTCTTCCTCTCTGTTGACGCTTCTGAATGGTGGTACTCCTAAGTTTATGTATATGTGGATGCCATGATGAGGTCCCTGGTTCCACCAACTGGTTATGACTAAAGCAAGATTCACAGGTTTTGGGGCAGTTGTCGGGATTCTAGCAATGCTCGTCCTGAGTAGTTGTCAAAAGGCACCAGGAACGGCAAGAGACCAGTTTATTTATATCTCAGAAGAAAAAGAAATCGCACTTGGTGTGTCAGCTTTCAGAGAAGTCTTGGCCTCTGCCCCGCTGAGTGCGGATCCCAAGATCACATTAATGGTGAATCGAGTTGGTCGTCGAATAGCTGCTGCGGCTAACAAGTCATCGTATCATTGGGAATTTGCGGTGATTCAAGATGACGATCAGA
>JBMYWX010000112.1:0-9795 GCA_049607825.1 Nitrospirales bacterium
TTTCCATGCTGAGGTATCGTTCTCCTGTGTCACATAAGACGGTGATGACATTTTGTTCCGGAGACATTTGGGCCGCAACTCTTTGTGCGGCAACCACGTTGGCACCTGCTGAAATGCCGACCAAGAGCCCTTCCTTTTTGGCCAATTGCTTTGTACTTTGATAGGCCTCTTCATCAGAGACAGTGAGAATCTCATCTAAGATGCTGCGGTTTAACACTGTTGGTACAAATCCCGCACCAATCCCTTGAATCTTATGAGGTCCGGGTTCTCCTCCTGAAAGAACTGGGGAACCTGCCGGCTCAACGGCAATGATCTTAGTCGAAGCATTTCGTTCTTTAAATACTTCTCCACATCCCGTAATGGTGCCACCAGTTCCCACCGCCGCAACAAAGGCGTCAACCTTCCCACCAAGTGCATCTAATATTTCTACGGCTGTCGTGTTTTTATGCATAGCTGGATTTGCTGGATTCGAAAATTGATCAGGCATAAAGTATTCTGGATTTTGGCTTAAAATACTTTGTGCTTCCGCAATCGAGCCTTTCATCCCTTCACGAGCTGGCGTTAAGACTAGCTGAGCTCCATATGACGATAAAAGACTTGCTCGTTCGAGGCTCATACCTTCTGGCATGACCAAGATCAATTTATATCCACGCACGGCTGAAACGAGGGCGAGCCCAATTCCAGTATTTCCACTCGTTGGTTCAACAATGGTACTGCCAGGTTTGACAAGGCCTTGACGCTCTGCCTCATCAATCATATTGAGGCAGATTCGGTCTTTAACACTGCCACCAGGATTATAAAACTCAGCTTTTCCGTAAATCCTGGCTCCGCCCTCAGGTGAAAGTCGATTTAAGAGAACCAGTGGGGTATTGCCAATGCCCTCTGTAATTTTGGATAAACGAGAAGCGTTCACTCCCCTCCACCCATGAAAAACAGAAATTCCAGTTTATCACCTTCTTTGACATTGGTCGTTGGCATGTGTTCCCTTTCGACGACTTCCGTATTTAACTCCACAGCTACTAGTTGTGGGTCAATTTCCTTTATGTTTAAGACATCCAATACGGTGGTGGCTTCAATCGTTTCTGGCTTACCATTAATGCTAATTTGCATTGAAAACTCCGTAGTTTAGCTCGATGGAACCTAATCAAAAAAAGTAACAGACTTTCGCGCAATCAGTCAAGAAAATGCCTAATAGCGCGAGGTTAGCGTGCACAAGTTTCGTGATAACCAAAGGCTGAGTCAGGCAACGCATCACTTTGTAGGTGTGTGGATAACGAGGATCAAAGCAATTGTGGAATAAGTTCTTTAGCCCTACCTTGGAATGAAACATCGACAAGATCAGAATGAGGTGTGGTGTCCAAATTTAATTCGACAATAAAGGCCCCCTGTTCTTTAGCTATTGGTGCAAAGGACGCGGCTGGGTAGACAAGACCTGATGTTCCAATTATGAGAAGAATCTCACAGTTTCGAAGAGCGCTGAAACTCGCATCTAAATCTTCCTGAGCGAGTGATTCTCCAAACCAGACAATGTGTGGACGTAAGAGACCGTTGCACCCTGTGCATCTTGGTAAGATCTCAATGGGAACATCATGGTTGGGTTCGATCGTTCTGCAATTTGTACAGCGAACTTTCCAAATGTTGCCGTGAATTTCGGATACGTTGGTCGATCCCGCGGCACGATGCAACCCATCTACGTTTTGTGTAATCAACCAAAAACTTTCAATTCGTTGTTCAATTTCAACAAGGGCATCATGGGCTGCATTCGGTTTCTTTGTGCTCAATAATTCGCGTCGCCAGTTATACCATTCCCAAACAAGCTTAGGATCTTGTTCAAAGGCATCAGGTGAAGCCAGCTCCTCAGGACGAAAATTTTTCCAAAGCCCCTCCGCTCCTCGAAACGTAGGCACGCCACTGTCAGCCGAAATGCCGGCACCTGTTAAGACTGTTACCGATTTCGCTTGCGCAAGTCGATTTCGAACGTTAGCAAGCATTGTGTCGTTTCACAGTTTGAGTCATTCATAAACTTCAAATTTAGCCTTCTCTTTTACCAAAATTGTAGTAACGATTCCCAGCCACTCATGGGTGGCCTTGTGTAGCTTTATTCGCTTGTTATGGAAGTGACGTGTATCTCATTCGATAACTGTCGTATCTTTTTAGATAACGGATACAGACAGGCCGGGCCATGCATTTCTCGAACGAACGTGGGTATGTTAAATTCTCTACCTTATTAATACATTGACATTCTTATGAATTATTGAGCTCTAGCAGGCAAGGGGATGACTAGTCAGATCTATGGTTTCTTTATTGCTTGCATAGACTATCAAGCGAGTCCAGATTTCATTGGCATATTTCAGTAAGACCAACAAAAAAGGCTAAACCACTGTGAATCTATGACGGGAGGCTAGGGGGTTTGATGATTAAGCCGAACTGAGTCCCGAAGGCTATCAACGCGGTGTCCAATTGTCAGGAGCTATTGGGCAACCTCACGTATAAGGAGAATGGAAACATGAAACGTATGAAAATGCTAATACTGGTTCTTTGCGGCGTATTGCTATTACCAGTAGTGAGCTTTGGGGGTTCTTACCGTGATAAACATGGCAATGCGGGGACCATAACCTTAAGTCCAGCTATAGTAAACCTTGCGTCAAGTGGCATTGACTATAGAGTGCCGTATACCTTGCTTGATTCAGAAGGTAATAAGTCTGGTGAATTTATGATCACATCACAAATGCTTCCTGGGAGAGATCTGTTTAATGATGATTTTGTTTTACATGTATTCGTGAAGGACAATGCTACAGAGAAAGCCGCTGAACTGGAGTTTCGTAATCATCCCACTGTTGCACCCTTAGCGCCAATAGTCCGCTTTCTTGATTGTTCCTCCATCCCATGTACCGAGGTGAAAACATTGAACAATCCTGAATGGGGTAACTTTGTTCTGCAGGATCAATCAGACATTGCGACTTACCCAATTGAACTTCTTGATGCACGCGTCATTACGCAGCTATTAGATCCAGGACAACTGTCCCAGCTTCCCAACTCGACTGATGGCACCGGAAATTGGGCCGACATTATGGAGAATCATCAAATCAATTTTGAAGAAGCGAAATTTCGAATGGATATCGACTTTTTAGGTGAGACACAATCCGATTTATTGACGTCGAAGATAATCGATGAAGTAGAGTCCAAGCTTATGACGCCTGATGATTATCTGATGAGGCACTTTCCGCAAATCGTGCATCATGCGTTAACATTTTTAACCGACCACAAAAACTTGATTGAGGAGATGAGCACAGAACTTTTTACGAATTACATATGGCCGTTGGATTATACATTTCCATTCGGCAGGATGCCCGTGTGGCTAGTTGACCCTAATAAGGATGCTGGCCCAGCGACTTTCCATGTGTTACCCACGCATTGGGAAAGAGTTATCGCTGGAGAAGACGCTCTCGTCAATCCGGGGTGTTGGCATGATTATCCTACGAACACAGATGTACCTACTTTACTCAATGGTCTCGTCAATATTGGACAATACCAATGTGATGAAGCCCTTCCGACCGCAAGCGGTTTTGTTGATCGACCTTGTACGGAAGCATTGGATTACTTTTCTCCTGGGTTGGGAGGAGGGAGTAACATTGATAGCGATCTAGAGTCGGTCTGGCATGACCCGATTCATGGTTTTATAGGTGGTGCCTTTGGGCCACCTAGTGTCACGGCAGGGACCACAGTGTTTTATGCTTTTCATACTTATGCTTCTTCAGTGGTGTACTCGAATTGGAGACATGCCCAATTGCGAGATATGCCTATACCTATCTCAACCCCACTGCCAGCAGAGGGTGATCTTAATCTTGACGGGTGTGTAGATCTAAGCGATATGACGATTATTTTGGCCGATGTTAGAGGCCCTGCTCCCCACGATTCTGCATTTGATCTCAATGGAGACGGCACAGTGAATATTGCTGATGCCCGCAAGCTGGCAACATTATTCAGCAATCCTAGAGGAGCGGCTTGTAGTCCATGATGGGAACGAAAAATTCATATCCGTGTTGCTGGAAGATGCGAAAGACGAAATCAGGACAAATCATTCTCATTTATTCAAGAAGGAGGAAACGATGAAGACATTGCTCATTCTTTTGACGTTGGCCTGTTCAAGCGTACTGATGACGAGTCAGGCTGTGGCTGTTTCTCTTTCCCTCACTCCTTCATCTCAAGATGTGTTGCCTGGAGGTTTTGCTTTGGTGACCTTGAATATTTCTGGTTTGACAGCTGGTGGACCACCTTCGCTTGGAGCCTTCGATGTAGACGTGAGCTTTAATCCAAGTGTGTTGACCTTTCAGTCTGCCACCTTTGGACCATTTTTAGGAAATGAAGGCTTGGGCGAAGCCATCTCAAATGTGGATATTTCTATTCCCGGGATCGTGGATATAGATGAGGTATCCCTGCTTTTTGAGGCGGAACTGGATGCCTTACAGCCTGCGAGTTTTCCCCTTGCCGCTTTCTTGTTTAGTGGATCTGTGATTAACACAGGAGTGAGTCCATTAGGATTTACTCAGATAGCCTTGAGTGATGCCTCCGGCAGCGTTCTGCCAATCTCATCTATTAGCGGCGCAACCGTCAATGTGGGAGCCCCTGTGCCGGAACCGTCGACAGTCTTTTTACTAGGATCTGGCCTAATAGGGATTGCTGCATGGCGATGGAAGACAATCGGAAAGTAGTCAATGAGAAGTTTGACCTTGAGTTGGTGATGGGCTGATGGAATTGACTCAGAAGGGAGGCTCGTTTCACCTGAGAAAAAGTGACCAGGAAGGAGCGTATTATGTTGATGCGCAGATGTTATGTAGGCGTTCTCATTTGTCTAACGTTGGTTGTCAGTCTTCTAAGGATAGCTGTGCCAGCACAAGCCAGTCCGCTGGCGTTCGCCATCGACAATGTTGGAGGCCTTTACTCAATCGACTTAACAACGGCAACGGCTACCTTGATCGGCACCACATCAATGGCAGGACGTCCGGGAGGACTAGCACTCTCTTCAAGTGGAGTATTGTTCGCGACGGATTGGAATTTTAGCTCTTCTTTCAGGAGTAGGCTTTACAGCATCGACCCAGAGACTGCTGAGACTACAGCTATTGGGGAAACTGGAGCTGGGCTGATATTTGCTCTTGATTTTAATGGTACGACACTATTCGGAAGCCAATTTAAACGCAATCCTAGAATATCCTCAATGAATACCGCGACGGGAGAGTCCGGCGGTATCACCAACTTTGGGGATTCCAACCTCCGAATCGATGCGCTCACGGCATTGAGTTCTTCCACAATGCTGGTAATGACTCGGTTACAGGGAAGCCATAACGTCCTGCGATCAATCGATATAAACACTGGCGTGACTGGCGTTCCGCTTGGAGCTAGCCGTGGTCCTGTCATTGGTGCAATGGACTTTGCCAGCGATGGGAACCTGTATGGTGTTGATTTCACAGGTGGTGTGTGGCAAATCAATCCCACAACCGGTGAGAGAACGGCGATTGGCAATACCGGTAATCATTATTGGTTTGGGCTGGCAGCAATTCCTTCCAAATCGCCCTAATCGAAATGACTGCCATAGCATGTAGCCTGGCTTTGGACTGCAGAAAATTCAAGCTGCTGTACTGTTCCTCTGCTTCTAGAAACGTGAACCTTCCTCTGTTACCAAAAATACCTGTGCCGATGAGAAGAACAAGAGACATGGTCTTGGCGAACTGCTCTTTGGTGTCAGTTATGATGGGTTTGTGTGTCATTTTTCCCCACGAATGAAAGAGTCTGAAGCAAATTCGTTGTTTGCCGACAAGGCATAGAGGGTTGTTCTTTTCTGATCCTTGACGAATTGAGTCGTGAGATGTGTACGGTTTTTTATGATGTTCGAGGGTGAGAGAAAGCACATGAGCAATCAACGAGGGGAAATACGCTACAAGCAACTGTCTGAAAATATTCCACATATGACAGTCAAAAAAATATTGATGATGGTCTTCGTGTTGCTGTGTTGGCTAGATAATGTATGTGCAGAAGACTTGGGGAAGGAGGAGCGAATTCATGCAGCGCAGAGCATACTTCGCGAAGCCAGTCGTCTGATACCAAAAATCTCTGAGCAGTTAATGGTCTCAAGTGGTTCCCGACACATGCAATCTAGAGAAGTTTCTCTATTAGAGGATATTGCAAAATTACAAGGTCAGGTGGGAGATCAGGAAGGTCTTCGATCCTCTGCTGGGCAAGCTGTTCATATAGTGGAGGGTAAAAGCCATTCCGCCTATCCCCTGACTTTAATTGGGAATGCTCAAGTTGAGGCTGGTTTCGCTGATGATGGAGCCTATACAGCAGAGGCTGCTCTGGAAGTGGTACTCGCAGTTAAAGCTGAAAATCGAAATATTGATGCGCATCTATTTAATATTCTTGATTTGTTCATGAGAGCTGGCAAATTTGATCGAGCAGTTGAGACAGCCACAATGATTTCCAGAGAATTTCAGCGAGCCCATGCATTTGCTGTGATTGCGTTTTATCAGAGCAAAGCAGGAAACCATGAGGAGGCCAGGAAGTTAGACTTTCAATCCCAGTCTATTGCGAATGGGCTAGAAAATACAAAGAGAAAAGCGGAGTTAGTGATATTCCGTGCCAAGCGCCAGATGGAGGGGCACGATTTCCAAAAAGCCAATAAGATGTTTAGAGAAGCAAACGTTCTTATCAACGAATTACCTAACCCTGAGGACCGAGCCTATCTATTGCGTCAAATAGCAGTTGCACACAAAGCGTTAAACGGTGGAGAAATATTTCTCTCCTCGTTAGAAAAAGTCATTAAGGAAATTAAGAGCATACACAAACCAAAGACTCGGGCCATACGGTATTTGGATCTGACAAATACTTTATTTGAACTCAAAAAAAGAAGGCATGCTCGTCAGTTAATTAATAAAGCGTTTGAGGAAACACAGTTCATAACTGATCCGTGCGATAAGGCTTCTACACTTTTTCAAGTGGGGAGTGCTCAATTGAAATTAGGTGAGGAAAAGAGAGCCAAGGAAACGATGAGCCTTGGGTTGAAAGCTCTCGAGGACATCAAGAAGTTGAGGGATAGAATTATACCACTTCAAACACTTCTCTGGACTAACAATGGGGCTGAAACATTACAGCTTTCAGAATTAAGTAATATTCAAAAATTTATCGATGCTATCCCCAATGATGAAATGGCTAGTCAATCGTTCGCACTCATGACGCTTGCTGAGTTACAGGTTCGCAATGGATTTGTTGATCAAGCTTTAGTTTCCATGAATCGTATGCAAGAAACTTCAATTTTTAGAGGAATGGCGATCAAATCTATTGCAACAGTCAAAGCAGAAACGGAGGATTTCCGAAAGGTCATGGAGTGGGCGCGAGACTTGACTGCACCGCTTGATACAGTCAATGCCTTGATAGGAATTGCCAATGGAATAATACATGGCATAACTATCAAAGTTAGACCAGCTGGAATGAAATAACCCGATGAGATTTATATGAGGGAAGAACCGTTTTTGAATGAATGTGTGAAAAGAAAGCTGACGATCGTCATGACGCTTTTGTTGATCGTTTCGAATTCTGCCCTTGCATTAGAACTGAGAAAAGAGGAACGCCATCATCTCGCTCAGAAAATGTTTCGAGAGATAAGCATGATGGTGCCGAATATCGCAGACGAATTCTTTTCTTCTGCCTACCCTGGGAGTGTTGAAGTAGAAAAAGCTAACTTGCTGAAGAATATTGCCAAGGTGCAAGGAGGGATGGGAGATAGTGAAGGCTTACGAGAAACAGCTGCCCGCGCTATTTCATTGGCTAAAGAAAGAGGCTCGATGTCTGTGTTACTGACACAGATTGCTGATGCACAAATCAGAGCAGGTTTTACGGATGACAGTGTAGAGACCATGGAGACGGCACTTGAAGTGGCTTTATCCCATAAAACAGACCAAATGTTTGATGCATACTTGTATTTCATTTGGCTGACATTTATGAATGCTGGAAAAATCGAGAGGGCCGTTGAGGTTGCAAAGCTGAACTCTAATGACGCTGATATTGCAAATGCCTTGGAGACTCTTGCATCTCACCAAGCCCAAGCTGGTCAACTTGAACAAGCTCAGAAGCTGAGGGAGGAGAGTGAAAGATTGAGTGATCGTATTGATGATCCTCGAGCCAAAGCGTACTTTCTATTGAAAACAGCAAAAAATATGGTGAAAGTGAACGCATGGGAGAATGCGTCTAAGGCCTTGCGTCAAGCCAGAGTAGTAGCCCGAGCTATTCTCAAACCCAAAAGACGATCTACTCTATTACTCAAAATTGCTGCTCAAGAAAGGAAGATCGGGTCGATAGAAACGTATCAGGAATTGCTAGAAGAGGTGCAACGAGAAATTGAGTTGATTCGAGATGGTCATAACCGAGTTGATCGTTACTTGAATGTGGCATCGATACTCGAAGAGGAGCATGGAAAGGAAAGTGCTCGTCCAATGGTTAAAAAGGCTTTGGCAGAGGCTCTCTTGATCCCCGATCTATCTGAGAAAAGTGGCGCCCTTCTTGGAGTGGCGGACGCCGAAATAGAATTTGGGGAATCAGCGAAAGCCAAAGAAGTCATTCAGCTTGTCATTCGTGCGATTGAGATGGAAGCCATACCTGACCGAAAAATATTGGCACTTCTGAAGTTTCGGAATTGGAAGGATGTGTGGGGAATACTGGAGAATGAAGAATTGGCAAGACTTGAACATATTCTCGAGACACTTCCCTCAGATGTTCAAAAAGAACAGCGCTATGATTTAGGACTGCTTATAGACGTTAAAGCTCGTCGTGGATTGATTGATCAGGCCGAAGACACTGCCGACCGTATGCAAAAAGACCCTGAAAGTCGAGCCCATGCCATATATAAAATTGCGAGAGCAAAAGCCGCAACGCAACCTTTACATATTTATCAGAAGTGGGCAGACGAGCTAATTTCCCCATTAGATCGGGTGAATGCTTATTATGGTATAGGTATTGAATTACTGAATTCTAGGAAGTAATGTTCTTTTCTTCATCCTCTCGTGGGTTTAATCATTTCGATAAGACGAACCAGTCAAGACTCTGCTCTCAATCCTTCAATGCATTACATTTTCTTTATTTTTTCACTCGTCTGTAGATCATGTCATGGCAAATAGGACGACTGTTCGTGCCTGTATGAATAGTGGTATCCTCATAAGCGGAAACTTTTAACTGTCAGTTCTCGTGTAGTGTTCGGAAGATGCACCGGAATAAAACCATCTCTAACATGCCAACCGTCTTTGATCTGTCTTTGCCTTTATCTGAACATACTCTTCGGTATCCAGGAGATTCTTCTCCTATTTTCACAAAAGAATCTGACATTGAAAACGGTGATAGGCTCACCGTCTCACATCTCTCCATAAATTGCCATGTTGGAACACATGTCGATGCACCCGCACATTTCCTAGGCGATGGGGAAACTTTAGGTGAATTGCGTCTTGGTCGATTTCATGGGCCAGCTATTGTCTATGAAGTTCTTGATTGTGACGTGATCATGCGAGGAGATTTGCAAGACGTGAATACGTCAGGACGGCATCATATGTTCTTGAAAACCAAGAACTCCCAACTCCTTCAGCTAGACACATTTTCATCAAACTATTGCACGGTATCACCAGAGGTAGCTGAATGGTTGTGTACGCTTCAACCCTTCTCAGTTGGATTTGATTATTACAGTCTTGATCCATATGAAGGGAACGATGGCTTTCCGGCCCATACCGTCTTTGCCCGAGCAGGTATTCCAGTCTATGT
>JBMYWX010000113.1:0-9781 GCA_049607825.1 Nitrospirales bacterium
GCGTCAAAACCTGAATTCGATGACTTGACCAAATTCGCCATTCTTGGGTCAGCCGCGACCTTTTTATTTGCTACATCACGTGCCTCACGAGATTCAAATACCACCCATCCAAATACGATGGCTTCCCCCTCGGTTGCGGCTGCGAGATCGGTGAACGAGCGCGTTCCTTCAAGTATCAAGTCGTCGCTGACATATTCCCTGTATTCGAGCGCGCCGTGTTCCTTCCAAATATCTGCAACCGCTTCAACAAGACGCTTATACTCGTCTAGGCGATTGCGCGAAATGGGTAAAACGAATCCGTCAATATAGTGAGCCATACTTTCTCCGATCGTGATCACGGATCTTAACCAGAAAACTACTATTTGTCTCAAAAAACTTCAGCGACACGCACCTATATCAAATAAACCGCGAACGCCCGCTTTGGGTCGAAGGAGAAACACACACTTTCCAGAGTGACGACTATCACACCCTATAGCTTTTTACGTTGTCACTTCCTACTTGCCACTTCCTTGAAGGTCATCAAAACATCGTATTGTTGTGAGCTGATGTCTCGGGAATGACTTGTAAGACATCCCAGTGTTCAACCACTTTTCCATGTTTATCAAAGCGGAATATATCGATACTCGCATAATCATGATCCCCTGGCCATTGTTGATAACAATGCAGTACGACATAATCTCCTTCAGCCACTGCCCGTTTAACATGGACGTGTTTCCCAGGGTAGTCTTTTGCGCTTTGTTCGAAGAACTCAATAAACGCTTCCTTGCCATCACCAACGAGAGGGTTATGCTGAATATAGACATCGCCAACAAATCGCTCTATCGCTTCAGCAGGTTTCCCTTGATTAAACATCACATCGTAAAAACTCATGGCGGTGTTCTTGTTCTGTTCAAGTTGCTCATTCATGGCAGTATTCCTCCAGTTAGCACTTCAAGAATTTGAATCGTTTCTCTCATTTAATACATACTATGGAGACATGCTCATTGATTGCTCTCTCTTAAGGAGTTTCATGATGAACCGGTTTCAGTCTTTTCTCTTGTCTGTCTCGATGTCGATCCTATTCTACTCTTCTCCGGTTTTAGCTGTCGAAATCCAACAAGGAACAGTATATCCAGCAGATACCTTATTAGAATCAAGCCTATCGGGTGTATCGTTGACGGTGCCTTCTGGATGGCAAGGCTCCTGGCCTACGGGAAGTACGTATGTCGTCCTGGGGTCTGAAGAAGCCCAAGCCTATATCTTTATCCATGTGAATGAACTAGACGACGAAGATATCGATGAGTTCTTTTCAGCTGATCTACCTTTAGAAGACGGATTAACACTTCATCTAGAACGACGAGAAAAGCAACAGGAATCATTGCATCGTGGAGAATATTCGGTTCACGGAAGTCAGAGACCGATGATAGGACATGTGACAGTGCGGAAGGGTCCCCATGAAATTGGAGCAGCGTTCATCGCGATAAGTGCCCCAGAAACAGCTCAAGCAGTCAAACACGTGGTGTATGAAGTGGCAAAGAATATGACATTTACACCTCCAACTCCTAAAACCGCAGCAACTCCCACCACAAAAGGAACTGCGGCAACATGGCAGGAATACTTGAATGGTCGATATGTACTCCGACTCTATTCAGGGTCAGGTTACCACGAGGAAGAACATGTCTGGCTCTGTCGTGATGGTTCTTTTTTCCGATCGGCTTCGAGTGGAGGGTTTGGAGGAGGGGCAAGCGCAGCTTTTGACAGTCATGGGCAAGGAACCTGGAAGGCCACAGGACACACGACCGAAATTGGAACACTAATCTTATCTTTTGCACCTGGCGAAGTGTTTGAAGGAGGCACTTCCTTTGGAGACTGGAAAGAACACTCCCAAGGTGGTGAAGTCGTGACCCTCAACGTAGCGCTTCAACAGGGAGGACTCTACCTTAATGGAACCCGCTGGTTTCGAAAAGAAAATCAGCGTTGTCCATAATAACCCCTACTCACTTAATTCTACCTAAGGTATCCAAACCCTTTTCTTTTCTACCATTTTTTCAACTTATGCGCTCGTCGAGCATGGGAAGGGAAAAGCTACAACCAGAAATTCAGGTGCAGGAAGATTACAACGTCTCTCGGATTTTTAATCCGCGATATCCGCTTTCGAGAACTTTTTTGAAAAAGCGAAGGACATCGGCTAAATCAAACCAAAATCCGCAATTAATACAGCGCGCATGGAGCCGTTGCGTCAGAGTGGCATAATGCCGCTCGACTAACATGGTTCCTTGGCATTTGAGACAAGTCATAAATTCACATTCGTAGAAGTCTTCTGCTCAAGGTGAGCATTGTAAGACCTCAGCGTACATGAAGAACCGTATCATTCGTCAACCCGAAAGATGGGTTTTGCTTAAGGTATTCTCTAAAATTTTTGGCGAGTCACTAACGGAGACGGTTCAAAATCACGGCAAGACAGCCAGCCAAGAGCCCACCCCCAAAAATCGTTAAGCTCATCGACAGAATCTCTTCAAACGTTGTTGAAGCCGGTGACCCATAGACCAGGTCCCGCACGCCCCCTTGAACAAGCAACACAGAGAGGGTGGTAAGCGAACCCATTCCAAACCACCAGGCAAATGTTCGCACAGCTTCCTTTTGGGATAAAACTGGTGAATAATTGAGGGCTATAGCGAAACCAAATAACTTCCAGCCGTATACATATCACTGACATAGCGCGATGGCGGACGTCAGCCATACGAAAGTTTATTGGAACGGCTATAGTCGGATATCGAGTAGACTAAATTTGACTCTATCCGAGGGCTTGAGACCTGTCAAGAAAGTGTCGTTGACTTCAATCGTTAGGATTGCGGGGTGGGGTCCAAGGTTCCTCGCGCCTTATTCAGGCCATGGTGAAGAAACACAGATACACTGTTAGCAGCATTATTCACAATGGCTAATCCTGGCTGCTCATTTCGTCCCTTGGCTATCATCAACGAGGTCAAGGCAAATGGCCCATATGGCGTTGTGTAGTGTTTTGGAGGGTAGTGGAAGGTTCCATCCCCTTTTCCAAACAACAACGACATACTGCTTGACTGAATGTTCACCACAGCTACATCCGAAATTTTATCGCCATCAAAGTCGTAAGCCAACCCGTGATTGGGCCCGGCATCGCCACCCGAGTCCTTCCCTTCCTGAAATGTCCCATCTCCATTACCCAGGAACACCGTAATCGTATTCATCTCTCCATTAATCACTAAGAGGTCAAGGATTCGGTCACTATTAAAATCAGAAAATGAGACGCCAAGTGGGCGCTTGCCAGTTCGATAATCTGTCGGCGATTCAAAGGTCCCATCCCCATTTCCAGGCCAAATTGATACCGCATGACTCATGGGCCCCCCATTACTCACAGCCAAATCAAGATGATCGTCACCATTAAAGTCCTCAGTACTGACCGAAGTTGGGGTATCCCCATATTCATATAACGCACCGAGTCGAAATTTCCCATTCCCCTTCCCCAATAGCACTTGCAACTTATCGTTACGCAGTGCCACGACTAGATCGGGCAACATGTCCTCATTCAAATCACCATTGGCAAAATCAACCGGCGACCGATGGACCGGATACTGTGACCCTCTCGTAAAGTATCCATTTCCTTCCCCAATAAAAATCAACACCTGGCCACTTCCTGAACAGGCCACCGCTAAATCCATACGCTTATCTAGATTGAAGTCAGCCACTGAGACATTTCTGGGTTCTTGACACGCTTTCATTCTCCGATGATCTTGAAAACTTCCATCGCCATTTCCCATTAAAATCGACAGTGAATTGTCTTGTATATTGCTGGTAATGAGATCGGCGAATCCGTCACTATTGAAATCTGCAGACTTGATTGATGTAGGATTTTTCCCAACAGGATAGGTCTTATACATATAGACCATGTCGGGAGGCTGATAGGTTTCTTGTTTTGGACAACCCAAGAACACAAGAAAGAGCACGAGAGGTGAGAAGCGAAGCATTGATAGGCTTATGGTCAGAGCTGAATGGACATCCTACAATGGAACATTCCTAATAGTTGAAGCCTGACAACAAACCCAGATTACCGAGAGATGTCCATTTCACTACTAGCTCCAGCCGTCTCATGATAATTCCATCGTTTGTTAGTAAGGAATTGCACTGTGTCAGACCATACTTAGCAGCTGGAAACCTACTAATTTCGCTATAGTATACGAAGTTTCCTAGGCCTTGTAAAACGTTAACTTCCCGTATAGGCCTACATAATTCACAAGACATAGATAGAAAGAATACGCCCTCCGATATCGTTGGACCTATGACTTGGAGACGAGCAGAAGATTATGGTATAGACATAATTCTATTATTGAGGAGGAGGATCTGATGTCTGAGAACAAAACAATTGACCTAAGCATGTATGGTGTCGCTGAGATCTTGAAATGGTGCGTTGAGCGTAATGCTGGCCGAATTCCAGGTACTGATACCAACGTATTCAAGAAAATGCAGGAAGCATTAGATGAGAAACCAAAAGTCGGTGACTACTTTGTCCTCGATAACTTCTACAAATCTCGCAAGACCTTTGATTTTACTCATGACGAAATTGTGCTTATTGACCGGTGTTTATATGATATCCCTAACTTCGATGGCGCTCAATTACCGCAAATTCGATATAAATTTTGGCCCACGCAAGAAGAAATTGCCGCAACCTCTGCATAAGCTGTATTGAGGAGAAAGACCTTCTTTTCTTCCAAAAGTCTTTCTCCTCTTTTCCTTACCACCATTGCCATTCTTCCGTTAGTAACACGTGTATCCCTAAAAGAAAATTTGTCAGGCCGTGGGCAAGGATACATGGCCAGAGACGACGGGTCTGATAGAGCAACAGATTATACAGGGCCCCAGCCATCATTCCGGCCAACCACAAGTTATGCTCAAGCCCAAATAAAACGACGGTCGCCGTAAATGAGCCAATAGTAAAAGCCCCAATTGGCACGACATTAAACCGATTATCAATAACCCAGCGAATGAGGAACGAGCGCCAAAAAAGTTCTTCCATTACGGGAACCACCACCGATGCCCCAAAGATTCGTATCCCCGCTAGCAAGATGCCCATATTCCCAGCATCTTTAAACGGGTTGTATTCGGTGGCTTCCCCCTGCATAGCCCAGGACCAATCCATTCGTACCCATAACACATACACTAATACTCCAATCCCAATCACAGATAACCCTTCCGTCCAACTCATAACAAGTGGACTTTTGAGTTCATCAAACTTCGACCAGAAAAAGACGAGCAGTCCCCCGACAATAAGAATCTTGACAGGGTATAACCATAATTCCCCTACTTGAGATTGATCATTGACAGGAAAAAGTAACGCCAGCAAGGAACTCAATGCAATGAATCCCATGTAGACGGCAAAGGGCAAAATTCTAGGCCACATCTTCAGTGCACTCCTTTTCAGTATAGGTGCATATATGAGGACACGGTTCGTCGTGTTCCCGCACAACACTCAACTCACTCAATCCCTCGGCCTGCACACCTATGAACTTTATTTACCCTCATTGAAAGATCGTTAGCCCTGTCCCTGAAGAATATCAAGTGGAGAAAAATCGTCAGTGAGAATAATTCCAGGATCTAAATGAATCGGAAGCGTGGAATGGAAATACGTGAGCGTATCAACAGGAAGACGCTTCTGATTCACATACTCTATTAAGGTAGTACTAAAAGACGGATCGTGCATCTCTGGAATTCTGGTCCCAGAAAAAAAGATCAAGTTCACGGAACCAGAACTCGTGGACAACCACTTTGGCCCCGCAACACTAAATATTTCAATATTGGGAAAGGAAGTTTGCATACTGGCATATACTGCACGAGCTCGCCGAATATCTGTTGCTGCATCAGACGACGCCAGATTGACGGCCATCACCCCATCACTTGTCATATGCGATCGAAGTTCTGCAAAAAACTCCTCAGTAGTGACATGAAAGGGGATAAGATGCCGAGCAAACACATCCACCCATACAATGTCATACTGGTTGGGCGTTGCACCTAAGAACGTGCGTGCATCCTGCACAAATACATGATGATTGGCAGGTGGAGTATACTCAAAGTACTCTTCGGCTGCATGAACCACAGACGGATCCATTTCAACAACATCCATCTCTAAATCTGGCCAATACTGTGCTAACCATTTGGCAAGTGACCCTCCACCATGTCCTAAAATTAACCCTCTCTTTGGATTGTCCACTAATGGGAGATGCCCCATCATGACATGGCTATATGGGAGTGCGAGGTGAACTGGAGCCTCTCGCTCCATCACAGCATGAAACGTGTTATTGAGAATAAGAAAGCGAAAGCGGTCAATGTCTCTCACACGAACCTGTTGATAAGGACTATCTTCTTGATGTAAGGCCGGAGGCTGAACCACCACTGGGTGGAAACCACTCCACCCAAGAAATGCTACAAGTCCAAAAACAGGAATGGTACGGCCCCAATGACTTCCCCAGGCCCACCAGGTCCATAGAAAGCCCAACACGACTTGGGCAATTCCTAATATTGCCGCAAGTGTCATGCTTCCCAACCAGGTCAAAAGATAAAACGACGTACCCCACGTTCCAACTAAACTCCCAATTGTGGAGACCGCAATCATACTTCCCGTATGACGTCCTAAATGCCCCATATCGGCTGTTGCTAGGCGCAAAAGTGCCGGCAACACACCACTTAAGCAAAAGGCTGGTAAGGCAAGGAGCACCCCTGCCGCAAGACAAGGTCCCCACCGAGGGTCTTGAACCCATCGAGACACAGTAAAAACAACTGGTTGACCCACCCACGCCAGTAAAAGAGTCCAAATACCCGACGCCAAAAGAAGTAGCGCAAGTATGGTCACAGGGGACCTGCGATCGGCAAACCAACCTCCAGCTGCATAACCGCTGCTCATCGCCGCCAAAACCACACCAATTAACGCACCCCAGACATACAACGAACTACCAAAAATCGGTGCGATGAGGCGACTGCCAAGAATTTCAAGCGCCATCACCACTGCCCCGGTAGTAAAAGCTGTCCAAAAGTACCACCCGCGAGAAGGCGATGCCTGTTGACGAGAGGAATTCATATGTCTCCTTAGAACGATTTGACAAAAGTCATCGATGCTAAAGCAACGACTCTGGGGTGTCAATTACGGTTGGAAAGGTTAATAAAAAAGGACCAACCAACGATCACCTTCCCAAACCACGCCTTTATGGCCCTTTACACCTAGCTTTTATTCAAGAACGATTCACCTTCTATGATTGGAAAAATCAAGAATCATCGATTTTATCCAAGAATGTCCTCGATTAGTCCTCAGGACCAAAATTCGTGGATTCCCTGATTATGTTCCGTTAAAATCACTTGGAATGTCTGAACCTCAGGCAACGCCACCCACCTCTCGTCAAGTTGACACCCGCTCACTCACCAATGCCGCTGGTCTAATCGGTGCTGCCACATTTTTTAGCCGAATCTTAGGGTTTATCCGCGATATGGTACTCGCCCAACTCTTTGGAGCGAGTGCAACAGCCGATGCCTTTATGTTGCCTATCGCATTCCCAATTTACTCAGAGAACTCTTCGCTGAAGGATCGATGTCCGCAGCCTTTATCCCAGTATTTACGGAATATCATACAACACGTTCAAAACAGGAGACTTGGGAACTTGCTAGCGCCGCCTTTACAACCCTTCTAACCATTGTCACGGCCGTCACACTCTTAGGAGTCATGGCCGCTCCTAGTATTGTCTGGCTCCTGGCCCCAGGCTTTCATGAAGAGGCCGCTCAACTCGCGACGACAACCTTGCTCACTCAAGTCATGTTTCCGTATCTGCTTTTTGTGAGCCTCGCAGCGCTCGCGATGGGTATTCTTAACTCGCTCCGTGCGTTCGCCGTTCCAGCCCTTGCTCCAGTGTTTTTCAACCTCCTCGTCATTTCCTTTGCGGTATTCGCCACTCCATTGTTTGACCAACCGATAATCAGTGTAGGGGTTGGGATTGTCGTGGGTGGCCTCGCTCAATTCCTTATGCAACTTCCCGCCATTCATCGACGGGGTCTGCTGTTTTCTTGGAGATTTCAGCCCAGACATCCAGGCGTCAAGCAAATGGGACGACTCATTGTTCCAACCCTGCTAGGCCTGTCCGTCACCCAAGTCAATTTAACAGTAAGTACAATTCTCGCGTCTCACTTTGAAGGAGGACCGACCTATCTGTTTTATGGCATGCGTCTTATCCAATTTCCGTTAGGAATATTTGGCGTCGCCCTGGCAACAGCGATTCTTCCCACTCTTTCGAGCCAGGCAGCCAGTGGGAAAATAGATGATCTTCGCGACACCGTTAACTACGGACTCAGGATGATTCTGTTTATCATTTTACCGGCTATGCTTGGGTTGATGTTGCTAGGGGAACCCATTATCCACATCTGCTTTGAACATGGCGCCTTTACCCCTGAAGACACGGTAGGAACAGCTGCTGCATTATTTGCGTTCTCTATTGGCCTCTGGGCCTTTGCAGGATATCGCATTCTCGCCACAGCCTTTTACTCACTCCAAGACACGAAAACACCAGCCATGGCGGCCGTCATAGGTATGTGTGCGAATGTAGCGCTAGCCCTGCTATTTATGGAACCGCTTGGCTATGTTGGCCTGGCTTTGGCCACGGCCTGTGCCTCAATATTGAATGCCAGCATTCTTATCACTGTCCTCAATCGTCGCCTCGGAGGCCTCCATTGGGATCGCCTATTAAAGTCTATCTGTCGAACGCTCGTCGCTCTCATCCCGCTAGGCCTTGTCTGTATCTGGGTAAATCGGATGGAAGTTTGGGAAGACACAGGATCATTTTTTCTGAAAATCAGCGTTTTGATGGCCGGTTTAGGATTGAGCAAGCTCGGATATTTTGGAACACATTGGGTACTTCGATCCGAAGAGTTAGCCGGCATCGGGCAAATCCTCAAGCAAAAGCTAAAACGATGAAACCCTTAATAGGGAAACGCTTATGAAACTTGTCCTCCAACGTGTCAGTCATGCAACCGTTGAAGTCAAGAAGCAAATGGTTGGAGAAATTGCCCGCGGAATGGTGGTTCTTCTTGGAGTTGCCCAGGGAGACACATCTCACCATGCCAAATTGCTTGCAGACAAGCTCCAATCACTTCGGGTTTTCTGTGATGATGCCGGATGAATCGATCAATACGAGATATACAGGGTGCAGTGTTAGTGGTCTCTCAATTCACGTTACTTGCAAATACTGACCATGGTCGGCGCCCAAGTTTCAAAGAAGCCGCCCCTCCAGGAGAAGCCAAAGTCTTATATGATTCATTCATCTCCCATCTTCGTTTTCATGAGCTTCATGTGGAAACTGGCGTCTTTGGAGCAGAGATGGTGGTCTCCCTTGAAAATGATGGACCCGTCACACTTATCCTCGATTCGATGCAGAATGATCATCACCCCAACAGTATTAAGAATGCGCATGACGTTACCGATAGACTTTGATAGAACAATTTTGGTGGAGAAATCATATCTGACATTTGTGTGCAGGGAGGTCCACTATGGCTACAGCCGTCCCGGAACACCATCCTCTTCGACAACTCTTCGGATCCTTAACCGAACGAACCTTCGCAGAAGCGTTAGGCTGGCCAGACTTCCAGATAACTGAATATGTCGCCAATCTTCTCGTTGAATTTTCCCACGTCGATCAACTTAGTCAAATTAGAAATCAAGAAGGACAGACGTTAGAAGCTGTCGTTGAATTACTCTACGAGGCCGAAATATTCAACCACAATGCTGAAGGAGACAAAG
>JBMYWX010000114.1:0-9772 GCA_049607825.1 Nitrospirales bacterium
TATTAAGACCACATTACTGGATGGCAAAGCCTTTGAAAAGGTTATTCAGTATGTCAGGAAGGAACAGCCGTGGTTGCTTATTGTCGGTCGCATTGGCGTCCATAGTGATGATGATATGGATATTGGCAGCAATACTGAGAATTTATTACGATCAGCTCCCTGTAATGTCTTGATCTCTAATCAAAAATTTGTGCCGCCAATTGATGTGCAGGCAGAATACACTATTGCCTGGACCGAAGAAGCTTTAAAGCGAATGGAAAAAATCCCTGTTTTTGCTCGTGGTGTGGCGAAGACAGCTATTCATCGGTATGCCATTGAAAAAGGTCATACAATAATTAGTGATTCGGTGATTGATGCAGCTGTTGGTGATATTTTACCAAAAGGTGCAATGGATGCGATGAGGGTACTTGGAGGCAATCTTGATGCAGCGGGAATTGATCGAGATAAGATGCAGGCTGCCGATTCTGTAGCAGATGACCTAATGGGTTCGTCCCTCAGTGGAATGATGAGTCAAGTTGTCGAAGAAAAGCCTCAACCTAACGGCCAAGGTGTGAGTGCGGCTAATCAGTCTTATCTTGATCGTATGTCCAGAGCCTATTATGTGTGTAATGGTTGTGGGTATATCGGTAAAGGAGAACCTGCTCCCGTGAAGTGCCCGGTTTGCTCGGCCGATGGAGCACAATTTAAGGAAGTCGATAAAGCCATTTTTGATGCGGCGGCACAGGCTGAAGGTGAGCTCGAAACCCATCTTGCATATGATGATGTTCCGATGCAATGGACGAAAGATGCAAAGGAAGCAATCAGAGCTGTTCCGGCGGGTTTTCAGCGGAGACGCGCAAAGGCACGGATTGAAAAGTCAGCGAGGAAATTGGGTATGACTACCATTACCTTGGAATATGCGGCGCCGACAATAGAGGAGGCAGCAGCAGAAGACTACACGCCAATTTTTGCAAATAAAGAACCTTCAAATGGGGAATCTACCATGAAGCAAAATGGAACTAATGAACAAGATTCAGATTCCTCTCCATATACTTGGGAGCAAGCCGCCACTGAGCGTTTAGAACGAGCACCAGCTGGTTTTATGCGTGATTGTACGCGAGCTTTGATTATCAAGCATGCTGAAAAAATTGGTACGACCCTTATTACCATTGATGTGGCAAACGAGGGAATTGAACAAGCTAAAACCACGATGGAAGAAGCCATGAAAACGGGTAACGTTAAAGATATTATTGCAAATTTGACAGGGTCTGGAGAAAAATCTGAAGCTCCGTCCGGAGCTGGGCAACATGGGTAAATCCCTTCCTATCCTCAATTCTCCCAACAGCATTCCCAATCAAGCGGCATTTTCTGAAAATGTCACACGGTTTGATACGGTGCCAACTGGTCAGGACAATCCTTATGATGGTCGAACCGTTGATGACTTCAAACCTTACCTTGTCGCGCTCAATCTCACAAGCCGATGCAATTTAAAGTGTGACCACTGTTACCTCGATGCTACGACCAAGCTAAGTGGGGGCAGTGATGAGCTCACGACGGAAGAGTGCTATCGACTCATCGATCAAATTGCCGAAGTCAATCGTGGGTGTTTGTTAGTCATCACAGGTGGTGAGCCGTTAGTTCGCCCCGACATCTTAGATATTGCCAGGCATGCAGTGGGTTTAGGGTTTATGGTGGTATTTGGTACAAATGGAATGTTGATTGATGATCGCATGGCTAAAGAACTGGTTGAAATTGGGGTCATGGGTGTCGGGATAAGTATTGATTCACTTGATCCTGAGAAACATAATGTTTTTCGAGGTCTTCCAAAAGCATGGGAAGGTGCATTAGCTGGCATTGAAGCCTGTAAGCGTAATGGTCTTCAATTTCAAATACATTTCAGTGCTCAGCCCATGAACTACCAGGAACTACCTGAAGTCGTTGATTGGGCTCACGAGCTTGGAGCAAAAGTTCTCAACGTCTTCTTCATGGTGTGTACGGGACGCGGTGAGGAGCTTTCTGACATTACCCCCTCGCAGTATGAAGAAGTGCTTGGCTATTTGGTGGACTGTCAAGATAAGTATAACGATATGCTAGTTCGGGCTCGATGCGCTCCACACTTTAAGCGATTAGCTTATGAAAAAGACCCCAATTCACCCATCACAAAAGCTCAAGGCTATATGGGTGGTGGCTGTCTTGCCGGAACGAATTATGCGCGAGTGACTCCTAATGGTGACTTAACTCCATGTCCTTATATGCCTCTCTCTGCTGGTAATGTGCGGGAAAAGAGTTTTGTAGATTTATGGGAACAATCTGATATCTTTGATTCATTTCGATACCCTCATCTCAAAGGCAAATGTGGTGATTGTGAATATAGTGAGATTTGCGGTGGATGTCGTGCGCGGCCCTATGTTGATCATGGCGATTGGCTTGATGAAGACGAATGGTGTTTGTATACACCTAAGGGCGGTGAGAAAGTTGGAGTGGCATTTAATGTTCCAGAAACAACTTCAGTTGTCTGGGATGAAGCTGCAGAAACTCGCCTAAATCGCATCCCATATTTCTTACGAGCGATGGTAAAAAAAGGTGTTGAACGTCAAGCCTCAGAACGGGGTCTTTCTGTGATTACTACCGATTTAATGGAAGAGCTTCGAAAAAAGCGCTTTGGGAATGAAACGCCGGTATTCAAGTTTTAATCAGGTAGTGAATTCTCCCTACTTTCCCACGCACCTTGCCCTATGGATGATCTACAAGCCGTCCTGACAGATGTCAACCAAGTTATTCCAATTTTAGTCCACTGGCTGCATTTATTATCAGCAGTAATTTGGATTGGTGGGTTAGCATTCTTGGTAATGTCAGTAACCCCAGGGTTGAGAACAGCTGTTCCTAAGGAATATATCCAACCAATAAGCGATACGTTTTATCAGAATTACAAGAAAGTCGTTGGCCTCATCCTGATCGTGGCGCTATTTACAGGTGGCATCAATCTGCATTACGTGAGTAAAGGCATGGTATTGTTAACTGGCGAGGGTATTTCACAAAATGCCAAATATCTCACAGTATTTTTCATCAAGCTGAGTCTCGTCCTTGGTGTGTTAACTATCTTTTTGTACACTGTTATCTTCAAGAATGAACCCAATGGCGATGAAGACTCAACCGAACAAGAGGAAATTGGGTACGAACCTGTACCTTACCAACGAGGGACCCTGTGGATGGGTGTCTTTATCATTCTTTGCGCTGCTGCCATGAAGCATCTCCATAGTTAGTCACTCTCAATTTCTCTGATCTTCTATCCATCTTATTTTCCTTATAGTTCTTTTCCGCACAGTTCGATTGTTCCCTGAAAAAATCCTGTGGTACTGTCGAAGCGACTGAATGTATCAATAGGCTAAATAGGTTGGTCAATGGTTTTAAGAAAGTTTATTCCAAAAACACCAAGGCGCAAAAAGAAGCTAGTGGAAAAAGAAGGTACCTTGCTTCAAATGCCTGAGGTAATTGAAGCGCAGGAGAAGCCAATTCCGCAAGTGGCCATCATTGGAAGGCCCAATGTCGGAAAGTCTACGCTATTTAATCGAATTGTTGGTACACGAAAAGCAATTGTGGATGATCGACCAGGGGTTACACGGGATCGAAATATTGCCCAGTGTCACTATCAAGGGCGAACCTTTCAGCTTGTCGATACTGGTGGGTTGGATCCTTCAGCTACCGAAGGAATGGTTGAGCAGATTAAACAACAATCAAAAGTCGCCATAGTCGAGGCTGATCTTTTAGTAATGGCTATGGACGGTCGAACTGGTCTGACACCACTTGATGAAGAGATCGTGTCACTTGTTCGTGGTATTCAAAAGCCAGTTTTTTGGGTGGTTAACAAAGTTGACACACCTAAATCTGAACCTCTACTTGCTGACTTTTATCGCCTTGGCCTCACGGAAGTGTTTCCAATTTCTGCAGAACATGGGTTAGGGATTGATGAATTGCTTGAGGCGATGATGCCGTATTTTCCTCGAGGTTTGGAGGGAGGGGCTTCACTGGATATACCAAAAGTGGCCGTCGTAGGTCGACCGAATGTTGGCAAATCTACATTCGTCAATTTGATTCTTGGCGAAGATCGATTGGTGGTGAGCAATCAACCAGGAACGACAAGGGATCCAGTCGATACAGAGGTCATGTATCAGGGTGCCTCATACATCTTGACTGATACTGCCGGTATTCGGCGGCGTGGCCGAATCGATCGAGGTGTTGAGGGATACAGTGTGGTCCGGGCCATGCGGGCACTTGGTCGTTCTGATGTTGCTGTATTATTACTCGATGGTGTGGAGGGAGTAACCGAGCAAGATACAAAGATAGCAGGGTTGATTCAACGACAAGGAAGAGGGTGCGTGTTGATGGTCAATAAGTGGGACCTACGTGCCCATGATGCAGAAGCCCAAGTGGAGTACGAGAGGGAGTTACATCGTCGATTTCCCTTCTTTGGTTTTGTTCCTGTGGTGTTTGCTTCTGCTTTGAGTCCCAAGACTGTCTCTCAAGTTTTTCCACATGTAAACAAAGTGATGGCTGAGTTCGGTAAGCGAGTACCGACAGGGCAACTCAATCAGTTTTTGCAACGTGCTTTGGAGAAAAATCCACTCCCACTTCGTGCGGGGCATCCTGTGAAGTCAGTCTATATCACTCAAGTCGCGACCAAGCCTCCCACATTCGCGTTATTTGTTAGACATTCTGGAGATGTCAACAAAACTTACCAGCGCTATCTTGAAAATGTACTTCGCCAAACCTTTGGGTTTATTGGAACTCCCATCAAAATTCTGGTTCGTAATAAAAACCCACCATCCCAATCTCAGTCAAAACCCAAGCCGAAGTTTAAGCTTAAACCCAAATCGCAGTCCAAGGCTAAGGCGAAGCCAAAAACGAAGCTCAAAGCAAAAGCCAAGCCCTCACGCTGAGCGAATAGTTTTGTATTTGGTCTGTGAGAGGTTCAGTAAGGCAAGGCCGGGCTAGACGAGTGTCTTTCAGAGAATGGATCTATCATATAACTAGCGTGCTGATCGCTTGGGTTTTTTCTTCATGGCAGCTTGCCGTCCCATCTGAGAAAGTTCCTCAAAGTAATGGACGAATGTTCGCATGCCTCCAGAGGCTTGTCCCCAGTCAAAATACTCATTGGGGGCGTGGTAGCCATGTTCTGGTAAGCTTAATCCCATGAAGAGGATTGGCACATTCCAGGACCGATCGAGGTGATCAATAGCTCCTATTGATCCTCCTTCTCTTACGAGAACCGGGACTTTTCCAAATCCAGCTTGGACTGATCGGCGAAGTGCATCGGCATAGGGTCCTGTTGAGACACCTCGGAAGGGTTCTAATTTTCCATCACTAACAACGTGAACATTCGGATTAAGACTTTTTACAAATCGCCTGAGGAGTGTAAGGACCTTATCTGGTCGCTGATTGGGAACCAATCGCATACTCACCTTCAACTCACCAGAAGCAGGAACAACGGTTTTCACACCAGGACCGATATGGCCACCAGCCAATCCATGAACTTCAAAGGTGGGTTCTGTCCAGATTCTCTTAATCAATTCAGACCGATTATCTGTGCGAAGCGATTTCAATTGATAGGCTTGTTTGAATCGGCTTACCTGGAACCCCGAAGCCAAAAAGTCTTTTAGTTCTTCTGGACTGGGCGGGACTACCTTGTCATAAAACCCAGGAATTTTTACATGGCCAGTTTTAGCATCCACGCAAGCTTGGGCAATTTCGCATAATTCAGCCAAGGGGTTACGAGCCCCACCCCCGGTCAACCCAGAATGCACGTCGGTCGTTCCGGTCTGTAAGGTCATTCGGGCAGCAAGAAGACCCCTGAGGCCGCATGGAATAGCCGGGCGCTGTTTGGCAATCCAGATGGTGTCGGAGACCAAGACTGAATCGGAACGCGGGACGAGATCAGGTTGGGCTAATACTTCAGCAAAATTAGGACTGCCAATTTCCTCTTCGAGTTCCCATAGAAAACGGATATTTAACGGAAGCTTTTTTTCAATAACGTACCGTGCGGCGAAGAGGGCGGCGAGTGCAGGGCCTTTGTCGTCTGTTGTTCCCCGTCCACGATATCGATCAGACTCCTTTTGAAATGAAAAGGGTGAGTGTCGCCATTCGGGTTCATCGGCTGGTTGGACATCCAAGTGATTGTAGACGGTGACTGTGGGGTAATGGTTGCCTACAAACCAACCGCCGGATACCGCTGGATATCCTGACGTCTCAACAATTCTGGCTTCTGCCCCAAAACTCTTGAAGATATGGGCAGCCGTAAGGCCCATTTTTCGCATGTCTGTGGCGTGTGCGGGATCTGAGCTGATGGATGGGATTTCAACGACCTGTCCAAGGAGATCTTCGTATTGCGAGCGAGACTCTTTGATAAAGGACTCAAGCTGGGAATCATGCTTGATCAACGTACAGACCTCCATAGAATGAATCGGTCCGTATTATACCATGAGATTATGTTTTTACGAGTGAAGATTGAAGCGACCTAAGCTCTAATTTTATAGGGGATTCAGAGTATTAGCCTTCAGAAAAGATTGTGATATCAAAAGTAGAAGGGAACTGGAGAAAAAGAGAGTACAAAGATGGCCAAGGCACTCCATGCAATCCAGATGCGTTTTTTCCCTAATGCGGCATGCGGATTTAGCACAGGCGGATGGGAAAGACCCACCAATCCAGTCAATCCAGCCCAGAATATCCACCCTGGCCAGCCCGTTAACCCTAGAATCAGCAAGATCGGAATAGCAATAAGGGCAAGCGTACGTTGGCGTCGACCAAAAAGCGCAAATGCCACATGTCCGCCATCAAGTTGACCAATGGGAATAAGGTTCAATGCCGTCACAAAAAACCCGAACCATGCGGCAAAAGCAATAGGGTGGAGAACAATATCGTGAGTGTCTGGGATTGGCCCAAAGTTCACCCACGCGATAAATTGCAAGAACAAAGGTTCTCCCAGTTGTGGTCCGAATGTTTGAAATCTTGGGACAACTTGCGAAAGAGAAAGTCCAATGATGAGGGCGAAGACGGCAGCGATAAATCCAGTGATTGGACCGGACACCCCAATGTCAAATAAGGCACGTCGCTCCATAATTGGTGAACGCATTCGAATGACAGCCCCAAATGTCCCAATTACATGTGGGGGGCCAGGGATAAACAAAGGAAGAGAGGCGGGTACGCGATGAATTCGAGTGAGCACGTAATGTCCCAATTCGTGGGTAACCAAAATAGTCAAAAGGGTAACGGAGAATGGGAAACCATTCAAGAGAACAGCAGGGTTATGAAGGAGCAAATCGATTGGTCCAGGAGAGTTAGGAAGAAAGGCATAGGGTACATAAGCACCTGCCCAGAGCGTTGTAAAAATCGTTAAGCCGAATAAAAGAATAGGGAGAACCCAAGCTGAAAATGTACTTTCTGGTGGAATTGGGTGTTGGGAAACTATTTCATGCCATTCCTCTGGTTGCTGTGAAGAAGAGGGCTCTATGTTTGATGAAGGATTGTCTTCTTCGGGTTGTTCAATATCCCTATTCCGTGGTGAGAGGAGAGAATGGGGGGGAGTCTCCTCTTGAGGATCAGAATGTGGGGTGTTCTCGTCCACAGCTAGGATTGCAATGTTTGAGACAAGGAATAAATCGTGTGTGTAGGTTTAGGCAAAAGGGTTGTGCGTCCGTTCTTCTTGAACTGTTGTGGCCGGTCCATGTCCTGGCAACAAAACAGTATCTTCACCGAGAGTGAGGACAGTGTCTCGTACCGAAGATAAGTGGATTGGATACAGTGAGAATGGATTGGACCGACCCACTGATCCAGAAAATAATGTATCCCCAACAAAACAAAGTGCATGCGTCTTAGTCTTGAGACTAAAGCAATACCCGCCAGGTGTGTGACCTGGTGTCGCCAAACAATCAAGATGAAGTGAGCCGACTGAAACGGTCTCACCACGTTGTGGAAAAGTCAGAAGCTGTTGAGGAGGAATCCAGTCTAGAATATCAATATCTTCTTTCCCTATATATACTGGGACTGGCCATTGGGCCAAAATTTCATCAAGTTCTCCCGCATGATCCGTATGTCCATGTGTGAGGCAGATTGCCTTTAAGGAAATCTGTTGATCATGAATAGTGTGAAGCATCTGCTTGGCATGATATCCGGTATCAATCATCACTGCTTCTTTTGTCTCAGGGTCCGCGAGGAGGTATCCTTTGACTTCGTACCCACCAATGTCACCCAATATTGTTGTGACTAATCCATCTTCAGTTACCCACGGAGACAGGGCCTTTGGCGTCCATCCATTAATAGCGATGTGCATTAATGGCAGACTACGAAGGTTGAGTGTGCAAGCGAGAGCTTCCACTTCATTGCTACTGGGTAGTCGGCCTTTTTCAAGCTGTTCGAGGTCATTCTGTGAAAGCTGACTTTGTTTCGCCACTGTGGCTAACGATAGGCTTTGCCCGTGACGTGACTTTTTAATAATATCACAGAAATCATCTTCTAAATTCATGAGATCGTTTGCCTGTTATCTAATTTCAGATAAGTACATCTTCTTATGATACGAGATTTTTCCAGGCTTGAACCATAGCAGGATCGACATCGATAAGGATAACCTTTTCCAAGCTCTGTGGAGAGAACGAGAAAATTTCATTGAGCATCTGTGTCGCCGCTTCTCTATGGGCTACCCTACCCACGCCAGTTCCCATTCCAGGAATAGCCAATGATGTGACCCCAAGACTATCCGCTAGGTGAAGAGCGGCGCGTGTTGCCTGAGCCACATTGATGACAGGAATAGGCATTGCTGGTTCAGGCATAGTTGGAGCATGGATAATTCCTTGGAAGGCTGTTGTCCCTCCTGATGTCAGAATAGCTGTTCCAACTGGGATCGGGGCTTGTTCTATTGCCTCTTGCTCCACTGTTGATCCTGCTGCTCGACGAATGGCTCCAGCAACACCGCCGCCCATTGTGCCATGACTATTTGCGGCATTCACAATGATGGGTGTCTCAACATCAAGGATGCTGCCGTGAATAACGAAGATTTGAACGCACATAAGGTATTCATTCACAAAACACGTATTGATTTTACTTCGAGTATCATACGATGGTGGTGTTTTGAGGTCTAGGTAATGGATTGGAATAGGTTATGGCTTATCACCAAGTAGGTCTCGCAGAAAGCATCAAGACCCTTCAGGGTTTTTACAAAAAAAGGATAAGATTATTGAGTTTGTTGCTCTGTATTTTTAGAAGTTTCTTGAAAACAATTCATAAAATAGCTCATTACTAGAAATTTCAATAAATATGCCTGCGCCAGGATAAGTAAGGGATAGTTCTTAAGTAGTATTGACAAAGCAATTATTTTCTGGGATATCTGATTAACCACCACCAAAACTTAATATTGTCCGCCACAAGTGAATCATTTAGAGGGATTAGTACTACGCTTGTGGCATTGTTTTGAGTATGGCTCAGTGTGAGAAGCGATGTGTGGTGGCAAGATCGCATCCACTCAATATAATGTCGATGGGTAATTTAGCCCTATGATTGCTAGGTATTAACATGAGGAAGAATATGCACAAGATCATTTCAGTCAGCTTCAGTGCTTTGGTGCTATTTGGTTGCGCGTCTATTGATGAACGTCAAGTTGTTCAGACTCTCCCTGAATTGCACAATACGCAAGCTCAAAGCCCTAGAGTGGGGGTTGATCAATAAGGTGGTAGCTCACGATGAGTTAATGAGTGAGGTGCAAACCTTTGCTGCCCAACTCGCGGACATGCCTACCCGTGCGATTGGA
>JBMYWX010000115.1:0-6784 GCA_049607825.1 Nitrospirales bacterium
AAGTTCCCTGGGTTCAGTCCATTGGCGCACAATTAGCCCCAGGTTCTCTACTCTATACCCTCATATATGTCAGCCTAATTTTATTCTTTTGTTTTTTCTACACTGCAGTTGTTCTGAATCCCGTAGATATGGCTGATAATATGAAGAAACATGGAGGGTTTATTCCTGGTATTCGCCCAGGCCAAAGAACGGCTGATTATATTTATAAGGTTTTAACCAGAATTACCTTTGCAGGAGCAATTTATCTTGCTGTTGTCTGTGTTATTCCTGAGTTATTGATTTACAAATTGAATATGCCATTTTACTTCGGTGGAACTTCATTGTTGATTGTGATTGGTGTTGGACTAGATACAGCTCAACAGATTGAGTCACATATGCTGATGAGGAATTATGATGGGTTTTTGTCTAAGGGGCCTTTAAAGGGAAGAAGCTCATAGTCATGCGTGTTATTTTCCTTGGTCCTCCCGGAGTTGGTAAGGGTACGCAAGCAGATAATATTTCAAGTCATTTTAACATTGTGAAAATAGCAACAGGTGATCTTCTTAGGGATGGTGTGGCCAAGAAAACATCTCTTGGTTTAAAGGCTAAGCAGTTTATGGATTCGGGCGGGCTTGTACCTGATGAAGTGGTTATCGGCCTTATTGAAGAAAAATTATCGTTGCCTGAATGTGAGTCTGGCTTCTTATTAGATGGATTCCCACGCACCGTGACACAGGCGAATACACTATCTAGCATACTAGAATCAAAGAGCCAGAAATTGGACAAAGTTGTTTATTTTATGCTTTCCGTGCATGAAATAGTACGTCGACTCAGTGGCAGGAGAAGCTGCCCGAAGTGCCAAGCGGTATATCACATAGAATCAATACCTCCTAAAGTGAGCGGCATATGCGATATTTGTCAGGCTTCTTTAGTTCAGCGTAGTGATGATCATCCTGAAACAATAGAATCAAGGCTTTCGGTCTATGAACAGCAGACCGCACCTTTGGTTGAGTACTATAGGAAAAGAAAAATATTATCAGAACTTGATGGCTCAGGTGCTGTGACAGATGTTCAAGAGAGACTGCTTTCTGCTTTATCTAGTTTCTGAGCATAAATGATAGTTCTCAAGACCCCTGAAGAAATTGAGTTGATTGCTTGCGCTTCAAATGTGGTTGCAAAGTCGCATCAAGATATACTTCGTGAAGTAAAGCCTGGAATTACGACTCAAAAGCTTGATCAGTTAGCTGAGGAATGCATAAGGGGATATGGTGCTATACCAGCATTTAAAGGTTATCGAGGGTATACCAAAACATTGTGTGCATCTATAAATGAACAAGTTGTCCATGGTATTCCTTCTAGTTGTGTTTTAAATGAAGGGGATATCATTGGTCTTGATCTCGGGGCCATCGTTGAAGGTTTTTATGGTGATGGTGCTATTACCATTTCAGTTGGGCAAGTATCACCTGAGATTGATAAGCTCTTGATGGTTACAAAAGAGTCTCTTGAGCGTGGCATAAAAAAGGCTGTCGTTGGAAATCGATTATCTGATATATCACATGCCATTCAAACATGTGTAGAAGCAGAGGGCTATGCAGTTGTAAGAGATTTTGTTGGACATGGAATTGGTCGCCAATTGCATGAGGAGCCTCAAGTCCCAAATTATGGGAGGCCGGGGCAAGGTCCGCGCCTTAAGGCAGGAATGGTGTTAGCGATTGAACCAATGGTAAATATGGGGGGAGCTGCTGTAAGGGTATTAGATGATGGGTGGACAGCAGTAACTTGTGACGGATCACTTTCGGCACATTTTGAACATACTGTGTCAATTCAAGAAAATGGTCCTGCAAGGGTTTTAACCACGTTAGAACGTTAGCTTAAGGAAAGCTTTTAATGTCCTGCACGGAATTATTACGTCCATTTTTCAAAAAAAGTACACGAGGTGTACTGCTTAAAAGTTCATTTTTATTGAAATTTTCAGTTTTTTCAAAGTTTTGCCATAGGTATCCAATTGTCTAAAGAAGATGTTATTGAAGTGCAGGGTGCCGTAATGGAGACCTTACCCAATGCGATGTTTCGTGTTAAGTTGGATAACGATCATATTATTTTAGCGCATATTTCAGGTAAAATGCGCATGCATTTTATTAGAATCTTGCCAGGTGATAAGGTGACGGTTGAGCTTTCTCCCTATGACCTGACTCGAGGTAGAATCACCTATCGTTTTAAGTGATGGAGTATTGTTGTGAAAGTAAAGTCCTCAGTTAAGCCTATTTGTGTGAAATGTCAGGTGATACGACGAAAAGGAATCGTACGTGTTCTCTGTAGCAACCCTCGGCATAAACAACGTCAGGGTTAATAAAGGTTTCCTAATAATTTGTATCTTAGATCCCTACTGGAGAGATTTGTGACGTTAGCCCCTTATTTCTTTAGGAGCTAACAGAAGGAGTTTTTATGGCAAGAATCGCAGGGGTTGACCTTCCCGTTGGGAAACGAATTGATGTTGGCCTACGGTATATTTATGGAATAGGTCCAATACGGGCAAGGGATATCCTTAAAAAGACAGGAGTTCCTGCTGAGACACGAGTTAAAGATCTTCAGGAAGAAGAAATTGTGAAACTCAGGGAAGTCATTGATCAGGATTACAATGTTGAAGGAGACCTACGCAAAGAAGTTTCCATGAGTATTAAGCGCCTGATGGATGCTGGAACTTATCGCGGGCTTCGGCATCGAAGGAGTCTCCCTGTTCGAGGGCAAAGGACCAAGACAAATGCAAGGACTCGTAAGGGTAAACGTGCGGCGATTGGTGGAAAGAGTCGAAAATAACGTTCAAGACATCCGGCTTGATACCTATTAAGGGGAAATATCATGAGTGTGAAGAAGGGGAAAAGAAAAGAGAAGAAGATTGTTCAGGCTGGAATTGTACATATTCAAGCCTCTTTCAACAATACTATCGTCACAGTTACTGATATGGCCGGAGGCGCAGTCTCTTGGTCAAGTTGTGGTAGCCAAGGATTTAAGGGGTCAAGGAAAAGTACGCCATTTGCGGCAACTCGGGCTGGTGAAGCTGCAGCTCGAAAGGCTATGGAGTTTGGAATGCGTCAGGTTGAAGTCTATGTCAACGGTCCTGGTTCAGGTAGAGAGTCAGCTGTTCGCGCCCTTCAGTCTGCGGGTTTGCGAGTGACGTTGATTCGGGATGTCACTCCTATTCCTCATAATGGATGTCGACCTCCAAAACGTCGGCGAGTATAGATAGGTGCATCGCAATGAGGATGACCAATACGTGATTTTTATTGAAGGGAGGTAGGGTGTGGCAAAATATTCTGGGCCAGTTTGCCGCCTGTGTAGACGGGAAGGCATAAAGTTATTTTTAAAAGGCACTCGGTGCATGACTGAAAAGTGTGCGATTGAGCGAAGGAGTTATCCCCCAGGTCAGCATGGTCAATCTCGTCGAGCACGTGTGACAGAATATGGGACTCAGTTGCGAGAAAAACAAAAATTGCGACGGGTCTACGGGATGCAAGAGCGACAATTTCTTGGAACTTTTCGAGTCGCTGAGAAACAAATTGGAATTACTGGTGAGCACTTATTGAGTTTGCTCGAACGACGCCTCGATAACGTTGTCTACCGACTTGGGTTTGCAACATCAAGAAGTCAAGCTAGGCAATTAGTCAATCATGGTCATGTGATTGTAAATGGTCGTAAGACTGATATTGCATCGTTTTCAGTTAAGGTTGGTCATGTAATTGAAATTCGTGAGAAAAGCCGAAAAATTCCAACAGTTCAAGCATCATTAGATTCGGTTGAGGGACGGGGTGTTCCAAATTGGCTAGAACTGGAAAGTGAGGCTTTTAAGGGAATTGTCCGAGCACTTCCAACGAAACAAGATATCGATGTTCTTGTGAATGAACAAGTTGTAGTTGAGCTCTATTCACGTTAGTGCCGTTTTTCTCATAAATGATATCGAAGAATTAGACCTACATACAGGGTATTTAACGAGAACAACGGAAGGGGAAGGTATGACAAAAGGAATGAAGGATTTTCAGCTGCCTATGAGGCTAGAGCTGGAAAATGAAACTGCCTCTCCAACTTACGGCCGATTTACTGCAGAGCCGTTTGAAAGGGGATTTGGAACAACGGTAGGAAACTCACTTCGCCGAGTTTTACTCTCGTCTCTCCCAGGTTCAGCCGTTACATCTGTGAAAATTGAAGGGGTGTTTCACGAATTTTCTACAATTCCAGGGGTAACGGAAGATGTGACTGTTATTATTTTGAATGTGAAAGCCTTGAGGGTAAAGTTGCTTTCAGAGAGACCCAAGGCCATACGTTTAAAGAAGAATGGGCCGGGAGAGGTTTTGGCCTCTGATATAACCGATGACCCAGACATATTAATCCTCAATCCAGATTTGCATATTGCAACGTTAGATAAAGATGGCTCACTCGATTTAGAAATGATTGTCAAGCCAGGTCGTGGATATGTGCCTGCTGAGCGAAACAAAGAAGAAGGGTTGCCGATTGGAGTTATTCCAGTTGACTCAATATTTTCACCTATTAAGCGAGTGAATTTTCAAGTTGAAAGTGCGCGAGTGGGTCGTGTAACAGATTATGATAAATTAAACCTAGAAGTATGGACGGATGGGAGTGTCACTCCTCAAGATAGTGTGGCTTCTGCGGCTCTCATATTGCGAGAGCATCTTGATATTTGTATTCCTAATGAAGAAGGTGTTGACGCAAAGCGTGAAGTGACTTCTGATGAAAGTAGTGAAGAGGTGAATTTGAATTTATTTCGTAGTGTTAACGAGCTTGAGCTTTCAGTCCGCGCGGCAAACTGCTTGAAAAATGCGAATATAAAAACGATTGCCGATCTTGTTCAGAAAACTGAAAATGAAATGTTGAAGACAAAGAATTTTGGCAAAAAATCTCTTAATGAAATCAAGGAAGTATTGACTGAAATGGGTTTAGAGCTTGGCATTAAAGTTAATGAAATGGCTGGAGCAGGAGTCGACTCACATTAACGTGTTATTGTGATTTTTTAAGAAAGTATAAAGAGGGACCTCTCGTGCGTCATAGAAAAAAAGGCAGACAGTTAGGACGTAATACGAAGCATCGCAAAGCCTTGTATCGTAATCTTGTCACGTCATTGCTGGAACATGAGCGAATTGAAACAACTGAGGCTAAGGCAAAAGAGTTACGTGGGTTGACGGATAGAATGATTACTCTTGGAAAATCAGGGACTCTTCACGCCAGAAGACAAGCTTTGCAAGTGTTACGGACAAAAGAGACAGTTGAAAAACTATTTAATGATGTTGCAGGACGTTTCCATGATCGTCAAGGTGGGTACACCCGTATAATTAAAACGAGGCGAAGACCTGGGGATGGAGCTGAGCTCGTGGCTATTGAATTTGTCGAAAAGCAGGGGATCGCAGAAAAAAAATCAACCCCACCATCTTCTGGAGACGAAAGCTCAAGTTAAATCTCGTCTCTTTCTAGTTTGTTCGTATCAGTTTTGATGCCCCATCATTCTCCGGTGGGGGCATCACTCCTCACATTTCGTATTCAGTCACATCGATGATTTTTTCAATGAGAAGGTCTGTTCTTCTGAGACCGTATGAGAAGATCTGTCTTCTGATTCTACCTTGCCATGTACTTGTTTTAACTTTTGTTTAGGTTACATCTTAGACATTTGTTTACTTGCCATGAGCCCCATGCTATTATTTTTTAAGGGTTTTCATGGATTCTAGTACGTAGATTATTCTATGAGCAATTATTGGGTCAGATGGACACTCACTGGCATTATCCTGTTAATGGGAATTTTTATTGTCCATCGTGTTATTACTCACATGGAAATAAGAGCAAGCCAAGCTTCAATAAAGTCTTCTGAAAGTCATCCAGCTGATGCATGGATAAATGGTTTTACTTATAGGCAAACTCAATTAGGTAAGACAAAATGGAAAGTAATTGCTGAGCGGGCACAAGTATTTGAAGATCAACATTTAGCAAACTTGGAAGATGTGCATGTGAAGCTTTTAGATGAACATGGGGATTCTGAGGAGATGACCGTTCAAGCTGAAAGGGGCACTATCGATACAGAAACTAATAACTTTGATCTTGATAATGAAAAAGAGATGATGGAGGTCCATCTTGCAAGTGGATATACCATTTTCTCAAACCACCTGAGGTGGATCGAGGCATCTCGAGAAATTACCACCTCTACGCCAGTTGTTATTCGTGGGCATGGCTTGATCATTCGTGGGACGGGGCTTGTCGGTACCATTGATGACGAAGAGTTTAAGGTTTTACAGGATGTTCAGGTGGAGGTATCATCATAACTACATTGAAAGTATGCTACTTCTCTTGTTGTGTTGCCCTGTGGGTTGGGGCTTTTGCGCCTGGGCAGCTACATGGAGCTGAAGGTGAGGAGACGCATATTCATTCACAAACCATGACTGCCAAGAGTAAAGAAAGGCGAGCCATTTTTAAGGGTGCCGTTGTCTTGACTCAAGGAGAGTTAATCGTTCACTCAGACATAATGGTTGTGTGGTGGAAACCTTCGGAACAATCACATCAGGATAAATTAATTGGATCCGAGACGAAAAGCAGTAATAAGATAGAGCGAGTCGTTGCGACGGGAAAAGTGAGAATTGAAAAGCCGTCGGGCAGGGCGGTATGTCGTCAGGCCGTGTATTTTAAAGATGAGGATAAGCTTGTATTAACGGGCTCGCCAATAGCGTGGCAAGATGGAACTCGCGTCAGTGGCACTAAAATGACCATGTATTTGAAGGAAGACAGAAGTGAGGTGGAAGGGGAAACCCGT
>JBMYWX010000115.1:6794-9755 GCA_049607825.1 Nitrospirales bacterium
TGTCATTATACAGGATGAAGAAGGTGCTTAGGTGAATATGGGAATCAATGGTTGGCCATGACGGCCGAAGTACGGAGAAAACGTCCACATCGAATTCTTGCTGAAGGTCTCCGGAAAAGTTTTAAGGGGCGAGAAGTTGTTCAAGGTGTAAGTCTTGAATTAGAAGCTGGAGAAATTGTTGGACTCTTGGGGCCGAACGGTGCAGGGAAAACAACCATTTTTGATATGGTTGTGGGTTTATGTCAACCTGATCAAGGAACCATTTTCCTCAACCGTAAAGTTATCACCCAGTTACCAATGTATCAGCGTGCTCGTTTCGGAATAGGCTATCTTCCACAAGAGGCATCGATTTTTCGACGGTTATCGGTTGAGGAAAATATCTTAGCGGTTCTGGAAACATTAAACTTTACCAAACAAGAACGCCTGAAGCGGTTAGATGAGTTACTCAATGAGCTCTCGCTTCTTCCCTTAAGAAAGAGTAGTGCATTTTCTCTGTCAGGTGGTGAACGACGTCGATTAGAAATAACCCGAGCCTTGGCTATGGAGCCGAGGTTCTTGCTCCTCGATGAACCCTTTGCCGGGATAGACCCTATAGCAGTTGGAGATATTCAAGACATCATTACGTCTCTCAAGGTTAAGGGAATAGGTATTTTAATTACTGACCATAATGTTCAAGAAACCCTGTCTATCACGAACCGAGCGTACATTATTAATGAAGGCACCATCCTGGAGTCTGGCACCCCAGAAACCATCGTGGCTAGTGAAAAGGCAAGGGCCGTGTATCTCGGTGATCGATTTAAGTTGTAGTCTTCACTCATAAAGGGCATTTTCCATGGATCTTCGGTTAGATCTTCGACTGAGTCAAAAGCTGGTGATGACGCCTCAGTTGCAACAGGCCATTAAACTGTTGCAGCTCTCCCGTTTGGAATTACAGCAAACGTTATCTCAACATTTAGTAGAGAATCCATTACTTGAAGATTTGACAAATGAGGTACAAGACGAGGAGATACAACAAGGAGAAGAAGGAAACCTTGAGGTAAAGGAATCAGCCACTCAGGAACTCGAAGGTACAGAAGAGGGGACGGTTCCAGAACGAGAGAAAGATGTTGAACCCTTAACGTCCGAAGAGTGGGATAGTGTTCTTGATGGCGATTGGCGAGCTGGTCCTATGGAGCAAACAGCTGCGTCCGATGATGACTTTCCATCGTATGAACAGACACTAACAAAAGCACCTTCACTTGAAGAACATTTAGAGTGGCAGCTTCGTCTTTCTTCGCTGGAGGGGAATGATCGAGTCATTGGGCGAACGATAGTGGGAAATCTAGATGAAAATGGATATCTCAGAATACCTATCCAAGAAATTGCCGAAGATAGTCACGCCTCAGTTGATGAAGTCGAGGCTGTTCTACGACAGGTTCAGGCATTTGATCCATCTGGAGTCGCTGCACGTGATTTGCGGGAATGCCTGTTGATTCAGCTGGGTTATTTAGCTTGTGACCCTATAGGGATAGGTGGTTACCTTCATTCCCATAGTAAGACCGACTTGGTTGCGGCCGTAGTATCTGAGCATTTGCCGGATTTGCAAAAGAAGCGCTACACCAATATTTCGAAAGCCTTAGGGGTACCTGTTGAGGAAATCTATGAAGCTGTCAGGATTATCGAATGTTTAGAGCCAAAGCCTGGTCGTCCCTATTCCACTGATAGCAACACCACCATTATCCCAGATGTGTATGTGATGAAATATGAAGGTGAATGGGTTGTGTTATTGAATGAGGATGGACTTCCACGGTTGCGAGTCAGTCCATATTATCGCCGGCTCATGACCAATCAATCAGAGGGGGGCGAGGGCCAGGAATCTACGAAGTCGTATTTCGAAGAGAAGCTCCGGGGAGCTCAATGGATCATTCGAAGTATTGATCAGCGGAATAAGACAATAGTCAAAGTAGTGACAAGTTTAGTTAAATTCCAGGAAGCATTTCTCGAAAAAGGAATTCAACACTTACGTCCCCTAGTCCTAAAGCAAGTGGCCGAGGACGTGAGTATGCATGAATCAACCATTAGTCGTGTAACGACGAATAAATATATGCATTGTCCGCAAGGCATTCTTGAGTTGAAATTCTTCTTTAATGCAGGGATTCAACGGACTGCGGCTCACGGCGAAGAAATGTCATCAGTGACGGTCAGAGAAATGATTCGAGAAATGGTTGCGCAAGAAGATGCTGCCCGTCCCTTGAAAGACCAAGAAATTGTCGCACGTTTGCGGACAAAAGATATTATTATTGCTCGGCGAACTGTGGCAAAATATCGAGCGGAGTTACATATTGCTTCTGCAAGTCAACGAAAGCGAATTCCTACGTAAATTTTGATCTTTCCAGAATCTTTCTCTATTGTTAAAAGTGACAATTAGGGAATGGGTTTCCTGGCTATTTTTAAATCGTAATAGAGGCTAGTAGACGTGACTAACACCCTTAAATATGTCTGAATTATGATCATTGAGAGAGAGGTCCAAGAAACTCCAAGAGGAACTCTTCGTTCGCACTCATTTTTGCCATGAATTCTTTCAAGATGCTCAATCCTGCAAATGGTATGTAAAATAATTTTCTATGAGTAGTGACATACTAGCAGAGCGAGGTTGTGAGAAGTTGTCTGCATTAAGATTAGTCATTGTGACAGGTTCTTCAGGGTCCGGGAAGACTCAAGCACTCAAATGCTTGGAAGACATTGGATTTTTTTGTGTCGACAATCTCCCGCCTGCCTTGTTTCAAAAGTTTATTGAGTTATGTGCAGACCGTGGTGGAGAGGTAAAGCATATAGGGCTAGGGATTGATATTCGAGAGCGAGGGTTTTTTTCAGACTTTTCAAGTAACCTGAATAGATTGAAGACTCATGGCTATCAGATTGAATTGCTATTTTTAGAAGCACAAGATGAAATACTTGTACGTCGGTTCTCAGAGTCGCGAA
>JBMYWX010000116.1:0-9732 GCA_049607825.1 Nitrospirales bacterium
TCATCCTCCTTTTAGCATTCACAAACATCCTTGACTTGAATGGTTCTCAAATTCCCCAAAATAGATACATAAAGCAAGAGTAATGCCAATTAGTCAATGCAGTTAACCTCTCAAGCAAGTCTCCTGTTGCATGTCCCCTGAACCCAGATTATCATCTAAAAGTCAATTTCCAAAAACTAAGACAATACAGAGATGTTTCTTTAGAGAAAACAATAGCATTCCTCAGAACAGCATAGGTCTACTTCAATATGTAGAGAAAAAGAAACAAGTCATATCATCCTCACGAAGCTTGAAATCTGTAGCTCGAATGCCATTTTCTGGAGGCATTTTCCTACACGAAAAGGCCTCGGCTTCTACACTCATCCGAAGCATTTACTCAACATTCGTGGTATTTCCCCAACGCCATCAAAATCAATTACGACGAGAGGAGCTTCAGAACAATGAACCTATTTTTTGGAAAGATTAGGATGATAACGGTAGGTAGATAAATCAACTGAGGGAAGAGTCTGACACGCATGAATCATAACTATCTGAGGGAAATGCCCAGCTCTGGCCACCGAGTTCTTTAGCTTTGTACATAGCACGATCAGCTTGACGAAGTAGATCCTCAGGGTCGACTGCATCATTAGGGAAAAGCGCAATGCCAATACTGGTGCGTGCACAGAGAATTTGGCCATCAATTTCTATTGGTTCGACAATGCAATCTAAGATTTTTTGAGCCACGTGTTGAGCGTCAGTAACCTGCTCAAGATCCTGAAGAATCACAGTAAATTCATCACCACTGAGGCGTGCAACGGTATCTGTCGCACGTACACAATGAGAAAGCTGCCCAGCTACTGTCTTTAACAACTGATCTCCAGCCCGATGGCCAAACTCGTCATTAATTTGTTTGAAACTGTCGAGGTCAATGAACAGCACAGCCAAAAGACGTTGATGGCGACGGGCCTGGGCAAATGCCTGTTCGAGCCGATCTTGAAACATCACGCGATTGGGAAGATCCGTAAGAGGATCATGAAAGACACGATGAATAATTTTTGCTTCAGCTTCTTTTCGACTCGTAATATCTTGAAGAATAGCCACAATATTGGACACATGCCCCTTTTCACTTAAGAGTGGCGTCAAAATTTCTTCTACCGTGTATAACTGGCCATCTTTTCGAGTTTCTGTTGATTCAACTTTCCATGATTGCCCTTGAAAGTCAGGACGAGCAGCCTTTGCCAGCAACAAACGAAATGGTTTAGATTGAGATGAGGGAAGGATCGTGCCGACCACTTCTCCAACCTCATACCCACTGAGTCGACAATAGGCATCATTCACCCATTCAATCTTACCGTCTGGATTGGTTATGCAGACTGCATGCTCTGCATAATTCAAAGCCTTTCCCTGAAGACGCAACTGATCATAATTTTGAGCCAAAAATAGCGACTTACTGATATGGGAACCAAGTTGCTCTAACCACCGAGCAATACTTGGATCAAATGCATTTCTTTGTCTTGAGCAAATAGTTAAGACCCCCAAGACCTGCTCATCGGTCATTAACGGCACAACGATTTCTGAATGAAGCCCTTCAGTTTGGAGCCATTGTCTATCTGGGGAATCATCTAGCTGATCCCGATACAGAACTTGAGTTTTATGGTGTTGCACCGCTCGACTCACCCCACCCAACTCACTCGTTACACTATCCCAGCGTTCCTGAGTCAAACCACGAGTTAAGGCATGGTCCCCAGATTGTGCAAGAATCCGAACAGCTCCTCCAACCTCTTTCGCTCCAACCCATACAAGCGGATAGCCAAATGTCTCGACTAATCGTCGACAGAGTATGGTCAAAGCTTGTTCTACAGTCATCCCGGAAAGCACCAGTTGGCTAATTTCATGACTAAATTCTTGAGCCATGATTCCCTGTCTACGCTCGGTCACATTCCAAAACAACCAATGGGCCCCAACAAGATATCCCTCAGTATCTCGAAGAGCTGAGAGAGTACAGAGAACAGAACGAGGAGATTGGGAATTGGGAGTCACTTGAATTTCACCCTGCCAACTTTCGTCATCACAACGCAATGTTTGTAAGTGTTTCAAGAGCTCGAGGCTTTGATCCTTGTCAATCATGCTTGAAAGGGATTGCCCGGTCAGTTCTTGTTGCGACATCTGAAAGAGTTGAGCCGCCTGCTGATTCGCCATATGGATGATGCCATCAGAAGAGGTCACAATATGGCCATCAGGAATACAATTTAAGATTTTCTCTATGGGCTGCAGAGTTGGTGAAGCGTTTTTCTCGACGTTGAGCACTGAAGAACGAAGTGGAACATTCGATACCGTATTTGGCATGGACAACTGACCAAGAATTTCTTCCAATTGATTAAGACTACATGAAAGCTGATCTTCCACCCTCGCGGGCAAGGAAACATTCTGTGATTCCAACAACCGCAGAAGACGAGAAAGTCTCTCTGTATAGGACTCGACTGAAGAAGACGATTTATGTTCACTCATAGTTTTACATGCTGATTCATGCAAGCATCCGACTTTCCAAACTCAGACGACCAGCATCAACATCCTGCTGTGCCTGGACATAGCGCTCAGGAGTTCCTACATCAGACCAATAACCAGAGTCGAGATATCCCATAATTGATGATCCACCCTCTAATTCCGTTACGTAAGCATCGATGATAGAAGAGGCTTGTCCAACAGGACAATGTGAGAGAACTTGGGGATTCAAAACATGTACTCCTGCAAACATTCGCTTCTGCACTATTTCTTGAGACGGCAAACCATGCCTTCCCCGACCATTGATAGTCAAGACTTGATCCTCTTGGGTCGTCTCAATCACCCCCCATTGCTCAGCCTGCGGATATTCTCTCAAAACCATGGTGGCCCGTGCATGACGAGACATATGGAATCGACGTAAATTTCCAAGATCCACGTCAATCAAGGTATCACTATTTAATACGAGAAAATCTTCCTCTTCGAAAAATGATTCAGCCGCTTTTAACCCTCCGCCAGTTCCGAGAATCATAGGTTCTTGTGAATAGGTAATATGCATGCCCCAGCGGGCCCCATTGCCTAAGGCCTCTTGGATCATATGCCCCAAATAATGGAGATTGATGATCACATCGTCAATACCATACTGTCGAAGCAGTAAAAGATTCCAGACAATAAGAGGCGTACCGCCAACGGGCAACAAAGGCTTCGGAACTGAGTTCGTGAGTGGCCGTAGACGAGTACCTAATCCAGCGGCGAGAATCATGGCTTTCATCTTGTACCAATTATTGCCATTCAGGCACGTAAGGGGAGAGATGGGTCAACAACAGGTGTAGGTCAGGATACTTTTCTAAATTGTCCCGAACATATCCTAAGGTACGCGGAATATCTGCAAGAAACTTAGAATTCTGTTTCACACGATCAATATACACAAACCGACCAGCGGCCTTGAGGTTTCGTTGTAAACTTGTCACATCAAAGAGTCGACGAAACGCAACAGGATCGTTGAGCAACATAGATTGCTGCTTGGGACGATCTAACTCCATACACATACCCTGAATGTAACGATCAATCATTTGATCAATCAATGGCTCCTTAAGAGCGATGTAGGAGTCTCGAAGAAGAGATGCTAAGTCATAGGTCGCTGGACCCAATAACGCATCCTGAAAATCAATAACACCTAACCGTTCGCCATCAACCATTAAATTTCGTGAATGATAATCACGATGTGTAAAAACCTGAGGTTGCGCAACAATAGATTCCGCAATTTTCCGAAATTCATCATGCACAATCTGACAATCTTCGGAACACATAGGTTTTCCCTGTCGAGCCACTACACCATATTCTAGAAAATGTTCGAACTCCCACATCAACAAGGGCACATCAAACTCTCGTCGGAACGCCAAACAGGATGAGTTTTGAGAAGAAGTTGCACGAAGATGAATGCGTATTAATATATCAATAGCCTGCGTATAAAGATCTTCAATTTTGCACTCGTCGGTTACCAGACAAGCATCGGCTAAGGTCATGTCACCAAAATCCTCAAGATACAAAAGTCCAGCCTGCTCATCATGGAAGTGCAGGACAGGAACGGTTATATCTACGGAACGAAGATGTCTAAGTACATTGACAAAGGGAAGCTCTGTGATGTCTCCATCGCTCCCACTCACGGCCTCTTCTGAAGCCTTAAACCCTTCAGCCTCAGCTAGTTGCATCAATATAAGCGATGGAATCTCTGATTGTTCAAGGAACAATCGGTAATATCGACGATTAGAGGCATCACCTGGCAACCTCTGGCAATTGACAAGTTTGGCAGAAAAGGAAAGTTCCGTCCGTAGGGTTTTTGAAAGAAAATCAAAATTTGGAAGAGTCATAGCAGGGGAAACCGCATCCCTATTCATAGAAAACAATTATACGGCGACCCGAACGTTCTGTCACTGGCTAGTTAGGAGCCTCAGCCGAGTTCCACAACTCTCTTCTCAGACTTAATACTAGCCAAAACCAGAAAAAAGGACTCTGGCCTACAGGAAAAGGAGACTCGAAACTCCCAGGTCGCTCATCTTGAATTTCTTGAGGTTCTTAGCTAAGAATAGATGATATTTCAAACAGTCCTTAATTCTTTCCTAAGGTTTTCGTTCGTTACTGCCGATAAACAAAGAAGAGGGAAAATTATAGTACGAGCGTTTCAACCTTTCACTACTTCACGGAAGAGGTGGTTATATGGACATTGGAACAACAGCACCTATCAGTGTGCCTCAGCATCGAACAACGACAGCTATTGGAGAACGCGATGTGGGACAGAAAGGCAGTTATTACCGACGTCAACGACGTGGTAAGAAACAAACCACAAAAGAATCACCGCAAGCTCGTCCAACAGATGAAAGTTCTCAGTATAGAATTGATATACGAGTCTAGGCATACCCAGCGATCAGTCCCCTCAGAAAGTCTGCGACCCATTGCAGATTAAGCATAAGCTGATAGACTGCATGGAGAGCAGCCTCATACCATGCGTTATGAAGTTCTAACATGAGTGAGCACTCTGACTGAGTATTGTGGTAAGAACACTGACTCCTACTACATATAGTCTTTTCATCAATTCACTGATATAGTAGCTAACAACGTATTATGTCCTATAAAAGTATTGGTGATTACGGCATTATCGGTGACCTCCATACCGTCGCACTCGTGGGACTGGATGGATCTATTGATTGGTGCTGCCTTCCACATTTTGACTCCCCAAGTGTCTTTGGTTCTATCTTAGATCATAAAGCCGGCGGGCATTTTAAAATTGCTCCTGTCCACGACGGGAATACCCGTCAGATGTATCTGCCTGAGACCAATATTCTGCTTACTCGCTTTCTACAGGAAGATGGTGTTGGGGAACTCACTGATTTTATGCCGGTAGAGTCTGATGAACCCGGGCATCGCCCCAAACGTCACCAGATAATCAGAATGGTCTCTGTGGTTCGTGGACAAGTAAAATTTCGGTTGGAATGTACCCCGGCGTTTAACTATGCCCGCGATACGCATACAGCCGAAATCGTTTCCAAGGGAGCGATCTTTCGGACTACCACCAGCACGGCTGGGCTCGTCAGTCCAATTCCCTTGAATGTACGAGAAGGAACGGTCTATCAAGAATTTATGGTCAACCAAGGTGAAAGCCTGACCTTTTTCTTAGAATTTGCTGAAGGCCCTGGCACAACCGACTTACTCGCCACTCCCGAGTCTGGGGAAGCAGCCTTTCAGAATACTTCTGCATTTTGGCAACGCTGGCTGGGCCAATGTCAATATGATGGCCGATGGCGAGAAATGGTGCACCGTTCAGCACTAACCTTGAAACTGCTGACCTATGCACCCACAGGAGCCATTGTAGCCGCCCCAACAACCAGCCTTCCTGAGCATATTGGTGGACCTCGCAATTGGGACTACCGATACACCTGGATTCGTGATGCGGCCTTCTCGCTGTATGGGTTGCTGCGCCTTGGCTTCACTGTCGAGGCCGCTCGTTTTATGGATTGGCTCAACGCACGCTGTCATGAGCTCAACCCTGATGGCTCCCTACAACTCGTCTATGGAATAGACGGTCGGCGCAATTTAGAAGAACAAGAATTACCTCACCTTGACGGACACAGAAGCTCTCGACCGGTCCGCATCGGGAATGCGGCAGCCGACCAACTTCAATTAGATATCTATGGAACCATTATGGATGCCGTATATGTGTACAACAAATACGGGTCTCCCATTTCCTATGATCTCTGGGTGAACTTATGCCGACTACTCGACTACGTCTGCGAAAACTGGGAACAACCCGATGAAGGAATCTGGGAAGTTCGGGGCGGACGAAAACATTTCGTCTACTCTAAGGTCATGTGCTGGGTCGCTCTTGATCGAGGCATTCGACTGGCGGATAGCCGTGGATATCCCGGAAATCGATCTCGCTGGATGGCTGAACGAGACCGTATTTATACAGATGTGATGCAAAAAGGATGGAACCCGAAGGTCGGAGCATTTGTCCAATCATATGGAAGCGATGCCCTCGACGCATCCAATCTCATCATGCCTCTCGTCTACTTTGTCTCCCCGACCGACCCTCGAATGCTATCAACCATAGACCGAACATTAGAACAGCTTGCACTTGGTAGTTTGGTCTATCGATATGAGGTCGGAAAAGCGGCATCGGACGGCCTCGAAGGAGAAGAAGGCACCTTTAGTCTCTGTACTTTTTGGTTAGTGGAGGCCCTGACTCGAGCCGGCCGACTCACTGAAGCCCGATTAATTTTTGAAAAAATGTTAAGTTATACTAATCATCTCCGCCTTTATGCCGAAGAAGTCTCTCATACAGGAGAACAACTCGGAAACTTTCCTCAAGCGTTTACTCATTTTGGCCTTATCACTGCCGCATCCAATCTTGATCTGGCACTCAACTCGAGGAAAGGGACCCATACCGTTGCGAGAAGAAGTCGAGCATCTTCTCAAAGTAACAGCAACCGGTAACAGATTCATGAGAAACTTACGATGGCCAAGGCTGGCCACACTTCTAAGGAGGGATGATTATGGAAATCGGATTTATCGGATTAGGCAAAATGGGAATGAATATGGTGACCCGGCTTCGCCAGGGAGATCACCGCGTAGTCGTTTACGATCGCACATCAAATCTCATTAAAGAAGCTGAAGAAAAGGGCTGCATTGGAGCCTCCTCCCTAGAAGATCTCGTCTCGAAACTTTCCGCACCACGTGCCGTATGGGTCATGGTACCCTCCGGTAATCCAACCGAAGAAACAATAGAAAAAGTTGCAGGTCTACTTGATAGTGACGATACCGTCATCGACGGAGGCAACACGAAATTCCACGATGACCTGCGTCGAGCGGCGAGCCTCAAGACTTTAGGGCTCCATTACGTTGATGCAGGAACAAGCGGAGGCATTTGGGGATTGAAAATCGGCTATTGCCTGATGGTTGGTGGCGAGGACGTGGCCATCAAACGACTCGATCCCATTTTCACCACACTTGCGCCTCCAAACGGCTGGTCCCATGTCGGAGGCCATGGAGCGGGGCACTATGTAAAAATGGTTCATAACGGTATCGAATACAGCATGATGCAAGGATATGCCGAAGGGTTTGAACTCATGTCCAAGAGTTCCTATAACCTCAATCTTCCACAAATCGCAGACCTATGGATGCAAGGCAGCGTCGTGCGATCATGGCTATTAGAACTAGGAGCCAGCGCCTTGAAAGAAGATCCCAAGCTCGACAAACTCAAAGGCTTTGTTCAGGACTCAGGCGAAGGCCGATGGATGATCATGGATGCCATCGAAAAAGACGTCCCAGTACCAACCCTGGCTACAGCGTTGTTTACACGTTTCCGGTCCCGTCAAGAAGAGTCATTTGCGGAAAAAATGCTCGCGGCACTGCGAAATGCTTTTGGCGGCCATAGTGTCCAACGATAGACCCTTAACCTAATAGGTGTACCATGCCATCGACCCTACAAACAGAATCACCCAAGATTCTTTCTGAAGCGACGAAATCTGCACTCGCCCAGCCCTGCACCTTAGTTATTTTTGGTGCATCAGGAGATTTGACCCGCCGAAAGCTCCTCCCGGCAGTCTATAACCTCTTACTTGATGGGCTCCTCCCACCAAATTATGCCGTGTTGGGCTTAGGGCGGAAGAGTATGAGTGATGACGAGTTTCGGCAGATCGCCAAAAAAGGGATCGAACAGTTCTCACGGCAAACGCTGAACGATGAAAAATGGAATGAGTTTCACAATCGACTGTTCTATATGAACGGCCCGGTCGACGACCTTGAAACTTTCACCACCATGAAGTCACGACTTGAAGGAATTGAAAGTCAACTAGAACTGCCTGGTCACCGTATATTTTATTTAGCAATTCCTCCGACCACCTTTAGTCCTACATGTGAAGGTCTCCACAAAGCTGGATTGATTTATGATGTCGATAACCAGTCACCATTTTCACGTGTCATTGTCGAGAAACCTATTGGGCGAGATCTTGAGTCTGCGAAAGTCATTAATGAGATTACCGGGCGAGTCTTCGACGAATCTCAGATCTACCGAATCGATCATTACTTAGGGAAAGAGACCGTACAAAATATTATGGTCATGCGTTTTGCAAACTCGATTTTTGAGCCAATCTGGAACCATCGCTACATCGATCATGTTCAACTCACGGTAAGTGAGGCTGAAACATTGGGAACACGTGCATCGTATTATGAAGAAGCCGGGGCTTTGCGTGACATGATTCAAAATCACATCTTGCAGCTCCTTTGTCTCATCGCCATGGAACCACCCTATTCTCTTGACCCTGATGTCGTTCGAAATACCAGAATGGATGTCATGCGTGGACTTCGTCCTATTCGCGGCAAAGACGTCGAAGACATGACGGTCCGCGCACAGTATGCCCATGGATCAATTAATGGGAAAGAGTTTCCTGGATATCGCAGAGAAGAAGGGGTGCGTCCAGATTCTACAACCGAAACATACGTCGCCTTAAAAGTATTTGTTGAAAACTGGCGATGGGCTGGCGTGCCATTTTATATTCGTACGGGTAAAGCGATGCCCAAACGAGCATCAGAAATCTCCGTGCAATTTAAGGAGATTCCACAGATCCTCTTTAATGCCAACCCTGGGCTTCCGCAAGCACCAAATCTCCTCACGCTGAAAATTCAGCCTGAGGAAGGCATGAGTCTGAGAATCATTTCAAAACAACCAGGAAGCAAGGCCAAAACCCATCCCGTGGAAATGGACTTCAAATACGGTGACACATTTGATACCCCCTCCCCCGAAGCCTACGAACGACTCTTGTTAGATGTCATGACTGGGGACGCGTCCTTGTTTATGCGACGTGATGCAGTCGAAGCATCATGGACCTGGGTCACAGATATCCTCAAAGGATGGGAAACACATGGGACAAAGTGGCTACCTGAATATCCCGCTGGCACATGGGGACCCATTGAAGCCGATCGGCTCATCGAAACTGATGGCCGAAAATGGCGAGAGGTGTGAAGTAGCCTTACCTAAAGTTAAATTGTATCCGAGTATTTCGAAGATTAACCCTGTCACTGATTCTTCATTTATTCTATACCCCCATCTCTGGCTAATCCTAACTACCTCATCCGACTTTTCCTCTTCGTAGCATTACTTTTCCGAAAAAGGCACCCCCTTGCACAAACCACTTCAACAAACTTCGTACGCCTCTCTTTGGAATGTTTTGTGATCTACAGGAAAGAAGACCAATCTCC
>JBMYWX010000117.1:0-9652 GCA_049607825.1 Nitrospirales bacterium
CGAAGGTGTGGCGGACATCTGGGGCACATTTTTGAAGATGGACCCAAACCGACTGGCCTTCGTTATTGCATCAACTCAGCGGCCTTGAATTTTGTCCCTGCTTAATGAGTGGAGTTTGCAAAGTGTTGACGAATAAGTGTCTCAATCGCTGGAAAATGTCTTTCAGGAATGTTTCGCAAGCGTTTCCTACAGTTTGTCAAAGCTTCCTCGACCGTGTCGTATGAAGTGGTTGAGGAAATAAGATTTCGATAATATTCATTTAATTTGAGTTCAACTATTTTTTCAAGAGAAGAATTGCCAGCCAATGCAACCGTAGTCTTGTGTACATTACCTTTATGATCAACTAGTGCTTGAAGACTTAATCCCTTCAACCGTTGAGTGACCGTACTCCTATCCCATTCTAACGCTTTTGCCGTGGCCTGCATGTCGAACCCATGCTGTTGAAGCGTGGATAGAACGAAGGCATCTTCACGTCGAGCCATTTCTTCTTTACTCCTCACATGTTTCGCCTTCGGATCCGGTCGGTTGGAAACCAATCTCGTTTCTTCATGCTCAGTGTGAGAAAGACGAAGGTCTTGTTCAGTCAAGACATTGCTTTCGGCAAGCGCTACGGCTTGGGCCAAGGTTTGACGAAGTTCTCTCACGTTGCCAGGCCAGGCATAGGCTTGTATGGTTTCCATGGCTCCTTGCGTAACCTGAACTGGGTCTTGTTTTCTGTCACCAATAAGGTCTGTGAGGATGTGTTGAACCAATAAAGCTAGGTCTTGCTCTCCACGCTCTCGAAGTGGCGGGAGCCTGAAGACAAAACTTCTCAGGCGATAGTAGAGATCTTCTCGATACACTCCATCTTTGACAGCCTGACTCAAATCGCGATTGGTTGCTGCGATAATACGAACATCAACATGTGTTGGTGTGGATTGTCCGACGCGGTAAAACTCTCCGCTCTCCAGTACACGTAATAACTTGGCCTGAAGATCTAATGGTAACTCTCCCACTTCATCAAGAAAGATGCTTCCGTGATCGGCAGCTTCGAGAAATCCTCGTCGACTGATGGCGCCCGTGAACGCGCCCTTAACATGACCAAACAATTCGCTTTCAAACAATTCTGGTCGAATTGCTGCCATGTTTACTGAGACAAAAGGAGCATGGGATTTACTACTCAAATGATGAGCCGCTTGAGCAAACAATTCTTTTCCCGTTCCTGTTTCCCCAAGAATCAGTATAGGGCTGTCAGTAGGGGCAACCTTTTTCAGTTCATGAAATGTTTTCAAAAGGACTGGAGCACTTGTCAAAATGCCAAACGCCTTGGCTTCTAATTGAATTTCATGATGCTCAGACGCATGTGCTGGATCTAGTGGAGTCGTTGGGGAAGCCTTGCGCAATTGTTTGAGTTCATGTTGAAGGGTTTTGATGTGTTGGCGGGCATCAGCGGCTTCAATTTCAGCTTCTTGCAATTGTTGCCGAGTTTCATCTTCTGTCCTTGACAAACTAGCAAATTTTTCAGATGTGTTTTGCACATGTTCTCTTGTTTCTAAGAGTTCCTCTTCTAGTTGTTCTACTCGCAGTTCTTTCCTTACAAGGTTTTCTTGTATGTCGGTGAGTTGAACGCTGACTTCTTTAATCTGCGCACGAGTTCTTTTTCGATTTTCATATACAGGCCAAACTGATGTTCCTATCAATACGCCAATAATTGCGATAGCGGTACTCATATAAGGCCAAACAGTTCCAGTGGCTAAAAACGACAGGTGATTCATGCCCCCAAAACCCAAAATGATTGTGCCGACTCCGATCCATCCCCACATATCACGTCTCCCAGAACTGATGAGAGTGATAATAACGACGACAACAAATGTACTCGATAGCCAAGACTTCCAAGAGGGTTTTTTGAACCAGGAATGTGTGAGTGCCGTATTTAGGAGATTTGCATGGAGATATCCGAGCGGTGCAGCCATTTCTATGGGAGTCTCCAACCGTTCTGAATGCCGGGTGACTGGGAATATTAATATGATTTTGTCTTGAACAAGTGTGGTTAGCTTGACGTCTTCACCCAGCTGAACGAGTTGAAGGAAATTGGAAAATGCGTAGGTCGGAAATGGTTGATCAGTCCATTGACCAGCAAAAGAAATCAAGCCTTGCTCGGGGATCTCAAATGAATGACTCCTGTTGTATGCTTTGGCTATGGCAAGTCCAAATGGTAAATGTTTGGGGTCATTCGCCATCTGTTTCGATGAGAATCCGCGAAAAACTCCATCATCATCAGGAGCTAGCCTAACCCAACCCGTTGTGCTTGCCTCGTTGGCAATCATGGGTTCAATAGATGATGGGTAGACGACATTCCCTGCCTGCTTCGTTGCTTCGAGAAGCTGAGCATTGCCTAGAACGTCACCGCATTCTGAAGGGTTGGGCACTTTGAAATTAATGGCAGGGGCGATGATTGATGCGCCAGCTCGATGCAATGCTGAAATGGCACTCGCTATCGTTAATGAATTCCAGCGCCCGTTTCCACACGAAGCAGGACCTTGCTCATCAAGTGTGATCACGACGATTGATGGGTCGACTGCAACAGATGCGTGAGCCTTCACATGCCAGTCATAGAGTGCAACGTCTATTTGAGGAAAGAGAAGTGAGAGTCCATGCCCGCACAACATTCCTAATAGGCCTAACAACAGCCCAGCTAAGGCTATCGTTTTCTTTTCTAATAGTCGCTCAGAGATCAAGTGTCTCGTCACCTTGTGCCAGGGCAATATTACAAACGGCAGGCATGTTTGGCTGCAGATATGTTTGCAGAATCGGGGAGATTTTCATTTTGAGAAATCTTCCTCAAAAAATTACAGGACTGGACATTCTGTTCCTGAGCCGTCTCAAGAAAGTAACTAAGAATTCGTCCGTCGTAAGGCTGTAACTTTCCACTTACGCCGTTCAGATATAATCGTTCGAGTTCCGATCGAGCCGTCTCATCTAATGTCAACGCTTCTTGGATGAGTACCGGGATGGCTTCTCCCATCCGTTTATGTTGAGCCAGTTGTTGCCCGAGACTTTGATCATACGAGTACCCATCGACATTTCGAATAGTTTGTCGAAGACTTTGGCGAATAAGCAAGAAACCGGTTAGAATTTCTTCTTTTACTGCTGAAGGTAGTTGGGACCCTATGAATTGTCGGCGTAGTTGCGATAGTCGCTCTTTGGCTTGAACTCCTGTTTCCGTCAACGACCCTGTTGAAGAAATCCTGGCCCACCAAATCATCGCCATTGGGATATTCTGGTCGATGCCACTACCGTTAGCATACATCGAAGCTAATAGGCCTTGGGCATTTTCTATTCCGGCTTTGGCTGCCACTAGCAATGGTGCAATCGCTTCCTCTGATCGATTATGTGCCCGAAGAATGACCCCGAGATGATAGGAGGCATCAGCAAATCGTGGCTCTAGTCGAATCGCTTCCTGTAAAGATTCGATCGCTCGCGCCACCGAACCCATGTGATAGTGAACTTTTCCTAAACTAAAAAACGCTTGAGCCCATGTGGGCTTCAATTCTACGGCCTTTTGAAAGTGCTGTAACCCTGCCGGCCATTCTTTTGCCAATATGGAAACCGTGCCAAGTTGGAAATGCGCGTCTGCCCACTCTCTACGGAATGTGAGGGCTTGACGGAATTCACCAATAGCTCCTCGCACATCGCCCATCATCATCAGCGCTAAGCCGATATTATAATGAAGAGTCGCAGAGGTAGACTCAGGTGGGTACTGTTGAAGAGCCGCTCGCCATTCACTTGTGGCCTTTCCCCATTGTCTCAGATTGGCCCATGTGGCACCCAACAGCTGTCGTGCAGGAAGGAGCTGTGGTTGAAAATCCAATACTGTTTGAATGGGTTTTAAGACCGCTCGCCATTCGCCTTTACTATACAGTGCGGTTCCGAGATTTACGTAGGCTTCTGGCAAATCAGGATCAAGGGCAATGGCTTGTTGAAATGAGTCGATAGCTGAATTCGTCTGACCTTCGAGCAATTGAATGAACCCAAGATTAGAATGGGCTTTTGCAAGTTGAGGTTGGAGTTCAAGCGCTTTCCGCCAGGCTTGTTCAGCTGAAGGAAAATCTCGAGTTTCATAAAATGCCACACCCAATTGATGGTGGGCCATTGGCCAATTGGCACGCCAAGAAAGGGCCTGTTGAAACTTTACGATGGCTTGAATCGCGTTGCCTTTTGCTAAATACCCAAGCCCTTCAGCATAATGCGCCTCTGCAAAATCTGGTTGGATACGCAGTGCCGATGCCCATTCAGTCATAGCTTGATCAAGCTGACCTTGACGAAGCAATGCGACGCCAAAGTTATACGAAACGAGTGCTGAAAGATGATACTGTGCGGGCAGGTCACTTGGGTGAAGGCGTTGCGCCTGAGACCATGCCGCGATAGCACCCGTCAAATCTCCGCTCTTGGCGAGAACAACTCCAAGATTATAATGGGCATCGGCGTATCCTGGCCGTATGCGAGCAGCTTCACGAAATTCGTCAATGGCGATTTCTAACTCGTTGGTTAAATAGAAATCAATTCCCAATCGAAGATGTTCCTCTGCTTGAGGCTCTGATTCATGCGTGTCGTTCTCGGATATTTGCGCCTGCAGGAATTCAGGGAAGAGACTTCCACCAACAATGAGAGTGAGGCAGAGAGCAAAGGAAATTGTGCCCGTTGCACAATCTCTAGGAATAGCAGGACAACTTAAAAAATCAGAAAGCTTCATGAACGTGACATGCCTCAGTTGCTGTGGTAACGCTTACAGGCGTGAGAGTGACTGAATGAATCCCTAAAGCCTGTGCTTTCAATGTATAGGGAATTCAACGAAATTGGAAGAGGCACGCATCCATGAATGTCCGCCGGAACTCAAGGTGAGCACCGGCAGACATTGCGTTTAGGTTGGAAGAGTCAAGAACCTATGCAGATATGGCTTCTTTGAACACATGCACATCGCGTTGTGGAAATGGAATGGTGATGCCTTCCCGATCAAACGCAAGTTTGAGCTGTTCATGCATATGAAAATAGACTCCCCAGTAATGGTCGGGATGGACCCATGGCCGCACGACAAAATTTACTGAACTATCTCCATGTTCGGAAACAAACACATCAGGAGAAGGGTCTTGTAATATGCGCTCATCAGCGGCGATGACTTTCTGAATAACTTCTTTTGCCTTGAGCACATCATCGCCATAACTGATGCCAAACGTCATATCAATGCGACGAAGGGATTCGGCATTCAGATTCGTGATGCACCCATTGGATAACGGACCGTTGGGGATGATGATTCGTCGATTATCCAAAGTGGTGATAATGGTGACAAAGATTTGGATATCTTTGACAATGCCTAAAAACCCCTGAGCTTCAATTAAATCTCCGACTTTGAACGGTCTAAAAAATAGAATCAGGACCCCACCGGCAAAATTGGCAAGACTGCCTTGAAGTGCGAGTCCGACAGCCAAGCCGGCCGCACCCAACATTGCGATAAACGAGGTCGTTTCGATCCCGATCATCGAGGCAACACTGATCAGCAGGAGTGCCTTGAGCATAATGCCAACCATACTTGCCAAAAACCCTCGCAATGTGACTTCAACCTGGCTTCGCTCCATCGCATGATCAACGACCTTGACAACACGTTTCACGAGCCACCATCCGATAAGTAATGTAAAGATTGCCAGTAACAGGTTTGGTCCATACGTCAGCACCAAATCGCGTGCCCAACTGGCTGTGTCATCCAATTGCTCCATAATATCACTCCTCATGTATGGTGAATGAATAAGCAAGGGGGTTATGTGCCACTATGGGATGAAACGAGGAAAATGTCTACTGTTTTTTTAACAAAACAGGGTTAGGTAGGAATGTGGGCAGTGGAATCGGTTGCTAAGTATGGCCGATGCTGAAAGTGGTCTGCAGAGATAGGGTAATATTTTGACCTTGTTATATGACAAGGTCGTGTTGCGTATTTGATGTTGATGATCATGATCATTGACCAATTGGTACTCGCCCGCTTCACGCTTGGCTCACAGTTGGATACGACTCTTTTGATCCGCCGTTCCATGCGTAATGGACACCTGATCGTGACCCATTCATGGGCTGACACCCAGAAGAAATAATACGTGGCACATGATTCAAATCTGATCGTAAACAAGGACCGCCAGGACTACCAGGTTGATAATCAAAGTCACTACTCCTCACTTCACTTTGACTTCAATCCTTTCAACCTGTCCACAGGCCTAATATATTTGTGGCATACCTCGCTGATATGAGTTTTGTGCCACGACTTCATTCTTGCACACGAAAATTCGTCTGCGCCTCCCAACATACCATGTTTCCACCCCGTGCTACTCTGATAGACGGTCCCTAAGAAGCTCGCTGACAACTTTTGCTTCCAACGGACAAAGGACTGCTCACCAGGGCCAAAGCTTGTATGATTAAAATCTGAGAATCGGACATAGTATTGTCCTGATGCTCCTGCCCCACTATTAGAGAGTACGATGAATTGGAGTGCGCCATCTTCAATGACAGGACAACCCCGAATAGGATTGCCTTCTAACCCAGCGCAACTTCCTTTGTTATGAAAGACCCATTCCGTTAAGACGACGGTATCGGGCGGTAACGTATCAAACTTCTGACAAAACAGTGTTGTTGAGAACGCACACTCTGTATCAAAGAGCGTATTGGATCCTGCTGGCAGGGCCGCTTAACGTACTGTCAACATCGAGACAGGCTTTGGAGACAGACTATCCGTCGGTGGAGGAGGCGGCACCGGCCCTGCTCCACCTTGGGCATGCTTATAGAGGAAGGCCTTCTTGGTCTTCTCATCCACATACATCATGACGCCATAGGTCGAAATCGGCACCACAAAATCATTGATGGTGTTATTCGCGGTTAAACTAAATTGCGATGGGCGTGTCGCGCTATCGTTAATGGTCCGCCATTGATTGCTGGCGAAATTAAACGCATAAAACTGCCCAAGCTGCGTGAGGACCAACAGGTCACCAGATGAGGAATCAATACTAATCAACCCGCCACCGTTATTATCTGAAGAAATACCCAGGTTTGTGGGCGCTAATGGCATTTCCGTGATTGTGCCACTCTCATTCATCGTACACATGGCTCGAGAATTGGCTCCATTACTCGTATTCCCCCCGCCAAAGACAATCTCTTTGCGAATCGGATTATAGACGGCAAAGTTATGGTAGTAGCCGGTCGTGGTGGTATTCCCTAAGGCGAAACAATTTCTATTCGTCGCATGCACACTCCACGAATTCGTCCCACGGTTAAAGACCCGAAGAATGCCAAAGGTGCCGTCAGCGAGATAGAAGAGTCGTCGTTCAGGGAAGTAGACAAAGCCGTGGGCCGTATCGCCATCATTCGCCGTTTCAGCTCGGGTCGTCCAGGAGTTCCCGTCAATATTATATTCATAGAGTCGAAAACGCCTACTATTAATCCGTACATACAGCACGATTCGATCATTCACGGAAATGGAATTATGGTAATAGGCATGCCCTAACCCGATCGGCGCTCCTGGAGGATTGGCACCTTTATTCCAGGCATTGGATGATTCCGTATACCGATGCATCTGCGATGAGGAGTAATGGCCTGCGCCTAGGAAGAGGACTTGTTGTGAGGTCGGATCCCACATAGCATCGCCCATAAAGGCCGTGGTGAGCCGAGCGGGTTCGCCAGGATAATGAAAGAAGTCAAAGTTGAGATCGGTGGTAGAAATTTCCTCCCACGTCCCGACGCTCATGGCATTCGCCACATCACTTAAGACAGAGGCCTGTACAGACGGACTGAAACACATAGCCGTTAACAAACACATGAGTATCCATGCACGTATCATCAGTTCCTCACCTCGGTAAATGGCGTTGAAACCACGGAAGCATTATAGACATTCCCGAGATTGCCTCGGGTGTTGGCCCATCTTTTGTCAGGACGAGTGAATCAAAAAATGCACTCGTGACCGATGATTCATTGCCGAAGGTATTGACCGCCGTGACTTCAACATCTAATCGAAGCAGGCTCGATGCTGCCACGCTAGACGCAAAGGCATGCGTAATGATTTTTGTAATCGGTTCGCCTCCAAGCGGTGATGATGCAGGAATAATCAGGCGGGTCTCTGTTAATTCGTCACTCAGATAATCGTAACAGATAGCCGTGGAAGCGAGATTGTTTAATAATGTATTGTCGGTATTCTCTCGTGGTTCCTCATACCCCAGATTAAAGCTATGGCTTAAGCCCCAGGCGAATGACGGGAGGGTCAAGAGGAGAATTAGGGCAAGAACACTCGACTGACCATGAGTTCGTCGTACCATACATAGCCTTCTGGGTGTGCTTGTGCCGTGAATTCCCCCGTTTGATATGGCATCAACCACATTTCCCCAAAGTCTTATGATAGAAAATATGATGACTCTTTCTTGCACTCAATTAAGGTTTATGTTGGGATGGTGATTGTCAGTGGCTCACTTTCTTTACGATTTTGTAGGTCGGCGGTATTGCGGTCATTGGCATTTTTATGGGGCTCGACCTACCTGTATTTTTAACCATAAACCAATATCGACTTAATTTTTCATGTTCTTCTTTTGAGACTGTGATCACCGCAATTTCGAATTGATACCCGATATCTCGTTCTTCACCAAATTTAACCTTCTTGGACCATGTGAACGTTTGTGGGTCAATCTCTACCTGCCCTTGCGGCCACCATGATTTCTCTTGTTCCTCAATTCGGTGAACGAGGATCCAAAGGAAATAATCACTCGGGACAGTAGCCTTGCCTTTGACTTCAGTTCGTATTCCAACTTCCTGTCCCTTCAGAGATGGTTCAAGGACCTCAACGTGAATGAGAGGTTGGCTCCATACTGCATCGGCCAGAGTCCAGGCAAAAATCAAAATTGTCAAAGAAACCAAAGGTGATGGTGAACGGTGAATGTTGGGGTTTGGCATAAGGTCAGATTTCATCACGGTCGTAGAAGAACTCTAGAACGGTGTATTTCATATTATCTGATGACAATCTATATAATATTATACAAGAAAGCCATCATCTAATTTAATTGTCAGTGACGCGATGGTTGGTCGAGTCCCATGACAAAAAATGCTGAGAGCATGATGATGTTTTTTACAACTTATTATCTGTATGCGTCATTGTGGTCACAAAAGGCGTTGTTCTTTATAATTTATCTGATGACTCTTATATCCTGACATTCATACGTGCAAGAATGTTCCCTTCTATTTCATACGTGTTTTAGGAAGAGAGTCGCAACCCCAGGGACACAAAAAGTATGACTTCAAAACTTATCCACGGGCTGCATTTCAATAATTTGCGTGGTGATGTTTTTGGTGGCGTTGTCGCCGCAGTCATTGCACTTCCCTTGGCCCTGGCCTTTGGTGTGGCATCGGGAGCTGGGGCGGTCGCGGGATTATATGGTGCGATTTGTCTTGGGTTTTTTGCCGCCTTATGCGGCGGAACGCCCGCGCAAGCTTCTGGTCCCACGGGACCAATGACCGTTGTATTTGCTGGCATGTTCGCCATGTTTTCTCATGACCCGTCTTTCGTTTTTACCACAGTCATATTGGGCGGGGGCATTCTGATCGTGATGGGAGTCTTTGGTGTCGGACGATATATTACCCTCGTCCCCTATCCGGTGAT
>JBMYWX010000118.1:0-3812 GCA_049607825.1 Nitrospirales bacterium
TGACAAGACACTTGAGCGACTAAGAAAGAAGGTATTCGCCATGCCGTATACAGTTCGTCAGACAGTTTGGCTTTATTCAATAAGTGGCATCATCTGCATCATGACAAGTGTGCACAATCCTGTTGTAGCTCACGCGAAAAATTCGTCAATAAAAACTGGACACGTAACAGGCACAATCACGGCTGTTGGCAAACTCCCTCAAATACGCAAGTTTAATCTTGCGACCTATCCTGACCCGTATTACTGCGGACGCGTATCTGACGGTAGGGGGTGGAGAATTGCCCCCAAACCTTCCATTACTAAAGATTCTCATTTCGCTGGTGCCATCATATTCATCAAGGGCCTAAAGAGTGACGGCCAACGACAACGCCAGACACATTCATTAAAAACTCTCAATTGTCGATTCAACCCTTTTATTGGACTTCTCAAAACAGGAGATAGCCTAGTCTTTGAGAATTGGGACCCAATTTTACATCCCATTGAGGTATTTCAAGCTACTCTATACGGTGGTCGATTACTATTCAGCGAAAATCTCCACCCCCACAGCAAATCTGTGAAGAGCGATTTTCTTCTGGAAGGAGAGGGGGGTATTCATCAACCTGGTCCTGCACGTGAGTATGAGGTGAGGGATGATGGCGTTTTGTTCATACGATGTCCTCTGCATGAGTATATGGAAGCGTGGGCGCTCTCTCTATCTCATGACTACTTCTCACCATCCGATGAAGACGGTGTATTTTCAATTACTGACATTCCAGCCGGCACGCATACGTTGGTCGTCTGGCATCCCATTGGTCGAACTGAGGTGACGGTTAACATCAGAGAACAACAGACGCTTAACCTCAATATTAAATTTCAACCTTCTCGATCAACTTTCTACCGTGAGCCTGAAATACAAACGAATCCTTTCGGTATCGAACTGTTGGGAGACTCAAAGATCATTCCATCAGTTGAACTGCAAAAAGAGTAGCATAGAATGACACAATGCAGACTCAACTTCTCGAGTAGTATAATGAAACGACTTCATCAGTCTATTGACGAATTCGAGATCCTCACTAAGGTGGAACTATGAAAGTTATTGTTGCAGGCGGAACAGGCTTTATCGGTCGACATGTCTGTCAAACATTGCTTGCCAACCAGCATGAGATAATTGTGCTGTCAAGAAACCCTGCTCAGGCACGTGCCCATGCTCATAAGAAGATATTGTTCGTGGATTGGAATGGACTCGCCCATGAATCAGATGAAAGACTTGATGGTGTTGAGGCGTGCATTAACCTTGCCGGGGAACCCATTGCCGATGCTCGGTGGACACCCAGACGAAAACAAACACTCATCGACAGTCGAATCATCACGACGCGTCGACTAGTCGAGGCAATTGGGCGACTCAGGGTCAAACCCAAAGTCCTCATCAATGCGTCTGGAATTGGATTCTATGGTCCAGCAGACGATGTCTCAATGAACGAATCTTCACCACTAGGAGAGGGCTTTCTCGCTGAACTTTGCCAGCAATGGGAATATGAAGCTAATCAAGCAACGGCTCATGGAGTGCGAGTTGTGTGTGTAAGAATTGGAATGGTACTAGGACCTGATGGTGGGGCGTTAAGTAAAATGGTGACGCCATTCAAAGCATGTGTTGGTGGTCCAATTGCACCCGGCACACAAAAGGTTTCTTGGATACACATACATGACCTCGCGAGACTTTTTGCCTGGCTACTCGTTAGACAGACTGTGTCGGGTCCAGTGAACGCAGTCTCACCACACTGTGTCACCATGCAGGAATTCTGTAAGATACTCGGTAAAGTTCTCCATCGTCCTTCTTGGCTGCCCGTGCCGGGATTCTCGCTCAAAATTTTACTGGGTGAGTTATCCGATATATTGACCTCTGGGCAACAAGTCGAGCCTCAAAAGATTACACATGAAGGATTTACCTTTACGTATCCAACACTTGAACCGGCACTCACATCGTTATTCCAAAGGGAACCTTCATCAATTGAGACTGCAAATGAATAGGGAGCCAAGGAATATGACACGTCATCGCTTCATCACCAGGCAAGGATTTATTCTGTGCATGACTCTCATTCTCTTGACCTCTATGTACACCCGTATTGTCCTTGCTGAATCACCACGACAAATCACGAAAGGTCAAACACTCCCCAATGCCACACTTTTGGGAACAGGCGGTCAATCGGTTCAACTTGACGATCTCAAAGGACGTATCAAAATTTTAAGTCTTGTACCTCAACTGAACACGCCAGTCTGTGACGAACAGACTCATCGATTGAGTGAGGGAAATGGTGGATTGGATCAACTGGTTGAAATTGTGACGATTAGCACAAACACTTATGACGACCAAGCCTATTTCGCAAACAAGGCCAATATTCATGATGTCACGTATCTCTCGGATTCTCCCTCTTATGACTTTGGCAAGAAGACTGGCCTGCTCATTTCGACTCACGGAATTCTGAAACGTACGGTGCTCGTGGCAGATCATCACAACGTTATTCGCTATATAGAACATGTTCCTATGAGTCAGCTACCTAATTTTGAACGTGTTTATCAGGCAACAAGAAAACTCCTAAAGAATCATCGCCATTAAGGAGTATCTACCAATGATGATGCAACACACACTCGCATATCTTCACCTCTTAGCACTTGCAGTATTGGTTGGGAAAGTGGTGTTTTTGTCGTTTGTCACTACACCAGTTCTTGCCCGCAACCTTGAGCCAGAATCCTTTGCTCGTGTTGTCCGACAATTATTTCCCCGTTATTACGCACTCGGCATGATCAGCGCCACGGTAGGATGGGGTACCATCACAGCGTTAGGGGTACAAAGGGGCTTTGATTCTTTTGATTTGATTTCTTCTGGCATGTGGCTAGGAATCCTTGCCATAGAAAATTACTGTCGGACCCCGCTTACCCCTCAAATCAATGAACTCAGCGACACACTTTCAGCAAATAAAGAACGAGGGTTAAATACACCACTATTACGGGAAAAGAGAGATTCCCTGCACCGTCTCTCTGTTCAACTCAATAGCGCAGTCCTTGTCATGGGACTTTGCTTGATCGGATTAATTTAGATTGAAGAAGAATGGCGATGAAATCTACATTGCACATGTTTATCAATTTTTTATGTGAAAGGACTGAGTTATGCGAATAAAAATACTTTTTCTGACTGCTCTATCTGTCTGCGCACTAGGATTACCTCTGGTTTTGGCTGACACAGGTCACGCTCCTAGCTCTAGAGGTACAATGACAGATCCGCATGAAGGGTACAATCAATCCGACATGCCGAAAGGTATTATTGGAGTTGCGATGCACGTCTCCGCTCGTCGAGTCGGAGACCCGGCTACTCTCTACATACGAGCCATTCATCCTGAAGGCCCAGCTGCCAAAGCTGGCCTAGCACATGGAGATGAAATTCTCATGGTGAACGACATGCCCTTAACAGGGAAAACATACCAAGAAGTGGTTGTGATGATACGTGGAGAGATTGGAAAGTCAGTCAAACTGACAGTGAAAGGCGCAAGGGGAAAACGGGACGTCTCTATCCTCAGAATTTCTGAAGATATGTTGATGGGTGAAAGAAAAACCTAAAGAGACTGACCAGAATGAGTACTACAACCCAACACCCCGTCATTGTGTGGTTTCGTCAAGATCTACGATTGAGGGACAACCCCGCTCTCTCATCTGCCTTGCAAACCAAGAGGCCTATAGTCTTTGTCTATATTTGGCCAGACGATACTCGCAATCCATGGCCCATCGGAGGAGCCAGTCGTTGGTGGCTTCATCAGTCCCTCCACGCGCTTGAGGCACAG
>JBMYWX010000118.1:3822-9479 GCA_049607825.1 Nitrospirales bacterium
CATTACCTGATTATTAAACAAGGAGACAGCCTTGAAGCCCTTCTTACACTCATCCACGAGACCGATGCAACCGCAGTCTACTGGAATCGCCGTTATGAACCTTATGGACGCGCAGAAGATCTTGTGATCCAGCATGACTTACAATCGAAGAACATCACGATTCACGAGCATCATGGAACTCTCCTGATAGACCCAGATCAGTTGATGAACAAGACGGGGCAGCCCTATCAGGTCTTCACTCCATTCTGGAAACGGTATCAGACCGAAACCCTACAAGGCGTTCATCACTCAATTCCAAGCAAATTACGTACCCCTGTCAGACGGCCTACCTCTGTCCCAATCACAAAACTTCACCTCGAACCCACGATCGATTGGGCAAAAGGTATTCGAGCCACCTGGGCACCAGGAGAATCTGGTGCACGGACAAGACTGAAGGCATTTATTGATACACGGTGTGCCTCTTATCAGCATGGTCGTGACCGCCCTGACCACGAAGACACCTCTCAACTTTCTCCACATTTGTGTTTTGGAGAAATCAGTCCTCATACAATATGGCGTACACTGAGCGCTCACCTAAACTCTGGCCAGACAAAACCATTTCATGTCAGTGCTCATGCCTTTCTTCGTCAAATCGCATGGAGAGATTTTGCATACCATCTCCTCTATCACTTCCCTCAGACACCAACTCATCCGTTGCGTGAAAAATTTTCTCATTTTAGATGGGACGAACATACTCAAATCTTACGCCACTGGCAAAAAGGCAGAACTGGATATCCATTCGTTGACGCCGGAATGCGCCAGCTGTGGACAACAGGATGGATGCATAATCGTGTACGTATGATCACGGCCTCGTTTCTGACGAAACACTTATTACAACCCTGGCAGCGAGGAGCGGAATGGTTTTGGGATACCCTCGTTGACGCAGATCTTGCGAATAATACGATGGGCTGGCAATGGGTCACCGGTTGTGGAGCCGATGCAGCCCCATATTTTCGAATTTTTAATCCGATCACACAAGGAATAAAATTTGACCCAGAGGGGAATTATATTCGACGATGGGTTCCAGAGATTGGGAAACTACCCGCACCCTGGATTCATCAGCCATGGGAAGCACCTCCCCTGCTCTTAGCTGAACATAAGGTGTCACTCGGCACAACATATCCGTACCCCATCATTGCCCATTCCCAAGCTCGTGAACGTGCCTTACGCACATTTGCCGCGCTAAAAAAAGACAAGGATACTGCTATTGCAGACTATTCATGAATCGACCAAAAGTCACAGACAGTGGTTGGATGGAAGAACTGTAAGGAAACATAAGAAATCGTGACGTCTAACAAACACACAACATCGGCAAATTTAACGCCCGCTCAAAGGGAAAAACAGCATCAAATCCCAAGACTGGGTGTTAGTCAATGCCTACTAGGCGAACAAGTACGATATGACGGTGGGCATAAACGAGATCGTTTTCTCACTGATACCTTAGGTCGTTTTGTCGAATGGATTCCCGTTTGTCCTGAAACAGAAGCTGGGTTAGGAATACCCCGTGAAGCCATGCGATTAGTCTCATCGAATACGTCCACTCAACTCATCACAATTCACAGCAACGTTAACCACACGACACGGATGACTCGTTTTTCTCAAAAGAGGGTTCGACAACTCAAGAAAAACCAACTCGACGGGTACATTCTCAAACGAAACTCTCCAAGTTGCGGATTTCAACGCGTGCGTGTGTACACCCCACAGGGCATGCCAAGTACATCAGGTGTGGGGATATTTGCTGATAGTCTTCAGAAAACACTTCCGCTCCTTCCAGTAGAAGACGAAGGACGATTGCAAGACTTATCAATTCGAGAAAATTTCATCGAACGAATTTTCTGCATGCATCGATGGAATACTTTGCAAAGTGAACGACTTACGCGTGGACACATCGTACGATTTCACACCCAACATAAATACCTCCTCCTGGCTCATAGTCGCCCACATTATCAACGACTCGGTCAACTAGTGGCATCAGCAAATCAGCACACACCACATCAACTCGCAGCCATTTATGGACCTCTGTTTGCTGAAGCGATGACAGTAAAGGCGACTGTGCGAAAACACGTCAATGTCTTGCAACATCTCCTTGGACACTTAAAAAAGTTGTTGAGTAGGGTTGAGCGAGACGAATTACAGGAAGTGATTTGGGATTATCATGGTGCCGTAACTCCTCTGACGATCCCACTGACATTAATTAGTCACTATGTTCGTATCTTCGACATTGAATATTTATCGGATCAAGTGTATCTCAATCCACATCCTAAAGAATTGATGCTTCGTAACCATGTCTAAGCTCATCAAAGAATCCCATAGATATAGAATAAAGGCTGTTGGACAACTGACTGGATTGAGCACGCACGTCATCCGCAAGTGGGAAGAACGTTACCAACTCCTTTCCCCCGTTCGAGGCACAAACGGCTATCGGCTGTATAGTGAAGACGATCTCCAACTCCTGATGTACATTCGTTGGCAAATCGATACTGGACAAACGATTGGACAGCTCGCAAATATGGGTTTGACCAATCTTCAGTATGCGATGAACCACTCACCAATTGAAACCCATTCCCTATCCGGCGAATTCCAGCCAAGTGCGGTCACGCTTATCTCAGCTGCACGTCGATTAGATCAGGACACTGCAGAATCATCGATTTATGCTCTTGTCAGTCAACTCGGGTTAGAGGAAGCGCTCCATCAAGTCTTATTTCCTGTATTACGCATCATTGGAGATCTATGGCATCAAGGGCAAATTACCATGGGAGGGGAACATCTTATTACACAAACGATTCGGCATCATTTAGCCACCTCTCTTCGGCAAAATCATCATTCGAACTGCCCAACCGTTATTGTGGCGTGTGCTCCAGGAAATTTTCATGAAATTGGAGCCATGACATCAGTCTTTGTACTTCAAAAACAGGGGTGGAACTCTATCTACATGGGGGTGAACTCCGACATTGATTTAGTACACTTGGCCTGTGAACGTCGTCAAGGTAAACTAGTCATTCTGTCGACAGTTCTTGAACGACCTGAGAAAGAATTTCAGCACATGACAAAGCAGATTACAAACAAAATTCTACCACTATGTCCCGTCATTATTGGTGGACGAGGCGCTGCAAAGTATTCAACTTTCTTAGAAGAACAAGGCATCACATATATTGAGCATGTACAGCAATTGCAATCGTTGAAACCATCACATTCAAATTTCACTCATCATACTTATTTCACTAAGCCACAGAAGGAGCTCATCACATGAACAATGGAAAAAATGGTGTCATATTGGTTGGTCATGGCGGTATTCCTAAAGACTATCCAGGCGATCTTGTCTCTAAATTAAAACGACTAGAAGCTCAACGTCGAGCTGCAGGACAACCGATGTCGCAAGAAGAGTTTGAGCTCGACACCAAAATACGTCAGTGGCCTCGCACGCCAGAATCTGATCCCTATCAAGCTGGACTAGAGGCATTGGCTCTTCAAATGAAACCAATGTTGAACGGTGCACATTTTTCTGTTGCGTATAATGAATTCTGTGGACCAACTCTATCAGAAGCTGTTGACAACCTCATCGCCCAAGGAACGAAACAAATTACGGTTGTCTCAACTATGTTTACCCCCGGCGGGTCACATTCTGAATTCGAAATTCCGGAAGAGATGGAAGAACTCAGAGCGAAACATCCAAGCGTGAAATTGAACTATGCGTGGCCCTTCAATCTCAACCAGGTCGCACAAATGTTAACCGACCATATCAGTCAATTCGCATAGCCACCGGCATTCCATCTTAGTTAGAATAGGGTATGCCGACAGAGGACAGACAAAACACACACGAAAAAAAAGACGTTTCAGACCTTGCGTTAGACCGCATACATCACATTGCTGTGGTCGTCCCAAATATTCAGGAAGGCATAGATTGGTATACCGACAATTTTCATTGCATGATCGAATATGTAGACGACACATGGGCACTGCTTAAATTTGCAAACACGAAACTCGCCCTGGTGCTACCACACCAACACCCTGGACACTTTGCTGTATCTCGCTCAGACGCCGAAAGATTTGGACATCTGACGACCCATCGTGATGGACTTCAGTCAATCTACATCAACGATATCGCCGGAAATCCATTAGAAATTCTCAAGGATGAAACGACCTAGGTTCATTCTCACGATGTCTTCATCTTCCCTCGTTCGGTTTATGGCACAGAGAATGCTTAGACATGGCATCTGACGTACTCATTATTGGTGCAGGCCTCACAGGATTGTCTTGTGCAAATACTCTCACCCGTGCAGGAGTATCAAATGTCATTCTAGAGGCAGATGATGATGTGGGAGGACGTGCACGCACAGATAAGGTTGATGGATTTTTACTTGACCGTGGGTTTCAAGTGTTCTCAACTGCCTACCCAGAAGCAAGGCGTACCCTTAACTATGAATCATTAAAATTCAAAAGTTTTTACCCAGGCGCGCTTGTCAGGTTTAGCGGCACATTTCATCGAATCTCAGATCCCTTTCGACATCCCCTTCATGCACTGCAATCCATGACGAATCCAATCGGGACAATGGGGGATAAATTCCGTGTCGCTGCCTGGCGTCGACGCGTGCTTGCAGGTTCTGTTGGGGACCTATTTCAGAGAACAGAAACAACCACGCTGACCCACCTCCAATCAATGGGCTTCTCGAACATTATTATTGATCGGTTTTTCCGCCCGTTTCTTGGTGGAGTTTTTATGGATCAACAGTTAACGACTTCAAGCCATATGGCAGATTTTGCGTTCCGCATGTTTGCGAGTGGGGATATAGCTCTACCGGAAAAAGGCATTGGGTCCCTTGCACAACAGCTTGCCACCAACCTTGGATTTGAGAAAATACGGACGGGAGAAAAAGTCATCCGTCTTCAAGGAACTAGTGTAACGCTAGAGTCAGGAGAACAACTGACGGGACGTGTTGTCGTCCTTGCCACAGAAGGCCATGCCACAACGCGACTCATTCCTCATCGGACAAATCGCCCCTACCATCAGTCAACTTGCCTCTATTTCTCTGCACCTGAACCACCAATGATTGGGCCTTACTTGATACTGAATGGTGCAAAAACTGGAGTCATTAATTCTGTGTGTGTTCTCACAGAAGTTACTCGTTCCTATGCTCCAGACAACCAACACTTAGTCTCAGTTACAACATTTGAAAATTCAATAACAGAGGAATCTACAATCGCAAAGGCCGTTCGCAGCCAACTCTTAGAATGGTTTGGAGAGCAAGTACGCAATTGGAAGCTCTTGCAAAGCTACCATATTTCAGAAGCCCAGCCTCATCAGTCTCCAGCGTCTCATACCTCACATCCATCACCTTCTCAATACCCTGAAAGTGTTTATGTCTGTGAGGATACCCGAACGACTGCGACATTTGAAGGTGCACTGAGTTCAGGTCGCTCAACAGCTGAAGCAATTATGAATAAGCTACATATATAAAAGTAAATCCCTCTCATTTCATCGTACAGGTCATCTCATCACATCGTACGTTCAGCAACCGTATTTGGGTTTACAAACGAAGAATGGTACTATCATTTATTCCGCGCGTGATCATCGGTCAACCCTCATGAAGGAGTCTACATGGCAACGTCAAAAAAACTTG
>JBMYWX010000119.1:0-6126 GCA_049607825.1 Nitrospirales bacterium
TCACGATTTTTGTGACAGCCATGTATCTGTTTCGAAGTATCACCTGTCTCTTTGCCTATGGCCCAAAAACCTATTGGCCTAGCACAGGTCAACAGGCCCAAAAGAATCAAGTCATTCAACCACAATTTCTTAATGTTTCCATATTGAGTGGAGTACTTCTGACGATGGGTCTGCTCGGCGTGTTATTAACGTCGGGATGGATGTGGTTTGCGACGTTCCTCTCTCCAGCGATATCCCCTCACAGTATCAACTCAAATACAGCGACAGTTGAAGTCAGCTCCATTATTTGGGTTCTAGTACCACTTGTTGTGGCCGTTGCTGGTTGGGCTGTTGCCTACTCAATGCATACACGCCCTCCCCGCCAACTGCCTGGAACAGGTCGTTGGGCAACGTCCCTCTATGTATTGTTTTGGAATAAATTCTACTTTGATGAACTCTATGACGCGTATGTGGTGAATCCAACACTTCGATTTGCCAATTGGCTCTGGCGAAGAATTGATGTTCGCATTATTGATTCGGCCATTCATGGGATCGCATCATCCTCTCTCCTCTTTGCACGATGGCTATGGAGAGTCGTGGATATTAAAGGCATCGATCGAATTGTCTTGGGTGTCGGACAACACAGCGTGGGACTCGGGCAGTGGATTTGGAAAATTATTGATGTAGGTTGGATTGAAAAAAAAACCACTCAAGATGGGATTCATGTGGATTATGCAGGACAGACTTTGCAAGATGCCGAACCTCGCACAATCCAACACCAATTACTCGTGATGATCCTTTGGCTAGTATTGGCGATCGGATTATTATATATCGTGATCTGAAAAGACGTTGCTCTTCGGTCGCATCTCGTTAAAAAAATGAAGAACCCTACATGCGAAACACTCTCTTTCTGATGAATACTTCGAAAATGACAAAATCAGTTGGCTCTTACTAGTTAGGGGTCAAGACTATGGCCATTTTTGCAAATCACATGATTAGTTGGATGGTAGCAATTCCTTTCTTGGGAATTATTATATTGGCGTTTGTTCGAGACCAAGAATGGATCCGACGAATTGCATTTGGCACGGCACTTGTCGAATTCGGACTGGCCATCATTCTCTGCCTGCGTTTTGACTTCACAGAGCAAGGCCTTCAATTCGTCGAGCGCCTGCCATGGATGCCCACATTCAATATTCAGTATGCCGTTGGCGTCGATGGTATCAGCATCCTTTTAGTTCTGCTCACCGCACTCCTGTGTCCTCTGTGTGTCTTGTGTTCTTGGAATTCTATCGATACCCGAGTTCGCGCCTTCATGTCACTTATCCTCTTAGTGGAAGGAGCCATGATCGTCGTCTTTACAGCGTTGGACCTCTTCCTCTTCTTTATGCTGTGGGAACTCACGATGATTCCCATGTATTTCATGATTATTCTCTGGGGAGGTCCAAATCGAAGTGCAGCGGGAATTAAGTTTGTCTTATACAGCCTTACGGGAAGCTTACTACTCTTAGTCGGTATATTGGGACTCTATCTCGAAGGAGGTCACACATATGATCTCATAGTCCTGAGTGAGCAAACCTATTCACCCACTGCACAATTTTGGCTTTTCCTCGCTCTTTTTCTGGCGTTTGCCATCAAAATGCCGATGGTTCCATTCCATACGTGGTTGCCAGACGCTCATTCCGAGGCTCCTACCGCCGGTAGCGTCATCCTTGCGGGGGTGTTGTTGAAAATGGGTGGATACGGTTTTTTACGATTTTGTTTACCGATGTTTCCCGAAGCTTCGGCAATGTTTGCACCCTATATTCTTTGGTTATCGGTCTTCGCCATCATTTACGGAGGCTACTTGGCCTTGGCGCAATCAGACCTTAAAAAACTTGTCGCGTATTCTTCTGTTTCGCACATGGGCTTTGTCACGCTGGGGATATTTGTATTCAACAGTCAGGGGATCCAAGGCGCGATCTTACAAATGTTCAATCATGGATTGACGACAGGAGCCTTGTTCATTTCTGTAGGACAACTGTACGACCGTACGCACAGCCGGGGTATCGATGACTACGGTGGACTACATAAACCTATGCCAAAATTTGTGGCCTTGTTTTTCTTGTTTACCGTAGCCGCGTTTGGCCTTCCGGGCACCTGCAATTTTATCGGAGAATTCTTAGTCCTCGTCGGAACATCCTACACCAGTTTTGCCATGGTCCTTCTCTCCATGGGCGGGATCGTCCTTGCCGCAGCTTACATGCTATGGATGTTACAAAAAGTGGCACTGGGCGAACCGAATACCAAAGTTGCCGCGGTCCTTCCAGACTTATCAAGTCGGGAATTGGCCACCGTGATCCCATTGGCTATTCTTGTGCTATGGATTGGCCTCTATCCAGGGCCACTGATGGAAATGATGGATGCCAGTGTCACCAACCTGGTCAATCACATGGACACCAATTCGTCGGCGAAAGTTGTCTTGAGCATCCAGTCACCGTAAAATACATGTAGGACTGACACATAATGTCAAGGAAAAGGAACAATATTTATTTCCTCACAAACTTGACAAGTAGCCATAGAATGCTTAACTGTAAAGTATGTCACAACCACGGCCATTGACTCATGATGAAAAGAAAGCTTCGGAAGCCGCATTTCGCGGCTTGCCTTTCAATCCGAAGTGGTCACAATCGGCAAAAATCGTGTATGAGGGAATTCTCGCGAGCTTAGGCCAATCACCAATATCGTCCGAACTCTCTGAGTCACCTGCTGAAAACGTTGAGGAATCCAGGGAACTGGTCCCAATACCATCTGAAGAAGTCAAAATGTTAACGGAAGAATCGCCAAAGCCCAATATCGAAGCCATTGACGAGCTGTCCGTTCAACAAGTTCGCTCCCGTCGTGAAGCCATTGAAGCTGGATACCTCATGGATGTCTCTGGAGAAGCCAAGCGAATTGGCCTTGATTTAGCAGTAGGCATGACCAAACCGTTATGGAACAAAGGCATTTGCCCATCAGATGAATTATCGGAAAAAGAATTACATAGTCGGATTAGAGACGTGTTAATGGCTGTACGTTTACGTCTTGCTGGCCTTCAAACACCAACGGCCTTTGTTGAGGTCCCGGTTCTGTTAACCTTTCCTCCAGAACCAATCCCTCAGTTATTCCTTGTCTATGCGTTGTTCCATAAGGATCCGCTCGAAGCTGATTCACTTCTGCTGCTTCACCCAGGAGAAGTATCCCTCACCAAGCAGTCCTACTCCGAGAATTAATCCTCTCACGCATTTCAAAAAACTATTTCCGTTCAATTTTGTAGGGCTCTCTAATTAAGACATCCCCAATTTGTGATAGAGGTATGGTATCGTACCCCTTCATTGACGGTTTCTCCATTGAAGGGACATGAATATCAGGATGGATCGAACACTTTGGCTCAATCTTAACGCAGTCCTTGGCAGCCTCGTTGTCACCATTGGCCTGTGGATGCTTCTTGGAGAATTGTCGCTCCCCACCGGGCTGATGATGGCTTTAGGTGTCGCAGGTCTCCTAGCCTGGCGATTTGATTCAATCGCACATGTGTGGACAGCCTCGACCTTACTCCTTGGAATAGAGAGTTTCGCGTGGCCGATTATCCAGATGGTGGACCTTCAACAATTAGGTCCAGAACCACCACTTGAAGACCTACAACGCATCTTTACAGCCGTGTTGTTTGGCCTCTTTTCTGGAATATTTTGGATGACCTTTGCCTATGGTATTTACAAACGAAGCCGAGGCGAACCGCCTCTTCCTGAGTCCCCTCTTGAAAACACTCCACTCACAAAAAATCAGAAGAAATCCAAAAGGAAAAAGGGATAGCGTACCTCGTCGTTCTATCTCGTGAAGAAAAACCCTCTCGGCTTTCTTTAACGAAATACACGATACGAAGGAGGAACAACGCGCTTACTGCATATCAGCTGGATCGACGTGAATTTCCATTATGAGTCGTTGACGTTTCAAAACAGGCATCAGATCATCCTGCATACGCTTCACGACTTTCTGCATATGCGCACGATCTGAATCTTTGACAATCAAGATATAACGAGTGAGATGAGGATTCTTTGCACGAGGAGAAAGCAAAGGTCCTAAAATGCTGTCGGAACTTCCAGAAATGTGCGTCGAAACCGAGACAGAACTGTTGGCCTTTGATTCCATCGCGACAAGTCGTTCTCGACACTGCATCGCCATGCTTTTTACTTGCTCTGCAACGTTTCCCAATATGGCCACATGAATGAGGGCCGAGTAGGGCGGATAATTCAAGACCTGACGAATGTGCAATTCCTCTCGATAAAATATTATGGGATCAGCCTCGGTGACCGCTCGAATGACATGATGAGTGGGAAGCAAGGTCTGAAGGACGATGTCGGACGCAGTATTGTTTTTATCACTCAATTGCACCGCTTGTATTAAACGATGGTAGGTTCGTTCAGCTGCACGAAAATCTGGAAAGTGAAGTCCCGCATCAGCATTGGGAATCCCGACGAATTGCATTGGAGGAAATGACTGGGCGCTAAATAGCATTTCAGTACCGATGACGATATCGATCTCTTCTTTACGAATATTCTCAAGAATCGCCGTTTCTTGAACATGGGTTTTGACTGTTTCTCGGTCAAAACGAACAACGCAGGCATCTGGAAATTTCTTTCTAACAAGTGCTTCAACTCGCTCAGTTCCGTACCCTGAAGCTTCAAGTCGAATAGACTGACAAGCTGGACAGGCCTCAGGCGGTTCATGAAGGGATCCACAGAGGGAACATTTCATGCGCACTGGATTCTGATACAGAATCAATGTCACTTCACACCTTGGACATTTCAGGATATGGCCACAATCACGACAAGACAAAGCACGCGAAAACCCCTTACGATTCACAAACAATACGACCTGTCCTTGTACATCCAACGCCCGACGCATCCCCTTAATCATTCTGTCTGATAAGATGACTCCATAAGGAACGTTTCGTAGATTCACCACTTCGAGGGTAGATGAGTCAGAATGATGTAGTTCGTGAACCACAAAGGCTTCATTCTCCCTTGTCACTGCATAAACAGTTTCCATCGAAGGATGAGTGGATCCAAGCACAAGCACGGCAGAGTCCAGCTTCGCCCGCATTCGCGCCACGACTCGTGCATGGTATGAGGGTCGTTGTTCTTCTTGATACGAAAAATCCTCTTCTTGCTCAACCCATATGAGACCGACTTGAGCCAGTGGCAAAAAAACAGCCGACCGTGTTCCCACAACAATGCGATAACGCCCTGACTGAATGTCCTGCCAAAACTGAGATCGAACTGACACAGAAAGACCACCATGGAATATCCCAACCTGCGCTCCCCACAACTCTCGTAATCTATCACCCATGCCTGAAACGCGCTGAATTTCTGGACAGAGCACAAGCACCATACGCTGACGACTCAACGTTTCATGAATGCACTTCACAAGGCATTGCTCTCTGATAGAACGAGAAACAGTCAAAAGGCTCTCATCAAATCTTTTCGCCGATAGTGCGTCACGCACTTGCCTCCACCAGGGCAACAACAGATCCGGCAGATTGCCTTCGTGTAATCGCAATGTTTCCGTCCCGCCATCCTGACCTACCTCGCTTCCATGGTCTGACAAGGAACCCAATAGATCAGCAGAAGCACCCTGAGAGATCGTAGTTTTCTCTGAAGCAACCCGCACCCACTCGATTTCTTGGACCAGTTTCCGGCGCTTTAACCCCGCCATGACAGACTTATTACCATCGATGGTTTTCAGGAGGGTGGCCATCGTTAATCCTTTGGGAGCTTTGGCTAATCGTTGAAGAACAGTGGATTGTTCAGCTGAAAGTCGTGTCTGCCCCATTGTCTGTTTTCCGATATCCGTCAGAACGATGCGCTTCGCTGTACGATTAGGTGACGAGGGTGGCAAGACGAGACGCAGCGCAGCACCAGGCGGAGCAACATAATAGTCGCCTACCTGACTAGCCAGTTTGAGCAGGGAGGGATCGAGGGTCGATTCGCCTGGGGCATCAACCAGGTCGACTATTTCTCGGAGATCATGGTGAGAAAATCCTCCCCTGCCTGAGTGAGGGACAAATGATTGAGATATCGAAAAGACCAAGCCTTGTACCGATGCACGCCCTAATGGCACGAGCACCCGACT
>JBMYWX010000119.1:6136-9427 GCA_049607825.1 Nitrospirales bacterium
AGGTAAATACGTGATAGCCGCGTTGAGGAAAAGTAACATCAGCAAACATGAAGTAATGAAGGAGAGAACGGCATTGTAACAACGTGGGACACACCTGACAATGCAGATGATCATCTGCAGATTGACCCCCTAAATGGGCGGTGATATGGTGTGTGTATGCCACATGACTCGTCCAATTCTTTGCCACGATTTCTGTGCCAAATTGGTTCAAAAACCCTAGGTATCGTATGGTCATTAGGATTAGGATTCCTCATATTTCTAGGACTGACCGTCCATCAAACCGAAGCATTCATGAGTGTTCAACAAGAGATTCCGCCGTATCTTGTTCCTATCGTAACCCCTTCCCCTTTTCCTCATATCCAACCGCGCATGAAACTCCCCGAAGAACCTGACGAATTCGACAACCGAGAGGTGGAAGCCTTTTACGATTGGCGAAATGATATGTTCTTTCGACGCTTTGATATGACCGGGAGAGGGGCAGTGGATTATATGACAGCTCGGCGAACCTATAAGGTTTGGCTAGACGATTATGGAACACCCTCGGTGATTACCGTGGCTGATCCACTCTTTTACTGGATGGATCTCAACGGGAACGGGAAATTTGAACAAGAGTTAGGAGAAATGTGGTTAGACTCTTATGAAGATGGTCTGACTGGTAATGAGAAACCTTATGACAATAGCGATCTACAGCAGGCACCAACCAATATTCCCTCTTGGTCTGCACCAACACCAAAAACTCGTCCACCAAACACGCCATGAGTGACCAAGAAATATCTGCTTCCTCAACACCGCACGAAGCACCTACACCAAAGAAGCGGATCAACACTCAAATTCATCGGCGAAGTAAAGCCAAGGCCGTCTACCCCTTATCCGATGAATGGGAAGACACATCCCTCCCACCTAAACAGCTCCGCATGCCATCCACCAACATGGGGAAAACAGGTTCAGGCCAGCCTAAAGAATCTGAAGAATCGTAATAGGCTTCACTAAAAACCGCCGTCCCCTTACTAAAACAATCTAAGAGGCCAGGAGCAGGAATATTAGCGCACAGGAACATTCTATTCATCGATACCCTTCCGCCTCACGATCAACACAATTTCAAACATACCGCAAGGCTCAACTATCGCGAATTCAAATGGTAGTCAGAAGGTATGCTTGAGCACGGTAATCTCTGAGGTCAAGGGTTCTGTACAAACATCATACATTGCTGCCTCATAATTCGCGTGATGTATCTATGACAGGGGTCCAAGTCCAATCGAGCCGAGACGTCGATCATTGTGATAATTACCGACTTCAAACACCGGAAGTAAATTGAATCGGTTATAGATTCACGACGATTCTCTCGTTCCGTTGAGGTTTTTGATCTCCTCGATACCATTCAGATCAACAGCGAACTTGAAAAATGTCAATAGACGTATGTCGTAGCATACAAGCCACAAAACTGTTCATTTTTAAGGTCAATTCGGCTAAGGTATCCAAGGTACACGACAATGGCAAAAAGCAAACATCAGAACATGTCCTTGGCGAAAGTCACGCCACCTCGCTTGCCGAAGGTCGTTGAACGGCAACGCCTGTTCAAGGAATTGGATCGCGCGCGCGACTATCCAGTCATCTGGATGACAGCTCCTCCGGGCATGGGGAAGACGACGCTGATGGCGAGCTATCTCAAAGCGAGAAAGCTGCCTTGTCTCTGGTATCAAGTCGATGAGGGTGATGCCGATCCTGCGACGCTGTTTCACTATCTCGGGCTGGCCTCCAAGAAAGCCTCTCCTCGTTATAAGCAACCACTTCCTCACCTCACGCCAGAATATCTTCCAGGCTTGCCTATCTTCACACGCCGGTTTTTCGAAAAACTTTTTGGCCGAATGAAATCCTCATCAGTGTTGGTCTTGGACAACTACCATCTATTGCAGGCGGAGAGTCCAATTCATGACCTGTTAGAAACTGGCTTGAACATGGTTCCCCAGGGATGTACCGCCATCGTGATGAGTCGAGAACATCCGCCCCCGGCCATGGCGCGCTTACAGGCGGAGCAATCGCTCAGACTTATCGATGCGGAAGCTCTGAAGTTGAGCCCTCGTGAAACCAAACAGATCGTTCAGCTCCATACTCTAAGCCGACCAACGAAACAGCAGGCTTTGAAACATGACAAAATCCAGGAAATCACTCAAGGATGGGTCGGAGGGCTCGTACTCCTATTGCAGAATCGCGACATCACCCTGCAAGTTGACCTTGTAGGTTCGGAACGAGTGCCTGATGTGCTGTTTCATTATCTCGCGCGAGAAGCGTTGAAACGGTTGCCAGAAGAAACGCAAACTCTGCTACTCACTAGCTCGATCTTTCCGTTCTTTACGAGCGAAATGGCATCGCGCCTGAGCGGAGCTGCGTCCGCAAAAGAGCAGTTGAATCGTTTGTATCAATCCCGGTACTTCATCGAACGACGAGCTGGGCTTGATCAAGCCTATCAATATCATCCTCTGTATCAAAAATTCTTACAGGCAAACCTCCACGAGCAATATTCTCAAAAGGATATTACGGTATTTAAGAAAAATGCAGGACATCTATTAAAAGAGGCGGGGTGGGTAGAAGAAGCCGTCGAGTTACTTCAGAGTGCTAAGGAATATGAAACGCTCGCGGAGATTATTATTTCGCAAGCGGGGGTATTGCTTGCACAAGGACGCGGGAAGACACTGGAGCAGTGGATTCGTATCCTTCCAAATGCTGTTGTCGACAAGTGCCCGTGGGTCATGTATTGGCTCGGTTGTTGTTTGCTCGCCTTCGAACCAACCAAAGCCCAGTCTGCTTTTGAGCAGACATTCCAGGTCTTGCGGAAGCTGGGTGATCGGGATGGAGCGCTCATGGCTTGGTGTGGATATATCGACGCCACTTTTTTTCTCTGGGAAGATATGTCTGGGCTCGGTCCCTGGGTAGACCACTTTCCTTTAACACACGCAGGAGAATGCGAGACGCTAGAGCCTAACCTTCAAGCCATGGTGAGCGCGTCGATGTTTACGGCTCTCTATTGGGGAAAACCAGTCGATCCATCCATTCGAGAATGGGCTGATCGTGCAGTGGCGCACTTACCATCTTTTCAACAGCTTCACCGTGCCATGGGAGCAAGTGTTAGTCTCGGAAGGTTTTATTGCGAGCGAGGAGATATGAAAACATCCTATAGCGTGCTTAGTCGAGTGGAAAAACTTGTGCACGTACGTCGACTCAATGGTATCGATCTCATTATGTATTACACCATGAAACAAATCTTTGCGTATTCCAAAGGAGAAATCGAGCAAG
>JBMYWX010000120.1:0-9417 GCA_049607825.1 Nitrospirales bacterium
ATCAATCCTGACCGAATTTGCAAAAAAAGGGTTTCAGATTCAGAAAAAATCTGAGATCAATCTTGTCACAGAAGCTGACCTTGCGTCAGAGAAAGCCGTCGTTGGCATTATCAGTAAAGCGTTTCCCTCTCACCAAATTTTGGCTGAAGAGAAAGGGCTGCACACAAAACATGAGAGTCCCTATAAGTGGATTATTGACCCGCTTGATGGTACGACAAATTTTGCACATGGATTTCCCCTCTACAATGTGTCTATTGGTGTCGAATACGAGGGAACGGTGCTCATTGGCGTCGTACTTGACCCAACGAGAAACGAACTATTTGTGGCGAAAAAAGAACAGGGTTCGACTCTGAACAATACCCCCATTCATGTCTCGACATCAGAAAAGCTTAGCAACGCACTCTTAGTGACAGGGTTTGCCTATGACGTCCAAACTGTTGAGGACAATAATCTCAAAGAATTCTGCGCATTTTCCCTACATACACGCGGTATGCGACGAACAGGAACTGCAGCTATCGATCTTTGTTATATCGCGTGCGGACGCTTTGATGGTTTTTGGGAACTGAAGTTGAACCCTTGGGACACCGCTGCAGGAAAACTCATTGTTGAAGAAGCCGGCGGGAAAGTCACCAACTACAAAGGCAATCCATTTTCTATCTATGGACAAGACATCATTGCCAGCAATGGATTAATTCACGATGAGATGATTACAGTCCTACACAAAACCCGAAATTCCGGTTAAAGATACGAAACCGTCGAAAAGCTCAAAATCATCACCGTAAGAGATCAACCTTTCTATTAAATCATGCTGGGTTAATCGATCGGAGATACTCTATCAGAAACTATTTCTTTTTCAGTAAAGTGTGCTCATCTTTCCACACACAACAGATTTTTGTAGGTAAGAGAGAAATATTGAATACGAAGGATACTCAATGACGAAAAGGCGGGTCTAGATTGCATAGGTCGCATCGCGTGACTTGAGGGCCATTCTCGTACTCATAAGTTTCGCAATGATTTCCATTGTCATTTATTGAATCCCCCACATACTCGCCATAACATCAGGATAGGGGTAAACACAGAAAGAACCCACTCAACAGACGCACAGTAAGATTTGTACCCTACCTTCCGATATTCTCAATCTCATCCCATCTCTAAAAGTTGATGATCTGGGTTCCGTTCGCGAGCGAAGTTTTTGGACCAAGGTGAGCGGAACAGTACGACAGGTCGTTCGCGTTGATCCATAACCACCAACGCATCAGATGGCGCTTTAAACGTATTGACCTCGCCTTTAAGCCAGGCACTCGATTCATAGGACAAGGCATCAAGCTGTGTTTCGACTCGATATTCACTTCGTAAGCGAAATACCAAGACATCGAATTGCAGTCTTCCCACCGCGCCCACAAAAAAATCTAATCCATCCAGGCTTTTAAATATTTGAATGGCGCCTTCAAGCGCCAACTGCTCAATCCCTTTATCAAACGCTTTTCGTTTTGTTGTGTCCGTCGGTCGAACTCGTGCAAAAACTTCCGATTGAAATTGAGGAAGCGGTTTGTAGTTAAACCCACCTGTCAAAGAAATCGTATCGCCAATTTGAAAGACACCAGGATTGATGATACCGAGAACATCACCAGGATAGGCTACATCTAAGGTATTGCGGTCTTTGGCCACCATACTATGAGGACGTGAGAGTCGCACTTCATTTTTCTCGCGATGATGTTTGACAACCATGTCACGTTCAAAACGCCCGGAACAGACGCGGAGAAAAGCCGTGCTATCTCGATGTCGAGGGTTCATATTCGCTTGTAGCTTAAATACATACGCACTAAATAGAGTATCAACTGGATCAACGGTGATTTCAGTGCCATCATTTGCATCAGCTCGCCGAGCATCGGCTGAAGGTGCAAAATTCACAAAGGCATCAAAGAATGTTTCTACTCCAAAGTTCGTCAAGGCCGATCCAAAAAATGCTGGGGTCACATCACCCTCTTGAAAGGATTCACGCGAAAAAGGATTTCCTGCCACCTCTAATAGTTCAAGATCTTGCTCAAGCTGCTCTCGAAGGTATTGAGGAACCTGTTCGAGAAACCCTGGGTCATCTAAGCCAATTTCTGTCACAATCGGTTTCGCCGCACCCGCCGATGCCGTTTTGGTGTATTGCAGCATGCGTCGATTTTTTCGCTCCACCACTCCGACAAACTCACCTCCTGACCCAACAGGCCAATTAATCGCACTCGCATGAATCCCAAGCACATCTTCCACTTCTGACAGCAAATCCAATGGAGGGCGACCAGGTAAATCCATTTTATTGATGAACGTGAGGACTGGTATTTTTCTGAGTCGGCAGACTTCAAATAATTTTCTTGTCTGCGTTTCAACCCCTTTGGCAGCATCAATAACCATGATAGCACTATCAGCGGCTGTGAGCGTTCGATAGGTATCTTCACAAAAATCTTGATGGCCTGGCGTATCAAGAACATTAATAATCGTATCCTTATAGGGAAATTGCATCGCTGAAGCCGTGATGGAAATTCCACGTTCTTGCTCCATCTCCATCCAATCAGAAGCAGCCAACTTACCACTTTTCCTTGCGCCAACCATTCCAGCAGTTCTGAGCATACCCGAATACAATAAAAGTTTTTCTGTGAGCGTCGTTTTTCCAGCATCTGGATGACTAATGATCGCAAAGGTTCGTCGCTTGCTCGCAGCCAAACGAATTTCTTGTTTAATCTGAGGTGTCAGCATTCTCAAATACCTTGTAAAAGAAAAAAAAGGATGGACTACAATTCGTGCAGACGCCCTTGCGCTCGAGCAAGATTGACACGAGCCGCATTGAATGTAAACAACCCTTCAATGAGGCTATCGCGGGCTTGCGCTACGGATGTTTGGGCATTGGTGACTTCAATGTTTGTCGCCACACCAACCGCAAAACGCTCTCGCGCCAGGTCTAGTTCTTTGAGAGACAATTTCAATCCAAGCTGGGCCACTTTGACTTGCTGCTGAGCAGACTCGATGGTGAGAAGGGCATCTCGCACTTCGAGAGTCACTTGATACTCGAGGTCTTTGGTACGAAGAGATTCCTGTCGAACAAGACTACGATTCTCTGAGATTCGCCCCTCACGTTGACCACCATCAAAAATTGGTACGGTTAATAAGACTTGGACATTATCCGTGGTTAGCGCATCGGGGATCTGATTCCCAATCAATCCAACATCGCCGGAAGCTTGAAGATTCGGAATCCGTTCACTGACCACAGAACTCAGAGTCAAGGCTGCAAGACGTTCACGTCGTTTTTGAGCTTGAAGTTCAATCCGGTTTTCTCGTGCGAGGAGCATTGCGTCATCAGCACTTTGTTTTGGAACTTCTATCAATTCGAGTTCATCCGTCAGAACAAGTTGGACATCGAAAGGAAGACCAATGGCACGAATCAGGTTGAGCTTTGCTCGATTGTCATCATTGCGGGCAACCAGGAGCCGTTGCCTCTCTCGCTCTAATTGTACCTGAGCTCGAGTCACATCCAAACTCGTTGCCATTCCAGCTGACTTTCTTTCGGTGGCAAGGCGAAGTAATTCCGTATTGAGCTTGACATCAGCTTGCCTGGCCTGAACGGCCTGTTGCGCCCTCAGCCCTTCAAGATAAACGAGCCCCGTGGTGGCCATCGTATCTCGTTCACTAACTTCAGAATCTAAGTTCGCCACATCAACCCCCGCCTGGGCCGCGCGCCAGCGTTGGATCAAGCTCAAACTAAAGATATTTTGAGTCAAAGACGCACGAGCTTCATAAAAGTCAGTGGGCTTAGACACTGAAGGATTTCCACCAAAGGAACCAAAGAAAAATCGTCGACGAGCACCACTCACTCGACCAGAAATATTTGGTAAAAATGCGCCGAAACGCGTATCTTCCACATCTTCTGCTTGCGCAATTTTTTCTTTAAATATTTGAACCGTTGGATTTTGATCTACTGCAGCCTGCATCGCATCTCGTAAGCTCAACCGAAGCTCAGGTACGTTTGTCGTGGACCGGGCAATTGGACCCTCCTCAGAAACCGCAAGCCCTTCACTAACACCACACCATGCGAAGCCTATGACCAGCATAGCCACCATGGGAACTTTGGCCTGTAATCTGTTGCGGCATGTTCCCTTAAAGTTCCAGGTCATCATAGGCATCTCTTTAGATTATGGTTCAATTGAGTAACGCCTCTTTCTTAGACTTCACTAGCCTCTGGAACAAAATCTGTAGTCAGTCGCTGTTGCCGTCGCTGCTTAAATTCCATCACAATACTGAACAAGGCGGGAACCACTAACAGGGTAAACATCGTCGACATCACGAGTCCTCCTAACACGACGCTCCCAATCCCACGATACAGCTCTGAGCCAGCCCCAGAAGACAATACCAGAGGAAGTAACCCAAACGTCGTTGTTAACATACTCATCATGATGGGCCGCACGCGAGATCGGACAGACTCTCGAATCGCCTCCTGCACGGAAAGACCTTGATTGGGCACGGCCTCGGCAGAAGCGTCGTCTGGTGTATCACGAGGCTTCATGAAATTCAATGCTTGGTGCACAACAAGAATGGCATTGTTGACCACGACCCCAATAAGGATGATAAATCCAAGCATGGTCAACACATCTAGAGGTTGATAGACCACAAACACATTGACTAAGAATAGACCGACAAATCCTCCAGCCGCTGCGAGCGGAACACTAAAGATAATCACAAAGGGATAGAGGAAGCTTTCGAACAATGCCGCCATGAGCAAATAGGTGATCAGTAAAGCCAAAAGAAAATTCCATTTTAGGGCATCATAGGTTTTCGTCAGATCATCAGCCGTGCCAGATAAGTGAATATTATACAGTCGCCCCAATTGACCGCTATGCTGCAAAGGAGACAAAACTTGTTCACGTATGAGACTCATCGCTGTTTCAAGCGGCATCTCTGAATCAGGTATCACCTGAATGACAATTGACCGCTCTCGTTCAATATGATTTATCTGCTCAGGGCCAGAAACTAACTCAATATCAGCAATCGCTCCAAGAGTGGTAAGCTGTCCTCCACGCGTATAAATAGGAATCGACTCGAGGTCTTGGGTACGATTCGCATACTGATCTTCACCCCTGACGGTCAAATCAATTTCATCCCCTTCAAATTGATAATCGCTCGCTTTCGCACCATCAACTAACGCATTCACCGTGAAACCCACTTCACGGTTGGTGATTTGCACATCGGCAGCGCGATCGCGCTTGACTGTCACATGAACCTCAGGACTTCCGAGATCAAGACTCGGCTTTGGCCGAATTTGAGCATTTGGAAGTAGCTTCATGGTTTGACCGAAAATCTGTCCACCCATGGCAATCAAGGTCTCGAGTTCAGGTCCTGTAATTTCAATATCAATATTGCGACCTTCCCCAAGCCCCCGCTGAAACAAGTTACGTTGCGTCACGATGCTAAACACGCCAGGCAAATCGGCTGTCGCCCGTCGAAAGAGCGGAATGAGTTCTTTCACTCTTTCATCTTGATTCGTTCGTGCGCCCATAAACACTGACCGGCCAGTGGCCACATAAAAAAAGTTTCTGATGCTCGGGCCATCAAGTTCCACCTCTTCTGGAGTTCCCGGCTTCGCATCCCAATATGGGCTTAAGACAGCCTCGATAGTATGCCCCATTTTCAAAAACTCTTCTGTATTATATCCAGCAGGAGGAAGAAGAATGCCAATCACCAAATTTCGATTTCCATTCGGAAGATACTCAGCTCTCGGAAGAAAGACCAGGGTCAGCCCAACGGCAAAAAGGGTCAGAGCCACAACGGTCAATATTCGTCTCAGCTGACTTCCACATAACCAATAGATGAAATTCGCAAATCGGTCAGCGCTGACACCAGTACGCTTCATGACTTGATCGGCTTTCCCCAACGCATCGTCAACGCTCGAAAGCTTTAACGTTTGACCACCCTGCGGGGTTCCTCCTTTTTTCGCCGTTGTGAGAATCCGAGCAGAAAGACTCGGGATCACGGTAATCGACACAAACAAACTCAATCCAACGCCTGCACTAATGGCAATCGCAATATCCTGAAAGAGCTGCCCTGACTGTTCTTTTATAATGACAATGGGAATGAACACAGCAATCGTGGTGAGGGTACTCGCGAGCACCGCGCCCCAGACCTCCACCGCTCCATCATAGGCCGCACGAAAGAGAGCTTTCCCCATTTCACGATGGCGATAAATATTTTCTAAGACCACAATAGAGTTATCAACCAACATCCCTGCAGCGAATGTCATACCGGCAAGACTAATGACATTCAAATTGCGACCCAGCATCCACAATGTTATGAAGGTACCCATGATACTAATGGGAATGGCTAATCCAATGACCAACGTCGTACTTCCAGTGCGAAGGAACAAGAACAGGATAGTCACCGCTAGGAGACTACCGACAATGAGATTTTGCTGAACAAGAGAGAGTGAGCTATAGATATAATCTGTTTCGTCATAGACCTGAAAGAGTTTTAAGCCTCGTGGCCGTAGAAGTTCTTCGTTCAAGTCTTCAACAGCCTTTCGAAGACCATCCATGGTGTCTAAGACATTTGCGCCTGTTTCTCGTATGGCATTCACAGCAATACAGGGACGGCCAGATTGCCTCACGACATGTGCCGCATCTTTATAGGCCACACGAACGGATGCCACATCTCGAACATACACAGGCACTCCAGCTCTTCTTGCAATAATGACATCCTCAATTTCTTCTGGGCTCTGATATTCTCCAACAGTCCGAACTACGTAAGTCCGTTTGCCTTCGTCGAAATCTCCTGCGCTAAAATCACGATTTTCCTCATCCAAAGCACGAGACAAATCCAGCATTGTTAAAGATCGAGCTGCAAGCTTATGCGGAGAGACAAGAACTTGGACCTCTCGCTCTCGCCCACCAAACACGTTCGACGCGGCCACTCCTGGTATACGTTCGAAGCGGGCTTTAATAATATCTTCAGCGAAATCTCGCATGGTATTGATATCGACAGGATTCCCTTCGACTGTTTGAAAAATAAACCAGCCAATCGCCGAACCTGCCGTATCCGCACTGCTAATAACCGGTTCATCAACTTCAATGGGATATTCTTTCACCTGATTGAGGCGATTCGAAGCTCGTAAGAGAGAACTATCAATATTGGTTCCAGCGGGAAAACGTAAAATCACCTTGCCACTCCCGTTCGAACTCTCAGAGAACATTTTCTCTAATCCCTCAACTCCCTTAAGTTGTTCTTCCTGTTCGTCGATGATTTCCCGTTCGACTTCGTTAGGACTCGCTCCCTCCCACCGAGTATCAATGGTAATTTCTGTCTTACTGACATCCGGGGTCAATTGAACAGGTAATTGATTAAGCGCAACCAGGCCAAATAGGACCATGAGTAACACACCCACTGTCGTGGTCACAGGATTACGAATGGCAAATTGAACAAGAGGCATCGCCTATCCTTCAGACTCCAAAATTCGAACAGATTGGCCAGGACGCAACCGTTCATTCCCTTGCACAACCACAGTCATCCCCGCCTCAATTTCTCCGGTCACTTGCACCACCTGATCTAAATGCAATACTGGTGTCACTGGAATCTGAGAAACCTTCCCTTCGTTGACCAAATAGACAAACTCCCGACCACCTCGCAACACTAAGGCATCTTTAGGAATAACGAGCGCCTCATACGGACCGCCAACCTGCAATGTCACACGTGAGACCATTCCACTTTTTATCGCCAACCCTGGATTGGGTAATTCGACATTAATAGGAAATGTTCGAGCCGCCCGATCAGCTTGAGCAACCACGGAAAACACCCGGCCTTGGGCCTGAAGATCCGGCAACCCATCAAAGCCGGCTGCCACCGGATCATTCACTCGCACATCTTTCACATATCTCTCAGGTAAGGGGACTTGCACTTGCACTCGAGACAGGTCAACCATCTCAACCACTTGCCCGCCAGACGACACCCATTGCCCAACCTCCGTAAACTCCTGCGTAATCCACCCATCAAATGGCGCCACAATTCTGGATTTTCTTAATTGATCTCGAACTTGTTGAATTTCCGTTTGTAGTTGGATCAAGCGCTGACGTAATGCACCCTCCTCAGAAATCGCATCATCATATTCCTTCTGTGTCACCAATTCTTTATCAAACAAGACCTTGACTCGTTGAAGGTCCTTGCCAGCTTGCTCATAACGTGTTCGAGCCTCTTGGTGAGAAGCCTCAGCTGAGTGAAGTTGAATGGCTAAAGTATCCGTTCGAAGACGCGCAAGGACCTGGCCGCGGTTCACAGCCATGCCATCTTCAACTGGAAACGCATGTACCAGTCCAGCAATTTCACTCGCTACGACACTACGCCGCCAAGGCTCCACGGTACCGACTAATGATACAGATCGCTGCACTTCCTGCGTTACCACAGTCGCAACACGAACCGGCGACGGAGGACGACCCTGTGGTGGTTGAGCTGCTTGCTGTTCACTACAAGATGCCAGCACAACTACCATCAATAAAAGAACGAGGCTTCGTTGTACTTGCCTCGCCACTAGCAGCGAATCACTTTCTCTTTGTTGGTTTCTCGAGGCCATTCAGAAATAAACTCCCTATTAGTTTCCCTTTACTCTCTAGCAACTCCGTTGGACTGGCCTGAAGAATCCAGGCATACATAGTGGAATTCAACATTCCATGAAAGGCCAACGACGTGGCTTCTGGATCAAGCCGCTGAAACTCACCCTTGCGAATCCCTTCACGCACCAAGTTAGCCACCAACGTAATTTGAGCCAAGTAGAGAGTCCAAATACGATCACCAAAAGCACTTTTGACCGTCCATTCAAACCCGCTCCACTCAGATACATAAATACGAAAAAAATCTCGATTGCGATCAGCAAACGCCAATTTCACCTCAATCACTGCATTCATTTTATCAGTCGCAGTTTTTGCATGTGCAATTCGCTCATCCAATAAGCGGAGTAATTCCTCAACCTTGGCCTCCATAAGCGAGATATAAATCTCTTCCTTGCTTTCAAAGATTCGATAGACCGTGCCCATGGCAAACTGCGCAGCCCCAGCAATCTCAGCCATGCTCGTTTTAAAAAACCCATGCTTGGAGAACAGACGTTCGGCTGCACACAGAACTTCATCCCTCCGTGCTTCGGCTTCGCGCTGTTTCCGTTGGGAACGTTGGTCCATATGAAAAGAGTTGAATGTTAATTCATATCTTTGACTGACTATTCTATAATATAGAATAGATATTCACATTATTCAATTCGGTCCAGATTTTTCTTTTCTTGAAGGGTCAATTTCTCCACCTCCATTTGTAATCAAAGCTTCTCGCCTAACTCCCAGTGGATTGATGCCAAATAAAAAGGCACTTGTTTTATCATCAAATGTATCAAATAGCAAGCTGATATTGTCA
>JBMYWX010000121.1:0-9208 GCA_049607825.1 Nitrospirales bacterium
CCCCTTTTCGAGCCAAGCAATTGCAGGTTTACTTCTGCTTTCACCATATATACTACTTTTTTAAAAATTCTTTGTAAAGCATAATAGCTTACCGTTGTCCGTATACCATACAGGTGTTAGAATAGAGGATCTACCGATGATCAAATCATTCAAAGACAAAGAAACAGAAAAGATATGGAATGGTAGATACTCTCAGAAGTTTCCCAGCAACATCCAGAATAGAGCTTTGCGCAAGCTACGCCAACTGGATGCCTCACAGACACTAGCCGATCTTAAGAATCCGCCCGGGAACGGCTTGGAGCCCTTAAAGGGGGACCGGATAGGGCAGATGAGTATTCGGATTAACGAGCAATGGCGTATTTGCTTTGTCTGGACAAATGCAGAAGCCCATGCTGTTGAGATAGTTGATTACCATTAGCAAAAGAGAGCCAACATGCCAACATTACTAAAAAATCCACATCCTGGAGAAATTCTACAAGAAGAGTTTTTGCAACAGCTCGGACTATCTCAGAATGCTCTATCGCAAGCTATTGGGGTGCCGTCAAATCGAATTAACGATATTGTCAGAGGCCGTCGAGGCATCACAGCTGACACGGACTTGCGCCTTGCACGCTATTTTGGCCTCTCAGAAGGCTATTGGTTACGCTTGCAAAACTCTTACGACATCGCGGAAGCACGGCGCGAAGCAGGAAAGGCAATTGCCCGCATCAAGCCCTATCCCGTCCATCAAAGTAAAGAAATGCTTGCATAATACGGTTATCCTTGTTCATGTATCTGCTAAATCGACTATGCTCGTTGCTCTTCGCTTCGACCTCCCCTATCTATCAAGGGGGAACGTGCAAGAAATTAGAAAGGGAAACACCGAGGAATGGAGGACACTGATTAGTTAATAAGCTAATAATGCCTCAGAGTAGAATCTGTTGACCACGCCTCGACAAAGTCTCCACTATCTCACCCATATTAGATAACGTAGCCTGGGACTACGGCACACATTCCAGATCCCGAAACTTCTTCTAACGAAGATTACACACGATGACAAAAGACACGGTACTTGTGTTGGTCAAAAATTGGACGAACATCTAAAGGTTCGGCTGGTCCATACCCTCTGGCTTTTAGATCTGCTAAATATTTTTCCGGTCCCATATCATACACAAGCCCATCAATTTCAACCCACTCCCCTTCCATTACTGCCCCCTTTGGTTTGCATAAATATTACCCGAGTCTACCATTAGCTCTATGACTTAACCCATAGTGTACGGAGCTATTGCCTAAACGCGTTCTCCTATCGGAAGCAAATTACCTGACCTTTTCCACATCATGAAAAAGCCGTCAGCAAGAGCCTCCATTAAAAAGACCTTACTGACGGCTGATTTCATGGAACTTCTATAGCGTGCTTCTATTTCACTTTGTCTCTTCGCTCACTATCGCAACCGGCGTGCAGCTTTAAGTATTTTCTTCTGGAGTCTTTCCTTCCGTTCTCTTTGTTGTTTCATCTTTTTCATTGCTCTCATAGAGTGTTTTTTGATCCAATAGGGACTTTTGATCACGCGTGTTCTCGAATCCTTCTTCTTCACAAGTTTAGAGGTCACTTGCGATACGCCTTTGGTCATTCCAACGGCCAGTTTACCAGGGAACTTTTTCAAATAACTCAAGAATGAACCTTTGCTTGACTTATTATCGCTTCCCCCTCGAGTAAACACTCCACTTTTCGAACCAACGGCCTCATACGCACTCCCGCCTGGCTGAAATAAGAGAACATGCTGAGAATCGGCATGGCCTTCTGGGCTCGGCATCAGATACGCATATTCCCCATCTACGGGTTCTTCGTGAGTCGCTTCATGAGATTGAATCACAATCGGCGAAGCATGATCAGATTTCGTTGGGTGTAACTGCAATTGGTCATTTTGAGCCTGCACATCATACATTCCAGGCTTCACTTCAATGGGATCACCCTTCGGTGATTGAAAGTGAAGGGCCTGATGGAGATTGATAGCGGACGGCAAACTCACTTCTGCATTCGCCAGACCACCCATGAAAAGGCACATTCCTAAAGTCAGTGATACGGTTGTGATCATTGATCGTTCCGGTTTCATAACGAATTCCTCCTTAGATCGAATAAATATTCACGCACATGCCTGAGTAACAGCAACAACAATGCCAGTGAGCATAGATCGCTTTGTAGGTTCTGGCGCTATGGGCCAACCACTAGTTAGTCGTTGCGTTTTCTAGGAAGTTCGAGGCAGGAATGTGAATCATTATGTTTCTCGAAGGACTTTCCCTTTCTGGGCCAATGCTAAAATATTGTCATTTTGCCAAAATTGTAACCTTGAGGAATCTACACATAGGAACTTGTGCTTAGAGTCTAGGGGATGTGTGGATGGCAGTCTCTTGACCTCAGCTGATAGATAGCTGCAGAAAAGTTCAAATACGCTCGATCTCTAATCATCTTGAACAATCAAAATCTGTGGCCTAACTATCAGGCTCGCCGTTCACCGAATGAGATACTTTGTTCGGAAAGCCAATCCTCGCCTTAGTTCCTGATCGAGGCCAGTAGAGCAAATCTTTAGAAAAAGAAATGACGCTATCCTTTAGATGCCCTCGTCATTACCATTAACTCAAATGAATGAATCATCACATTTTGAAGTTCCAGAAACTGACCCTAAACTCATTGTGGGAGATTTACACCCTGGCAAATAGAGGTTATGTCTATTGCTCTATATACTCGAGCGCCATCCAGGACAAAAAAATGAGATTAATCACGAAGAAGAGATGACATTGGATAATGATGATCTTCTGCGCTAATAAGGCAGTGCTTAAAAGAAAACCCTCTTGCCCCACTTACCTTTATGGATAAGTAGAGCAGAGGGTTTCACTACTCGAAGCAAGTCTCACCAAACTCAGGCTGAGACGAGAATGGCGTTACTCAGCCTGAATGAAAATCTTATAGGCTCCCGTTCCTGTAGCGGAATAATGTTCGACTTGCACAAAATACTCTCCAGGATTTAATGATGTCATAACCCTTGCGTTAAATCCTTCTCCCCCATCATCATCTTTTGCAATCTCCACCGTTTGATTACCAGGACCAAATAGGGTCATCTTGACATCCGTTCCACCTGACGTCTCAATCCTGTGCAGACCCTGATTCGTTACCGTGAACTTGAACCAATCCTTTTCTCCAGATTGGCTGATGGAATCGTCTGTCGCCGGAGGCGGAGGCGGAATTACCGGCAGTTCTTTAGGAAGTAGCGGACTCCCTCCCCCAATGGCAGATAATAAGCCAGCACCACAGGGATTTGGGCATTGGGTGGCATTGCGAGGAATGGCATCATTTTTGAGCCGGCCCAAGACCTGTCCAGGAATCATTCTTGGATCCTCAGCAATATAGAGTGCGGCCACACCGGCTACATGAGGGGCGGCCATTGAAGTTCCGTTATAAAATGCGTAGCCGCCGTTAACCATACTGAGTACTCCATCAGGTTTACCGTCGTTATTATCGTCTCGAGCCACATCTCCACCCGGGGCCATAATTTCGATCGTGTCTCCGAAATTGGAATAGCGGTTTACTAAATGTCCGCGATAATCGCTTGCCGCCACCGTGATGACATTTTCACAACTCGCTGGTGAGACCTGATCAGCATTGACCGCGTCATTTCCAGCCGCCACCACCACCGTCGTTCCTTCTCTCACCGCATCATTGATGGCTGATTGAGTCGCTGGATCTGCTGAACACGGATTACCTGGAGCACCGCCAAGACTCATATTGATGACTCGTGCGGGGGTCGGATTATCAGGAACCCCGGGAACCGAGAGTCCTGCCGCCCAACGAATCGCATCGTTGATGTCGACGGTCGTTCCGCCACATTTTCCTAATACTCGTATGGCCTGTACCTTAACCTTCCAATTGACACCAGCCACACCAACAGTGTTATCGGTATGCCCCATACCAACGGTGCCAGCCACGTGAGTCCCATGCCAACTATCGGATCTTGCAGGACTTCCTGGGAAACATTCATTGGCAGTAATCGCATCTCCAGTATCTGTCGGATCACTATCACGTCCATCACCATCATTGGCGATAAACGATTCGGTGATCATATCGAATCCTGCTGTTCGATTAGGCGAACCAGCAATATCTGGGTGGTTGGGCAACTCTCCAGTATCAATCACCGCCACCACAACATCATGTTTTCCATCCGTAACGTCCCAAGCCTTTGGAAGATTAATGCCTCCCGGTGACTCACCTGCGCCAGTGCCATTATTGAAGTAATGCCATTGATCAGGATATCGAACATCATTGGGTTCTTTGACAATGTATTTCAGATAATTTGGTTGGGCATACTCGACACCCTCCATCTCATTGAGTGCTTTGACGGTTGCTAATGTCTGGTCTTGCATTGCAACAGATTCGAACATGGCCGTCGATGATCGTGGAATTTTAAAGAGAATCTCACCTCCAGATGTACGTTTTTCGGCCTCCTGCATACCCATCGACTGTAGAGCCGCAGCATTCAGATTCATTGACGGCTTCATTTTGACAATGACTTCTCCCGACACAAAAGCCGGTTGATTAGGAGAGTGCCCCTCAAGTAAAGATTGCACATTTTGCGGTGTCATATCCTGTGCCTGTACAGGATAGTGACCAAGAGCTAATAGACCCATGACGAGGAAACTTGGTAACGCTAGGACCTTGTTCATCGCGACCTCCTTTTTTATTAGGTAGAATTGGTATAATGATATGGAATGACGGACGGCCCCCAAACCAATTTAAGAAAATGATGCCCTCTATTCGTCAAGCTACCCTTCTGACAAATCTTCTCATTCCCCTACTCTTCCTTCTGGGCCATCCATCAAGTGGATATTCTCAATTTGTCCCCGGAAAGGTGATTGTGAAATTTGTCGAGCAAACCGAAGGCGATCGAGCGGTGATCCAAGCAGGACAGACCACTCCAATCAATCTTCATGGCTTGTCTTCAATCATTGACCGGTTACAATCCCATACAAACCTTCCGTTAAAGGGCACACAAGTGACAAGTGGACAGAGAGTCATCCTCTCAGTTGAAACTAACATCCTGACAAACCGTGTTATCAAACAGTTGAACCTTCAAGACAACATTGCAACAGCCAGCCTTGTACCACTCGACCCTCACCAACAGACACGTTTCTCGCCATCGAATGCGATCGCCATCACATTTGTGCCAGAAAGTATTGAATCTGCGATTGTTCATCGAAAACCACAGATTGAATCCAACTCTGAATTCATGAAAATTATTTCTGACCTTGGAAAGATTGTTCACCTGCCTCTGAAAGGCCAACTCTCAACCGGCAATACGGTGACAGTCCAAGTTGATCTCTCCAAGCTGACACTCAGCCTTATCGAACAACTTCAATCCCTCCCCGACATCGCATCCGCTCAACCTAACTATATTTCAACAATCCAATAGCCACTCACAACGCATCTCTGAATAAGCAAGAAGAAACAAAACAGGACAACTATGCTGACTCTGCTCAGTCTCTTTCTAACAACAGAGCTGCAACCAAAGTGCCAAAGCTGATTGATAAGACAATGGGAATGAGGCCTACCTGAAAGTAGTCTCTAAGCGGAATGTGAGTGAGATTTCTAGGGATAACGTCCAAGAAAAGTATTGGAGCTAAAGAACACAATCTATCTAATCGGATACAAAATATATCAAATGAGATACGGGGAAAACTCAGATTATTAGGACTGACGACAAACAGAAAGGTTCTCAGAAATGGTCCTGGTGGGATAATAAATAGAGTGGGTTGAAGCGGACTTTCGATCTGACAAGTTCTGACAAGAATTGCGTTCAGTTACTTTGCAATCATCGCTAGCTTTCCTTAACAACTTCACACAACATTAGCTTCATTTTGCCTGAATAAAATTTGTGACCTGAGACATAATTCTCGTCAAAGTGCTGTGCCATAGGTCCTTCCTGACTTCCTTCAACCACCCCGATATACTAGACCCGAAAACGATCACGGCCGACTCTTTGGTCCTGCATTTCTAATGGCAAAAAAGAGAGGTCGAGATTTTTTATATACGAGGACATCCTCTATTCAAACAACCAGACAGCATCCGTAGAGTAAGTCGGATCAATTATGAGTTGACTAAATATTCTCTACCCTCCTCTATCCCGATAAGAGACGACAGCGAAAATACGTAATACGGAAGGCCCCTCCTCACTCTTTCAACATCAAGCGAGGAAGGCTCGCGACAGCGTCCTCACAGAGGCATCGCCGTCCTGTGGACTATGAACCGCGGTCTACTCACTCTTAACTTTGCATCTGTTTTTGAAGGCCAGGACACTTTACCCCCTTTTATTCTTCGATTAAGAAACCGAAGACCCCCTCCAAGTATCTCCTAAGATACATCCTGTACCCAATCAGATATGTTTTCTGTTTTTCTTCAAAAATCCTTAATGAATTGCTCTCAATATACTTATGGCATCTCATCATAAACGTAAGATTTTCCACGTTTTCGCTCAACTTGTCCCCACAAGTTTCATGGCACAGGTTCTGCACTTTCGCAATTAAGAATCCAGATAAGTCCATGAAAATTTCTATTCGAAGACTCCATTCCTAAGAAGTTCTTTAATGAAGTCTCACGATCAGAAAAATAGAAGCGCCTTATCCATTGAACTACCAAAGAGGAATAGCAAGTCTTCTAAAAACAGATTTGAAAAAATGAGGAAAGCACATGACCAGAACATCCAAAATCTTACATACTTTTTGCAGAGTTGGGATATTGGGCCTCACGTTTTTGCTGTTGCCTGAAGCTTTTTCCTTAGCTAATGAATTGACCTCGCAAGAGTGTCAGCTCAAAACGCCAGATCAACCATTGGTCTCTCTGGCAGCGCTATACCGCCAAGACATTGAATTGTCATATTTGAAGAGTATCTGCCGAGCGCTAAAAAAACATAAACTAGGCCCCTCAGTTACAGTCAATAAATTCCCATATGGAAATGAAGAGAGTGCATTCAACATTTTAAGTAATCTCCTCAAGGATAACAGTACCGACATCATCCTTGGCCCAACCGATAGTGGGGTCTTTCTTCGAGCCATCAAAGACTTGGGAGATCAAAAATCAAAAATAGTCGTCTCTCCGCTCGTGGCGGCAAACTATGATTTTAATCCCAGGGGATTTTTCTTTTCCACCAATGTAAGCATCAACGATCGAACTCTAGTCCTAGCGAATACATTTGCAAAATACGGGCTTCGGTCAATGGCAGTTTTACACTCGGATACAAAATTTGGCCATGAATCCGAAGCCGCATTTCGTGAAAAATTCCTCCTACAGGACCCCAAATCACAGTATAGACCCCTACAATATGACGCTCGAAACTTTGCTGATAAACGGCCATATCTACAAATTAAACAAGTATTAATGGATCGCCCCGAAGGCCTTGGACTCTTTGGGACTCGCAGTGAAATTAGGGCAATTACCGAGCTACTCTCTGAAATGAATACGTCCCTCACTCCCTATCGCCCCATCATTTTTACCCCCATCGACTTTCGACCTCAGACTTTTCCCGACTACACGTTATATACAGTCTCCCTGAACGGACTCTCGAATCATAAGACAAAGGCGGCGCTGGTAGGCGATATTGAACTTCTCACACATGACACGACCTTAATCTTACTCGATCAACTCAGGACCGACAGCTTTAAAGGACAGAAGAAAGAGTTCCACAATCGACTGATCGACGTGCTATCCGGTGACATTCCTCCCAAGACACAAACACTTACAAATATGAAATTTAATACAGGGCGCAACGAGTCGATTATTCGCATACTCAGTCGCGATCCAACAGGACGATTGAACTTTGTAACCCCACCCTCTACTCCTATTGAGATGGTTAATCTCAAAATGAATTTGCTCTTTGACACACGTGGATGGTGGATGGTGGTTAGCCTCATTGTCATTGTGATCACTCCAGTTATTCTCAGCTACCTCGATCTGAAGAGTTGGCTAAGAGCACGCTGGTGGGAATGCCTCCTAAGTCCCTCAGTCTTGCCTTTTTACTTATTTAATGTTCTTGTCGTCGGTACACTTTATGTTTATCTTGCCGAAACGGGCCGTGTCCCTTATGACAGTCCCTTGACCGCGTTGGTCATTGCCATGGGACCTACCACTTTCCTTAAATCTACCCTCTTTAATACTACGACAGGCAAGGCCATTGGCTTATCGAATTTGTATGAAAAGTCCATACAATCCATCAATAGGCGACTAATGAAGAAAAAGTTTCGATCGCAACAGAAATTCACGAATATCCTTGCCTACTACAATTCGTTAGCTAGCCTAAAGGACGAATTGGCCCAACTCTACTCTCATGCTCGATCCGATGAAGAAAAAGAACAGTTGTCGGCTCGACTTGTGCAGGATTTGAATCGAGCAGAGTGCCACTTGGAAAAACGATTTGTTTGTGCAAGACGATTACAGGATGATTTCAAGTGGGATAATTTGGACGACTTTATTCCTGAGGAGTTTGCCAAACCCAATCCCCCAAATCCGTATTCTATGATTAAAGCTTCAGTTGAACATGTAAGATCACTTCCACCTGACGAACGTGAGCGGATCATACAACCACATATCGAAGAAGCCAAAATAATTCTTGAACGTGACTACAAAAATGACAAGGTCAATTTCCCTAAGGACAAACACAAAAACGTATTTCACTGTATGCGATTCCTTGTCCAGTACGGCTTTTATGGAAGAACAATGTTGATGAATGCAGAACTACTCCCCAAGAACTGGAGTGAAGAATCCGCAGAATTAGAGAACTCAGATTCAATGCATGGAGAAAATCGGGGAAAAAAGTTAAAACTAAAAAATTTAGTAGTTCACATAAAGAACAAATTTTCAAAGGAAGAAACCAACGTATAATAAGACGACTACCCGGTCAAACAATAATCGCTTCATTAGGTGATCCGTCTTATTCAAAGAAAGAACGGATGACTTCCATCTAGTCCCTATGGCTCAGCAGAAGACCGTAAAGGATTCCTTTCTCCATGTCATATCTAATGAAACCTTCTTTTACCGTGTTTAAGAAAGAACCCGTCAGTCGCTGGATTGCATCCAACAGATTCATGACACCATTGACGGCTGCTATCACTTTTCTAGCTTTCGGTCTGACCTTGCTTATTATTACCGAACTGACAAACCCTTTTGATTATCCTTGGTCCAAACACA
>JBMYWX010000122.1:0-9099 GCA_049607825.1 Nitrospirales bacterium
GCAGGTATGATGGGGTGGTATTTTTCATCAAAAGTTGCTGGTCTAAAATATGAGTTTCGTGTTGAGCCAGAAAACTTGTCTATTGTTATGAATTGCTGACCCTCATTCAACTAGCTAAACTACAGTTTATAAGGAGGACGTGTCTGACACATTCTGAAGTCTTCACTAGCCGCTCTTAGACGTTTACAGCGTGGGCTGTTTATTCTCACATTGTGTCAGCTAAACTTGACGGCATCTCAGAATGGAATTAACTTCAACCTAATAATTCCTGGAGATGAAGTACAGAGTGATACGAACCATTGTTCTCTCGTCTCCGTATTACAAATGTATTGTCTATCACTCTCTACCAAAATTTGATGAAATTTCTTATACTGACATTTTTTAATTTTCTTATACCCCCTCATTCTTATCGATTCATTCATAAATTTCTCACGAAGGAGAGGCCAGATGTTGAATGTATTGGATATTGTAGGTAGGGCGTTTCCCAGACAACGGTCTTCCATGCACTATGTTGGGTGTGGGATCTGTATTATTCTGTTGTTTCAAGGCTGTGCAATTTTAGATCCCGTTGATACGGTTGAACCTCATGAGTCGGCCGAGCGTTCACCCTCTTCTGAGCAGGCGCAGCAGTTACATGTCCTTGCACTCGAGAAGGGAGATGTCGATGCACAAATACGCTTAGGAGAAATGTATGCCGTCGGGCATGAAGTGTCCCAAGACTATGAAGAGGCTGGTTCTTGGTATCGGCTTGCAGCTGATCAGGGAAATGTCACCGCCCAATTGCGGTTGGCTGAAATGTACACCATGGGTCATGGTGTTTCTAAAGATCACGACGAAGCCAATCGTTGGTATCAACTCGCGGCAAGTCAGGGCGATGTCTTAGCCCAGTTGCGGCTAGGGCGAATGTACGATCAGAGTAATGGCTCGCCACCGGATTATCGAAAAGCTAGCCATTGGTACCACATGGCCGCCAACCAAGGAGATGCACAAGCCCAAATGCGTTTGGGGGAAATGTTTGATTGGGGACAATCTGTCCCTCAGAATTATCAAGAAGCGAGTCTCTGGTATCGGATGGCGGCTGATCAGGGATATACCAAGGCACAGGTACGTCTGGGAGAGATGCACGATTGGGGACAGGGTGTCGCGCAGGATTACCAAGCTGCCAGCAACTGGTATCGGTTGGCCGCCAGGCAAGGAAATGTCCAAGCCCAAATGCGTTTGGGGGAAATGTTAGAGCAGGGGCAAGGCGTTGGACAAAACCCTACTGAAGCCATTCATTGGTACCAGCAAGTGGCCAAGCGAGGGCATGCATTAGCCCAAATTCAAATGGGTAAGATGTACTCTTTAGGCAGGGGGGTCACTCAAAATCATCAAGAAGCTGCTCGGTGGTATCGATTAGCCGCAGATCAAGGCGACCCACTTGCGCAATTGTATCTTGGAGAGATGTATGAACGGGGGAATGGAGTCGAGCAGGATTATGCAGAGGCCATTCGGTTTTATCGATTAGCCGCAGATCAGGGCGACCCACTTGCGCAATTGCATCTTGGGGAAATGTATCAAGAAGGCCAGGGTGTTCCACAGGATTATGTAGAGGCGACAGAATGGTACATTCGTTCTGCCGATCAGGGGCAAGAAGAAGCACAGTTCAAGCTTGGAAGCCTCTATGCTTTACGAAAGAATTATGTCCATGCGCACATGTGGTTGAATCTTTGCTCTGCGAGTGGGCATGTCGAGGGGAAAACTCGTTTTGTTGGAATCGCTTCGGACATGACCCATGAACAGATTGCCGAAGCTCAAAAACTTGCTCGTGAATGGAGCAGGAAAAGAAATCAGCAGGCCAATCCGGAAATTGCTAATTCTGCCGAAGATTCTTAATTACCCAGGATCTTGAGCGGTTCGTGCCCATCCGTCTCACGCATGGTCCTCTCCAAAGTTTCTGGAGGATTATCGTTAGTTCCTTTCTATCGGCCATAATCAACTGAGAATTTTCTGTAGACCTTCTATTTCCCGCATGCCAGGGTTTAATCAGACAGGGGAAACGAAATCACCATACCTCCAATCACATCGTTTAGTTTATGGTCTCGTTTGGGACTGAGTGGGTGTGCGTTATGACAACTCACACAAGATGGGGAAATAGCAGTATCGGCATAGATGGCCGTAAAGTACTGGCGCCCATCTTTCTGTACAACGCCAGTAAAGGGTTTACTTGGATCTCCGGTTACTGCCTCTAATCCTGTTCGCTCAAACCATGTCGCCGGCCGGTTTTTTTCGTATATTGGCCACAAGCTCACCAGACGATATTCAAGACCACTTCCTTTGCTTTTTACCCGCAGACCAGAAAGGGTGAGCATCTGTGCCGGTAGAGGAAGAGCTGTCTCTCTTTTCCAAGCCTCGTCTGCTTTTACAATATCATGTTCTTGCATCCTCTGAACGACATGGGTGGTGTATAAGGTTCGATCAGCTTCAAGAATAGCATGAATAAAGTCAGCTACATGTTCCGCGGCGACCACCTCTTTCTTCTGTGTTGCTGGAGCAGCTAATGAACTATATACAAAGCAGATCGATATGAGCCCAACAGATACACCACTCCAAAGAAAACTAAAGCCTTTCATATCTGAACCCTCCCTCTTGCAGGACAATATTACGATATTATGAAAAGACAGCTCCCACATTCTAAAAAGTCACGATGTCATGGCCGAAGGCGCTGTGTCCCCTTTATAGGCGAATTTAGTGTGAAGTGCAACGCCTGATTACCTGTCTGTAATCTTGTGAAACCTATGAAGAATGTCGGACGTGCGTCTTTGATTTTTCGTATAGACTGTTGCGATCTGTGAACCCGTCGATGGTTTCTCGTGGAGAATTACATTGTGAGAGAGGAAGAGGGTGCCGTTGTTTAGACCATCTTAGGCTGAGGTTGATTGAGATGTCGTTGCTCGGTCGACCGAAGGCGGATTTTAAAGATGACGCGGCGGCTCTTTTCGTGATTAATGTTATTGTCTGATTTATAGATTAAGTCTTGTCTGCCACGACCAGAGGCTACCGTCATTTCTTGAAAGCATTGATAGGCAGACGGTTCTTGAGCCTGAATAACTTCCAGGCCTTTCACCATGACGGCTAAGGAGCGAGCCTGGCTTAATTGTAAGTTATAGATATCATTACCATGATTATCGGTATGACCTTGAATGGCCAGGGAGTCGATCTTATCCCGCATGGGCCCACAGACTACAGCTGCATAGAATGGCATGGCATCTTCCAAAAATTGATTGGCACGTGATGTTAACAAACTTTCGCCAAACTCGAATGTCAATAAATTTTCTGGAACAACGATGAGGAGCGTGAGGGGATCTCGAGGATCAGCATTGAGAGAAAGTCCTAATTTCTCGAGGTGGTCATGTAACGCGCCTCGAACATTCTCTTTATTTTCTTGCAATTGCGATCGTGCTTCTGATGAGGTCTGGGTAATAAAGGCTGCAAAGAGAAGAATGAAAACCATGGCAAGCGAGGTCATAAGATCGGTAATGCCATTTGAATTAGCTATAAAGGTGTCTTGCTTCATGGGGTCTTTCATCCTGATTGCTTCTCTCTAGTTAGACTGGGCCATCGTAGCCATGATTTAGTTTTTCTTGGATGAATTGTTGCAAACGGATCCATCACGTCAGATGCGTTTTTCCACAAAAGAGGCCGTTGCTCGAATGTTTGCTCTCTTGGAACATGCTCGGTTGGTACTTCTTGCAGAACATTAGAGAGATCATGAACGGTCTCCATTAATTCGTGAATCGGTGACTGTAGCTCTTTGCTTATCATGCGAGGAAGGTCTGCTATCGTTTGGCGTATTTCCTCATGTTGCTCTTCTTGAAGTCTCGTGAAGGATTGGATAGCTGAAGTCAGATTGGTCATTGACCCAGCCAGCCCGTTCATTCCTTGTCCCCCACCAGGTTCCCCTCGCGTTGTAGGGGCGCGCTCACTCTGGTTTTCGCCGCGAACCCAGGTGAGTTGCTCCAATATTTGTTCCATGGTTTTTCGAGGAAAGAGTTGATCAATATGTCTCAGGAAGATGTGATGGTCATTCATGAGCTGAGATACTATAGGCTTTTCAATGAACGTAAACACATTAGCGGCAACAAGTCCAACGATGGACGTTAGGAACTTTCCAGCTAATCCGTTGATGAGTCCTTGAACGCCAAGAATCTCTGTGCCTTCGGCATGCAGCTTACCTAGGCCGATAAACAACGCCACAAAGGTCAACAACAAACCAATGCTCGTGACCAATGAGGGGAATTGACTGTAAAAAGGAAAATTGACTCGATTTGCCATCAGAGCCTCTTGAGTAAAGACTTCCTCTGCGCGCTTCGTGCTAAAAATACGTGGCTCCATAAACCACGGCACCTGTTCAAGAAGTAATGTCATTCGGTATTGTGACCATAGGTCTCGAAACAGGGGGGCCTTTCCCATTTCTGCATCGAGGGCGTGTAGGTCATCGCTGTCAATGCGCATATTGGGATTGTTTATTGGGTTGGTCTGAGAAGTGGGATTCTTCTGAGAGAATCGCTCTCGATCGATGTCTCCGCGCTCTTTTATAAGGGCCAGTAACCGGGGGCGTATCCCTTCGAAACTACTTCGAACGAAGGTGACCTCCTTTCTTAATTTCATGATATGCCATATAAAGAAGAGCAGGATTCCCAAAGACCCTAGCCAACTTAATAGAGGGCTTTGTGGACCTCCCAAGAAGGTGGTGTCACGACTTAAAAATTCAAATAATCCAGAAGTGTGTGTCATCTATTAGTAACTCATTCCGGTATAACGTATGGTTATACTCAAAAGCTCTTTAGACCCTTTCTCAAGTATTGTGCCGCAACTTAACTATCTGAAACTGCAATTAAAATGATTGAATAGAAAGGGTGTGGGAGGCACTAGACGGAGTGAGATAGGAAAAATTTTCCGTCTCATGGGCAATGAGGGGCATTCTAAATAGATTCCGGGCTGTGGAAAAATGTCGTCTAGCTTGGGGCAACGCGTTACTCACTTGTCCTCGAAATCGGGAGAAGACCACTATCTGGCGTGGTATGATATGGTAAGCAATAGATTTACCCTGGATGAAAATGTAATAGTGATTTGGCTATGATTGGGATTTTCAATGGGGAACATAGAGTGGCATGAAACATCTTTACCTCGTTCGACATGCAGAAGCCTGTGAGCAAGGTGCAAACGGACGAGATTTTGACCGTCCTTTAAGTGCCAATGGGAAAGAAGATGCTTCTCAAATGGGTCAGCGTTTGAGCCAATGGCCTAAGCCAGAGGTTATGCTCTCAAGTTCTGCAATACGGGCAAAAACAACGGCCAATCTTCTTGCAACAGCGATAGAATATCCCCAATCTGAGATAATATTTGAGGAGCAAATCTACGAGGCTGAATTGGAGAATCTGCTGTCAGTGATTCGAGCTGTGTACAAGGAGGCTGTCTGTGTGATGCTTGTTGGGCACAATCCTGCGCTGACCCAACTTGTCACTATGCTTGGAGGCGGCACCGCACATATGCCAACGTGCAGTATGGCCTTATTGCAAATCCCATCGAATTCATGGGGTGACATTGATCACATGACCGCCGAACTAATAAACTTTGACTATCCATCTAAGGTAGCTGAGTGAAGTTTGTTGGGTCTCTACCAACTGAACAACTCTGACTACATGACTAAATACACCGCATTCCGTATGCACATATCTCTTGTTTTCATGAGACTCCCCAAAACTTTTCCAACGTTACTGACTGCCTGTTTCTTGATGGTTCTGTCCACCAATGTCTCAACATTTGCTGAGATACAACAGAAAGACGATTTGGACAGAATCGCCGAGCAGGCTGAAGCCGCATGGTTTGATGGTTCGACCGTGTCTTCTCTGGATATTCTTGGACAAGGTCTACAACGTTACCCTCATGCACGTATGCTCCATAAGTTACGTGGTGATGTTTTGGCAACTTCTCGTCGTGATCACGATGCTCTTGAGGAGTATGAGACTATTCTCCAAAAGACGCCAGGGGCCCTTGATGTAAGATGGGCTAAATGGAGTGTTTTGCTTCGCTCCGGGAAAGGCGGACAAGCAATTGAAGAATTCAAACGTATTGCCGAACATGATCCTGAGAATCCTTTGATCCCATTACGAATGGCCCAAGATCTTCGAAAACTTGACCACTTAGAAGAATCGGTGCAGTGGTATCAAAAAGCCGTGAATTTAAGGCCAGGTCTACCAGGATGGAGATTGGCCATGGCGCGCGGGCGTTTTGATATTTTAGATGGACGGGGTGCTCGCGATGACGTCAAACATGTGTTAACTATGGTTTCCCCAGGTTCCCCGGAGGAGATAGCTGCGCGGAGTTTGCTGTCAGTTGTCTATGGGGCGACAAAAGAACGAGGCCGTCGCTTTCAGCCGATTTTTAGTCCAGAAGGGACAGCGGCAGAACGGAAAGAATGGGCTTCTATTCGTGCCGAGGCTTGGAGATTATTCGATGCGCGACGCTATCAAGAAGCCGAACCTTTCTTGCGGAAAATTCTTGCTCTGAAACCAAGCGACCATGGAGCGACTCATGACTTAGGGGTTACTCTTATGGAATTAGACCGACACGAAGAGGCCATTCCCATCTTGGAAAAAGTGCTCACGATCACGACAAAAGATGAAGAACTTGCAGATACATTTTTTCGAATTGGGCAATCTCTTGCTGCGTTGGAACGATGGCCTGAGGCCTTAGATCATTTTGAAATTCTCTATGAAGCCGCCATTGAATTTGAAGAAAGTACCAAAGATGTGGCGGTCTTGCCAGGGATTCGCATTCTGAATAAGGACATGTTGGCTGGATGGGTAGAAACGGCTCGAATGCATGTTCCTGAGATTGAGAAATCAAAGATTGATAGTACGGAGGAAAATATTCCGCCTATTGATTCTTCCAGTCCTGCTGTTCTTTCGATGGAAGAAAAGTATGAAAAAGCCGCGGCCAAAAAGCTTAAGCCGGAGGATCCTATTTATCGACGTGCGTCACTGATGGGGAGAGATGCAGACTTTAGCCTTTTTCGGTTCCTCATTTCTGCTAATCATGTCATGCGGGACGATCTTCCTGGTGGGGCACATGAATTTATTCCCATAGAACCAAGTGATACATTTCCAACAACACAGGCAGAAATTTATATGGTCTTTGGTCTTGTGACGGCCTCTTTTGATGAAGTACCACTGAAGGCTGAGTGTTTTCTTGAGACCGCTAAGATTACAAGAGAGCAAACGGCTGTGGTCGAAGATCAGGTGATTATGGCGATGAATGAACAGTCTGGATACTTTGTATTATCCAAGCCACAGACAGAATGGACTCCCGGTTTGTACCGCTGTGGTTTATTTGTTGGGGAGGAAGTGTCTGCATACACGCATGCAGACGAAGTTCGATTTCGAATTGTTGACGCATCCCAATCGTCGTAACCCACCTACCAAACAACTCCTGTTTGAATCCATTATCGCAATATGGCAACAACACTTCGCGTATCAAGGGCTTTCTCTTTTCTGTATAGATTCTTTGAGCAAGGTCAATAATGGCATAATGTCTAATCTGAGTGACCCCTCATGACATCAACGAAGTTTCCACGCAAACCACTTGATATGCTTGTAAAGCTCGGTCTGGGAGTTTTTATAGGAGGGTTTATCATGATTGGGACAGGCATGTTCCTCTCCCGTCCTGATCGATCCATTCCCGCTTACAGCGTCGGGGCTCAAGAAGGAACGACAGTGGCCATCCATACGCCTTCATGGACTAGCGACCCAGCCATTCGTACCCTACTTGAGCGGTTTCGACTGGTGGGACAAAAAACGCGGAATTTTGCGCCCATGAAGATTAGACCCACGACGCCTGATGATCCTCAAGGGCGCTATCAACGTATGACTATTTATGTATTTTCTGATCATGAGTGGGCTGAGCCGGAGAAGCTTCATCGTTACCTTCTTCCGTCAGATGATGCTAAAGAGCTAGAGTATAAAAAAGTATTTGAGTCAACCGTACGAGGTGGTTTTTATTTAACCCTCAAACAGGTCAAGGGCTGGATCGGGCCAGTGGGAGGGCAGCGGATTGGGCAGTCCAGTAGTACAATTGAATGGCTCTTTCAAGAGAAATCGATCATAACACGTGAGGTAGGGACACACTGAAGTTTCAGGTCTTGCTAAAGTCTAGATGGTTGTTTCCCGAGCGAGAGGCCTTTGGCAATGACATCGACGAGAACGGCACGAAGTTTAGGTTCCTTAATTTCAGCTGTCCAAGTACTGGCTAATTCAAGGGCAGATGTCATTGGTACTACCGCAAAGCTGGTAGGTGGTGGGGTCATTTGTGTGGAGGATTGGGTTGGATGAATGTCTCCTATACGTAAGACGATATCCGTAATCTCAACATCTTTCGCGAACTCATTTAGTTTTTCCAAAATCATCGGCTTTAAAAAAACCAATTGTTGGAGCCAGGCAGAGTTTTCTGCTAAGAGAAATAGCTTTCGAAATTTGATCGAATCTGGGCGAGTATGTGAGGCCAGCCCAGCTCCCACAATGTCAGGCCAGGCTTTTTGTAGATGAGATTCCAGAAGTTTGATGTCAAATCCATAGGATTTAGCAAAGTGGGGAATGAGTGATTTGAGTGAAGAAAAAGCAGGCATCGCTCTTCTGCTATCAAACAAAAAGGTATAAAATTTGGCCTGAGGACATGGTCCTGGTACCTATGCCAAGTTTAGACGTAAAGTTTTCCTCAAACGTATAGTGACATGGTCTATATGTCAATGTCAGATGTCTAGAACACAAGCATGTATCGGGTGATCCATCTAAAGGGAATCTGCGCGAAGCGTTTTACCTGAGATTTTTCCTACACCCTTATGTCACTACATGGCAGAATATTACACAATTTATGACAAAAACTCAGCCTGAAAACATTGTTGGAAGTAATCGAAAAGCCTTTTACGACTATTCGATTGACCAAAAATTTGAAGCGGGAATTGTTCTTGTCGGAACAGAAGTGAAGTCCCTTCGTGAAGGAAAAGTCAACCTTCGTGAGAGTTATGCCTCGGTGGATTCAGGTCAAGTGATGCTTCATCAA
>JBMYWX010000123.1:0-9081 GCA_049607825.1 Nitrospirales bacterium
TCACAGCTAAAAATAGCGCGATAAAAATTTGGATCACGACACTCTGGGCATCAATTGTCCTCAGAAATTCGATATGCATGATAAATTTTTCGCCCTGGTGGGCAAAAGGCTCTCTTCTTATACTTCGCACAAATCGTATTCTACTAGAAAGGAAACGAATGGCTTAAGCCGAAGAAAAAGCTGTTGCGCGGGACCTAAGCCATTGCCACAGTCGCACCCCAAACAAGGCACCAACGGCATCAGCGAAGACATCCCACCCATCGGCATGTCGGTGAGGAACAAAATACTGGTGGACTTCATCAGTCATTCCAAACAGAATTGCTGACACTATGGCTAACATCGGAGCATACACAGTTGCGGAGGATCCAGCACCATACAAATACACACGGTAAAACAATACTGCAAGAATCGCATATTCGATGGCATGAATAATTTTGTCATCTATTCCTTCATACCAGGTTGGTATCCGAACCACTGTAGTAGACAGGGAAGACAAAAAAACTATCAATCCTGCATACAACACAAGTGGAACCCAATACCATAATACTCGATTGCCACTTGAATAATGATTCATCTTAGATAAAAACCTTTGACATCGCGACCTTGTTTAGATAAGCCATAGATCATAATACGTCCCTTTCCTTCCTCGCCTCCTCGACTTCAGTCTTTGTGCTTGACTGCTTTACTATTCTAGAGTTAAAAGGAAACCATCCATTCAGCAGCAACGCTATCTTTAGCCTTACGAATCCATGGTGGGGACGATTTTTAAATCACCGCCAAGCGTACTTTCCAGACCTATAGTATCAACGTTCTAACATCACTATGCCACCAAAATTTAACCCTGGAATCAGAATAGATGAACTGGCACAATTTGTTCAGGGACAAATACATGGATCAGGAGACATACACATAACCGGAGTTTCCAGTCTTGATCAGGCGAACCCTGGTGATTTAGTTTTTGTAACTGATGCCACACTTGCGAACTCTGCCCGTCAATCCAATGCTGGAGCCTTTGTCATCTCACAACCACTCGATAATGAAACACGACCTCAGCTCATTACTCCCAATCCTCTCTATGCTTTTGCACGCCTCACACAACGATTTTTTCTCACATCAACTTCTCCTAAGGGCATTTCCAGCAATGTCATCACAGGTTTAGATGTTCGTATTGGTCCAGACCCATCCATTGGCTCATTCGTCACCATTGGAGATCGGGCTCAACTGGGCTCTCGCGTCACATTACATCCTGGAGTATTCTTGGGCAATGACACCGTGATTGGGAATGACTCTATTATACATCCAAATGTCACAATCTTAGAAGGATGCCACATTGGAGCCAGGGTTATCATCCATAGTGGCACGGTCATTGGCAGTGACGGCTTTGGCTATGTGGAACATCAAGGACGACACCAAAAAATTCCTCAACTGGGTAGCGTGGTCATCGAAGATGATGTAGAACTTGGAGCGAATGTGACCGTTGACCGAGCAACCTTCGGCCTGACCATAATAAAGCGAGGCACAAAAATCGACAATCAAGTTCAAATCGCTCACAATGTTCAAATTGGTGAAGATTGCATTCTGGTGTCACAAGTTGGAATTGCTGGAAGTACGACTCTTGGCCATCACGTCTTAGTCGGTGGACAAGCTGGACTTTCAGATCATTTGACTATCGGGGACCAAGCCAAAATTGCGGCAGGTTCGGGAGTCAGTAGATCTGTAGACTCGGGTAAGGCCGTAGCTGGTTCTATCGCATTTGACTATACTGCCTGGCTAAGAACTCAAAGCCTTATTCAACGATTGCCAGAATTGCGGAAGGAGATTCAAGAGTTAAAAGAAAAGCTTGCCAAGCTGGAACAACAATAGATGACTAGCCTTTCCCCTTTTTCCCTTTATTCCCCGGTGGAAGAATAATACCTTTCCAAAAGAACATCTTTGCCCAGAAATACCCTGCCCATGGCAGAGAAAATGCCGGAACAGGATCAAGAAAACCTGACAATACCGATACGATCGATAGACCAATAAACAATGCCATCCCTAATAGATACCATAATGGGATAAGGCCTCGACCTCGATGCACAACAGGCGACTCAACAGATGCTTTTCTTGCCTTTTGAACAGACCGCTGTGTCGCAGTTTTCATCCGACTCGCAAAAAATGCCGGGAACTCTCGTAACAAAAACTGGTGATACTTCGTCTGAGCGAGACCTACCAGCACACCAACAACTAAAAGACCAGAACTTGTCGTAAACGTTTCCCATGAATAGGTTCCGTTCCAGAGTTGGATGAGGAGACCCACGACTCCAACGACCATCGTGATCAGACCTGTCATGCCAGCTGGAAACAGGATATGCGTCCGGACATAGTCGTGAGCCTTGTCAACCTCACTTTGGACCTTATTGCTTGTAATAACTTTTGCCATATTGGTTACACCCTGGTATCACTGAAGTTGATGGGGTAAAGACGTCCCATACACCAATCCACTCTTCCTATGAATGATGATCGTTTATTAATCTCTGTTTTTAGAATTTTCAGTTGACTCTCCTGAATCTGTTTGAGGAGCAACTTGCCTCGAATCAACATTCGCATCTTCCCCTGGAACTCGATACTCCTCGTTTAACCACCCCTGCAAATCCAGAACTCGACAGCGCTCCGAACAAAATGGACGAAACGGGTTCCCTTCTCGTTTATAAGGCTTTCGACAAATTGTGCAGTTTAGCATCAGTGGAATCCGAATATTTCGGATAATAATAGATGTATCACATTCATTATTGGCTTTTTAAACATGAAACTGCGCCTCATATAAATCCGTATACATACCACCCTGCTCTAAGAGCTGTGCATGAGTTCCATCTTCCACAATATTTCCATGATTGAGAACCACAATTCGATCAACATTGTGTAGCGTGGACAGGCGATGGGCAATCACAAATGTCGTTCGTCCTTTCGTAAGGTTCACTAAGGCCTCTCGGATTTTCACCTCCGTCTCCGTATCCACATTAGATGTGGCTTCATCGAAGATTACGAGAGGTGGATTTTTTAACAACACCCTCGCAATAGATACTCGTTGCTTTTGTCCAACGGATAACTTAACTCCACGCTCACCAATCCAGGTTTCATAGCCTTCAGGAAGATTCATAATAAATTCATGAGCATGTGCAGCCAGAGCGACAACTTCGATATCTTCCAGTGTCGCATCAAGAGCACCGTAGGCAATATTCTCTCGAACCGTACCATTAAATAAAAATGGCTCTTGCTGAACCAAACCGACTTGATCCCGAAGATAGGCCAATGGAAGATCACGAATATCATATCCATCAATTGAGATCAGGCCATCTTTCACATCGTAAAAACGCATGAGTAATTTAATAATGGTACTTTTTCCTGCACCACTGTGGCCTACGAACGCTACCTGATTTCCAGCTTGAACATTGAGGGAAATATTACGTAATACTGGCACATCGTGCCGATAAGAAAACGAAACATGTTGAAATTCAACGCGTCCTTGTAAGCGAGGAACCTGCGGATCTACACGTGAATGATCTATCACATCAGGCTTGAAATCCAACACCTCAAACACTCGATTACTCGCCGCTAATGCGTGTTGTAAGAGATGATTCACAGAATGAATTTGATTCACAGGAGTGTAAAATAACACAAGGTATGACAAGAACATGACTAATTCACCAAGAGTAAGATGCCCTTCCATGACTTGCCCTGAACCATACCACAAGGTAAGGACAGTTCCGAGGCTTCCAACAAATATCATGCTAGGTGAATACACGGACCAGAGATACATCGCCTTTAAATTAGAGCGGCTATACTCTTGACTGCGTTTTGCGAATCTCGCAAGTTCATACTCATGACGATTAAAACCCATCGTTTCACGGACCCCTGACAAGGCATCTTGCAAATACGCGTTGAGATCTGCAGCTTCACGACGAATGTCCTTGTAGTAGCGATGGACTCGTTTCGTAAATCTAATTCCGGAAAACATCAAAATTGGTACCGGCACCAACACTAATAACGCTAATTTCCAATTTAATGAAAATAGGATCGTCGTAATCCCAATGAGCGTAAGGGAGGCAGTCAGCATGCCTTCAAGACCATCAATAAAAATACGTTCAACATGCTCTGTATCATTCGTTACTCGAGACATGATTTCCCCAGTTGAACGATTTTCAAAATAATTTAATGACAGACGTTGCAATGCAGAAAACACCTGTCCTCGTAGCTCAAACACTACTTGTTGTTCTAGTTTATTGTTGAATCGTATGCGTAATGAATTCAAAAAGTTCTTTAAGGCGTACGCAGCCAAGAGTCCCAACAGAATGTGTGGAAGTAAATCAACATTATGATTAGGAATCACCTCATCAATAACAATCTTGATAAGCCAGGGAGGAAGAAGGTCAAGAGCAGTTGCAAGAGCGGCGCAGACAAAAGTAAGAATGGCTAGAGAACGGTGGGGCACAAGATAGGAAAGAATACGAACTAAAGATTTCACAAATGATTAACAATTCTTCCTATCAGCTACAACGAAACGGGGAAACCCATTTGTTCATACATTAAACGGAAGGTCTCGCGCCGGAGAATTGAGCCGACTTAGACCTCTTGAGTAGAATCGTCCTTCCAATAAGTATCAAATTCTTGAAGTTGTGTTAAAGTCGACATATCCGACATGCGATCGATAAAAAGTTTTCCGAGTAAATGATCCATTTCATGCTGAATACATACAGCATATAAACCAGTTGCTTCCCAATCTTGCAACACCCCATATCGGTCATAGGCTTGGACACGAATCATGGATGGACGGGTCACTTGTCCGCGAAGATTATCAATACTGAGACATCCTTCCCACATCTCAGTCTGTTGAGGTCCGTAAAATACTATTTTGGGATTAATGAGTACGGTCTTAGGAAAACCGTTGTCCCCACCACATTCCATCACCACCACCTGTTCAGATCGGGCAACCTGAGGGGCGGCCAGACCAATACCTTCGTTATGCACCATTGTCTCAAACATGTCATCAAGAAAGTCTTGAAATACTCGAGTGCTAATGCCATCGACATCAACAGGGTTTGCAGTTTTTCGTAAAATCGGATTTCCGACTTTTGCTACAGGCAATAAGGCCATGTTCTCTCCTCGTTTCGCATACCTTAATCTATCAACTCTCCAGTCACCGTTAGAGTCATTCGAAAAACAGCTACCCGTTCTTACATTCATCAACTCGTAGGAGAAGCTGTTCTTGGAGGCTGAGCATTTTGTGGTGGACCAAATCGACTTTCATTTTCCTTAAACCACGTCCACCATTCTTGACTCCATTTCTTTCGATCTTCCTGAGTAGAAATTTCCCAATTATGTGGTGCCCCAGAGAACCCCGTCAGTCGCCTAAATGATTCGAGAGCGGTGAGGGAGACAAATTGTTCGGGGTCTCCAATGGTCTCAATCAAAATCGGTAAGATCTCTTTTTGTCTCACACGTCTGGCTTCGAATACCGCTGTTCGACGAATCGTTGAATTCTCATCCTTCACCATTTCCTTAATCGCCGGAAATACCTTCATCCAATCTAAGCGTGTGGCAACACGAATAGCATGCGTTCGTACCCGAGAAATCTCATCTTTACTTTTTGCTACGTCTAACAACGCAGACACTGGGGATGGATCTTTAATCATTGATAACGTTTCAATCGCATTATATCGAATGCGAGGACCCGGCATGCTCAACGCTTTAATAACAAATGGCACTGAATGTTTTCCAAAATGCACAAATTCTCCCATCGCCCACAGCTCTTGCCTACCTTCAAGCAATGGCACTAAGGATTCTAAACGGTCTCGGTCTTGTAAAGATAAAACTTCCGGGGCTGGAGTAGCTTGAGGAATGTCGGGAAACTCAACTTCAGGGGGAGACTCATAGGCTTGAACAAAAATAACATGAGCAGACGGTTCTATGTCCGCACTTGCCATGCCAAATGGAATGGCGACAAAGAAAATGAGAATAACGAATATTTGTCTCAGGTTTCGTTCATACATGGCATCTCTCCAGTGAATGTAGGAGGAAATCAAGGCAGATTATCATAATTCCAGTCTAGTAGCTCAGACCTAAACTGGTCAAGATCAGATGTAAGCAGGTTGTCAGCAATACATGCCTAAACACAACATGTCAGTTGGTTAATGTAGCCAAGGGATTAAGTCTATGTGAAATATACTGCTCAGTCTTTTCTACTAAGTCTTAAATTTTTCCTTCTCGCGATAAAGGAAGTAATAGTGCGGAAGGAGAAAGCCTTGTCTGAACAGAGTTCCATGCGGAAGGCAGAACTAACTGATATCAACATTGCCAAGTCATTTCTACCTGCCATTCTTAAAGAAAGCGAGCAAGGGACTCAGATAGACACAAGAAAAAGAATATCTAGTCATTTAATAAGAGACTTCATTTGAACCATAAGAGTGACTGCATGCCACCCTCAACATTCTACATCCAGGAACCCGTACGATTACTCAAGACTGCTGATTCATCTTTTTCTTCTACAACCCGTTAGAAGGCCCACCACTTACAGCTGCTCACTGAAACACGAATCAAAAGACCGAAGCGAAATTCGAGAACTTCAATAGACTCCTCATTTCAAAAATTACGTATTAGCACTGAATACGAAAACCTCCACCAATGTAATCATCAATTAGTGGCAATGGTTAAGATGTTTCTTTATAATTGCGAATAGTTACGAACTATAATTTAGAATATCATACCTAGGGTATATCCATTGCATAAAGCTTAGGAAGTCAAAGGCAATCTCAAAGATGTAGGTCCGATGTGTGTGTCCTTTATTGCTCCGTGCAACTTTGCGTTTATCCACACATTGGATCTTTTTGCTCATGTGATCCTACTAAATTTCTGTCAATCATATTCCTGTAGCTACAATTTTTTCTCATTGACATTACACAATTTCGATAATATCAAGTAAAGATTGATTCGTCAGTCTATTGTAATTTTTTTAGGTAAAATATAATTTGCACTTTCTCAAGTCTCACTAAGACCCTAAATATCTCCCCCCTTATAAGAAGGGACAGGTTGTATCATTCCAGGATGAAAGGACTTCGCCCAAAATGATTTTTGGCATCATTTTTTTCATATTATTTTTATTTTCCGCCTGTACGCCTAGTGTGGTGGTCATGAGCCCCACATCGGTTGGTGCACCTGGCACAGAACTTGGTCAAGTGGGTCCAACACTCATGAAACAGTACATCATTCAACCTGGAGATGAATTGGATGTGAAGTTTTTTTATAACGCCGATTTAAATGAATCAATTACTGTTCGACCGGATGGTCGTATTTCCTTGCAACTTGTCGGTGAAACAATGGCCGCCGGTCGGACACCACGAGCCCTCACCGAACTGTTGACCAACGAATACGCCAAAGAGCTCAAAAAACCAGACATTACGGTCATCGTCCGATCATTCGGTGCAAGAATCTATGTTGATGGAGAAGTCTCAAAACCCGGAGAACTTGACTTAAAAGGACCACTGACTGTGATGCAGGCTATCTCTCAAGCTGAAGGAGCCACTGAAAAAGCTTGGCAGGAAGCCCTTGTCATTCGTCGAATTCAAGGCAAAGAACCACTTGTTATTCCAGTGAACATCAATGCGGTCCTCACAGGCGAAGACTTTAGTCAGGACATCGGACTTGTACCATTTGATATTGTCTATGTCCCTCGCTCACCGATTGCAAACGTCAATCTCTGGGTAGACCAATATATTCGTAAGAATATCCCAATAAACTTTGGAGCATTTTTCCCACTCAATTAACTAACACTAGAAAATTTAACTCCGGATACTCCATTTTGTTTGAGGCATGGGGTTAACACAGTTTCACACAGAAAGAAATGACCTCTATAATTGTATATGACCGCCTGACTCGCATTTGAATGATCTGTTCGATTCTTCTTGGGAAAATACACGCATTGTATGTGAGTCAGGATAGGTTGCCATGGAGATACATTCCTGGTGATAGCACCAACCTCTTGTAGGCAGTAAGTGACTACTTTCGTTTAAAGCTACCCCTATCATGAAATCTTTTGAGATGAGTACTCAACAATCACACAATAATTCTTGATCTGAGGCTTCTCAGCAAGAGGGATGAGCATGGATACAGAACCTCAGAAAATTTCACAAATTAGCCTTCGAGATATCATCACGATATTTTTTAAACACAAATGGAAAATTCTAGGTGTGTTTTTGGGAACAGTAACCGTTGTGACCATCGGATCATTCCTTATGGATCCGACTTACGAAGCAGAATCTACGGTCATGGTTAAAATGGGTCGTGAACACGTCTATCAACCTGAAGTTGGATCGGCCAGCCCTGCCGTCGCGTTTGATCAGGAACGGATCCTCGAATCGGAGATTCAGATCTTGACAAGTCGTGATCTTCTGAAGCGAGTCATAGAATCGATCGGCGTAGAGAAAATATATCCAGACTTTAACTACACCGAAAGTAAGATCCCGCCTCTAGAAAAAAGTATTATTCAAATGCAAAAAGACCTCTCCATCGCCGATGTCAAAAGCTCTAATGTTATAAGAATCGCCTATCAACACCATGACCCTGAGATTGCTGCCAATGCCGTCAATCTGCTCATTGACTTTTTACTCGAACGGCACCTCCAAATTTTCAGTAACCCCAAAGCAGAATTTCTAGAAAACCAAGTCGTCGCCCGCCAAGAAAAGCTTAATACTTCCAGAGAGAAACTCCAAGACTTTAAACAGAAGCATGGGATCTCTTCCTTGCACGAAGAAGAACGTCTTTTACTACAACAACATCGGGATTTAGATACATCACTAAAAACCGTGCAAAATGATCGAGAAGGCTTAAAAAGTAAGCTCGGGTCACTCTTAAATCAGATTCCACATATCCCCAAACACATTTCTCTCACAAGCGTATCTGAACGTCAAAAGGTAATCGACGAAGCAAAAAGTAATTTATTGAAACTTCGGTTAAAAGAACAGGAATTATCAACACGCTTTAAAAAAACGAGTCGCTTTGTAAAAAATATTCTGAATGAAATTGCCATGACCCAAGCGTTCATTCATGAAC
>JBMYWX010000124.1:0-3427 GCA_049607825.1 Nitrospirales bacterium
GTTAGCCATTGGAGTCGGTGGTGCCGATGCCGGTGAAGTCATGGCCGGTCTTCCGTGGGAAGTGCTGCATCCGAAATTGATTGGTGTGAAGTTGACTGGCAAGCTGAACGGTTGGGCTTCTCCGAAAGACGTCATTCTCTATATCTGCGGAAAACTGACTGTCAAAGGTGGAACGAACAAGATTGTCGAGTACTTTGGGCCGGGAGCCGAAACGATCAGCGCGACAGGAAAAGGGACGATTACGAATATGGGTGCTGAACTTGGGGCGACAACTTCAGTATTCCCATTTGATCAAAAAATGGTGGAATACCTCAATATCACGGAACGGGAAGATATCGCGAAATTAGCTGAGACCAATCGTGAATTGTTGGTGGCCGACCCTGAAGTCTATGCATCACCTGAAAAATTCTATGACGAGATAGTCGAAATCAACCTATCTGAGCTCGAGCCACATGTCGTTGGCCCGCATTCACCAGATCTTGCGCGACCTATCTCAAAGTTAGCGGCTGAAGCGAAGGAAAAAGGCTATCCAGTTGAATTGAAAGCAACCTTAGTAGGAAGTTGTACCAATTCGTCTTATGAAGACATTGGACGGGCAGCACATGTTGCTGAGCAGGGTTTAAAGGCTGGACTGAAAGCCAAAACGGCTTTTCTCGTGAGTCCAGGGTCCGAGCGAATCTATCACACGATGAAGCGTGACGGATTTATGAAGACTTTTGAAGATATGGGTGCCACGGTGTTAGCCAATGCTTGTGGCCCATGCATTGGTCAGTGGAAGCGTGCAGATGGGGTGAAAGGTAAGGCTGACTCTATCGTCAGTACCTTTAACCGAAACTTCCCTGGTCGCAATGATGGCATTGCCGAAACCTTATCTTTCTTGGCCAGTCCTGAAGTTGTGACAGCCTATGCCTTTGCCGGTGACTTAGGGTTTGACCCTGTTAACCAAACCATCAAGGCTGCTGACGGAACGGACCTCAAGTTTGACCCTCCACAAGGTGAAGAGCTTCCTGCAAATGGTTTTGCTAAAGGTGAAGAAGGCTTTGTTCCTCCGGCAGAAAGTGGAGAAGGGCTTGAAGTTGATCTTCCACCGACGAGTGAACGCCTTCAGCTGTTGAAACCATTTCCCAAGTGGGACGGGAAGGATTACGAAAAACTTCCTCTTCTCTTGAAAACAAAGGGTAAGACGACGACAGACCACATTTCTCCAGCAGGTCCCTGGCTTAAGTTTCGAGGGCATCTCGATAAGATCAGTGACAACATGTTCTTGGGTGCTACCAATGCGTTCTCAAGCGAGCCTGGAAAAGGCACCAATGTGTTGACCGGAGAGTCAGGGCTCACAATGGCGCAAATTGCACGAGACTATAAGTCGAAGGGCGTTGGTTCCTTTGTTGTGGGTGATGAAAACTACGGCGAAGGAAGTAGTCGTGAGCATGCGGCCATGTCCCCCCGCTTCCTTGGGGTATTAGCTGTACTCACAAAGAGTTTTGCGCGTATTCATGAAACCAACTTGAAGAAGCAAGGGGCTTTACCAATGACCTTTGCAAATCCGAGTGATTATGATCAGATTGAGCAAGAGGATAGATTTTCAGTCCATGGATTGAATAATCTCACTCCAGGTCAACCAATTGATATCACGATCCATAAGAAAGATGGAAAAGAGATCAAGGTCAAGGGCAACCATAGTTTTACTGAGCAGCAGATTGCCTGGTTTAGGGCTGGCTCAGCCTTAAACGCCCTGAATTAAATTTTTAAAGATATCTATTTCTAAAAAATATGAGTGCTGAGACTTTTGATAAAGAAGGTATGTTGGAGCAAGAGGAGAGTCTGCAACCGCAGATGGTGACGGTTGAGATTGAGGGAAAGCCACATCAGGTTCCAGCTGGCATTACCTTGATGAAGGCTCTCTGGTATTCCGGCCAGGAAGTCATTCGTGGCGCTGGATGTCTTGGAGGTTTTTGTGGAGCCTGCGCCACCTATTACCGAACCAAAGATGACCCAAAAGTAAAGACCTGTTTAGCTTGCTCCTTTGCTGTGGAAGACGGCATGTCTTTTTCCTTCATGCCAGCTTTTCCTGCGAGAAAAGCTTCTTACGATTTAACTGAGCTGAAAGATCCTAAGCAAGATCTCTTTACCCTTTATCCAGAAGCGCCTCTGTGTCGGAATTGTAATGCCTGTACAGAAGCCTGTCCGCAATCCATTGATGTGCGTGAAGGAGTTTGGAAGGCTGTGTTTGGAGACTTTAAGGCTGTCTCTGAAATGTTTATGGATTGTGTGATGTGTGGCATGTGCGCACCCGTGTGTATTGCAGATATCGCTCCTAACCTTGTTGCTGTCTATGCGAGTCGTGCTCAAGGTGTGCATTTCACCGACCAGCCAGAGGGTTTAGATAAACGAATTCAAGCGATTGAACAGGGGCGTTATCAAGCTGACTGGGCAAGGGTGTTGAAGATGACTGATGAAGAACTTCAACAGGCTTCTGCTAAAATTCCCTAGGCTAGAACTTACGTAACACGTTTAGATAGTTAAAAGGTATTCTTGTGGATCTCGATGCTCTCCATGACATAGTGCATAAATCTCGTGATGCTCGTCGATCCCAGTCCATTCCAAAAATTACTCCTGCCGAACGCGACACTCTTATAAAAAAATATCACCCAGATCATCGAGAGCAGGCCTATCGGCCAATTAAGTTTGGTCCTAATGCAGGCGATCAGACAGTCAGAGAGTTAGCCTCTATTTTAGAAGGTGAAAGCCCGATTCCGGCTGACCTGCCCTTGACTCCTGATCATACCGTTGATGTACTGGTTGTCGGTGGAGGGGGAGCGGGATGTGCTGCCGCATTGCATGCGCATGCTGAGGGAGCCAATGTCTTGTTGGCGACGAAACTCCGTCTTGTCGATTCCAATTCTGTCATGGCCCAAGGTGGTATGCAGATCGCCGTGGCTCCTGACGACTCACCGGTACAACATTTCCTTGATACGCTCAAAGGCGGTCATATGAAAAATGACCATGCTCTTTTGAAGGTGATGGTAGAAGAAGGACCAACCATTGCGAAATGGTTGTTAGAATTAGGTGTGTTGTTCGACAGGGATGCTGATGGGAATCTCCATGTCAAAAAAGGCGGTGGAAGTTCTAAGGAGCGTCTCTTGACTTGCTCTGACTATACGGGGCTAGAAATTATGCGTGTCCTAAAAGATGAGGTTCTTAATCAAAAAATTCCTCTTCTTGAATTTGCCGCTGCAATTGAGCTTCTGAGTGATGAACAAGGCAGCTGTACTGGTGCCGTGCTGCAGGACTTGGATAACAAGCGTCTTGTTGTCGTGGCTGCAAAATCTGTGGTCCTCGCAACCGGCGGCATTGGTCAGCAATTTCTGGTAAGTGCCTGTGGTAGTGAAGGTCGTGCCGTTCCACTCGTAGGTTTCACAGGCCT
>JBMYWX010000124.1:3437-9080 GCA_049607825.1 Nitrospirales bacterium
ACAAGGGTTTCCTACGAGTAATCATTATGGCGCGACGGGAGATGGTTTAGCGATGGCCTATAGAATGGGTTCACCGTTAGTTCAGATCGATACCTTTCAGTATCACCCATCCGGTGGCGTGTATCCCGAACAACTTGTTGGTGCATTGGTCACAGAAGGCATTCGTTCAGAAGGTGGCCATCTTGTTAATGGTAAAGGCGAGCGATTTGTGAATGAACTTGATACTCGTGACGTGGTCTCATCGTCCATTATTCGTGAATGTGAGGAAGGACGTGGGGTGCAATCCGCATCGGGACGAGTTGGAGTGTGGTTGGATACCCCTTTACTTGAAGTTGAGCATGGTGAGGGTACATTGGATAAACATTTTCCTGCGATGGTGAAGCAGTACGAGCGATTCAATGTCGATATTCGAAAAGACCCCGTTTTGATTTATCCAACGCTTCATTATCAAAACGGTGGCGTCAAAATTGACGAAAATAGTGAAACGCCAGTGAAGAACTTATTTGTTGCCGGAGAAGCTTCTGGTGGGCTCCATGGACGGAATCGTTTGATGGGGAATTCTTTATTGGACCTTATGGTATTTGGAAAACGCGCAGGTTTGACAGCCTCTGCTCGAGCAAAGACGGATACACAAGGTAAATTATCGCTTGACCATTTAAAACAATTTCGAGCCGAAGCCGACAAGCATGGTGTCACTGATCAGGTCACATCACCAATGGTGTTGCCAGCCTACACGAGAAAACCATAGTTCTTTGTGAAATAGATAAATGAGCGCGAACGACTCTCGCCAAAACATAAAAAGGACCTGACATGAATATCCATGAATTCCAAGCGAAACAACTCTTTGCTCAATTTGGCGTTCCCGTACCGAAAGGGAAGGAAATTAAGAATGGACGAGCCGCAGAGAAATGGGCTGCGGCATTAGAGACACCTGTGTATGTGGTGAAAGCACAGATTCATGCAGGCGGGCGAGGAAAAGCTGGAGGTGTGAAAATCACCAAGAATAAAGATGAAGTCCCTGGGTTAGCAACGGAACTCATTGGTAAAACCCTTGTGACGCATCAGACTGGGCCCAAGGGTCGTAAGGTGCGACGCTTACTCATTGAAGAGGGGTCGAGTATTGGCAAGGAACTCTATCTCAGTCTGTTGGTGGATCGTGATACAGGGTGCCCGACATTTATTGCGAGCACGGAAGGTGGGATGGACATTGAAGAAGTCGCGGACAAGACGCCCGAGAAAGTGCTGAAAGAGGCTATCGATCCTGCTGTAGGATTTCAAGCTCACAACGGACGAAATTTAGCCTTTGGGCTCGGTCTGCCTACTTTAGAACCTGCTGTGGTGAAACCCTTCTTTCAGATGTTGGGAAATCTGTATCGTTTATTTATGGAGAAAAATGCGGCGCTGGTCGAAATCAATCCCTTGGTGATTACCACTGACAAGCAGCTTATCGCGTTAGATGGCAAAGTCTCATTCGATGATAATGCCTTGTATAAACATCCTGATATTGAAAAGCTTCGTGACCTCCACGAAGAAGAGCCAATGGAGATTGAGGCAGGGAAACACAATCTCAACTATGTCAAACTTGACGGGAATATTGGATGTATGGTCAACGGTGCAGGGTTAGCAATGGCGACGATGGATGTCATCAAGTTGGCCGGTTCTGAGCCAGCCAATTTCCTTGATGTTGGTGGTGGGGCTACGAAGGAAACTGTGGCTGCTGGATTCCGAATCCTCTTAAAGGATAAAAAAGTCAAAGGTATATTCGTCAATATTTTTGGTGGAATTGTCCGGTGTGAGCGAATTGCGCATGGTGTGATCGATGCTGCTAAAGAAGTTGGCATTAAACTTCCTGTGGTCGTTCGGCTCCAGGGAACGAATGCAGAAGAAGGCAGAAAGCTCTTAGCCGAATCAGGTTTGAAAGTTGAAGGAGTCGCCGATTTGTGGGAAGCGGCTCAGAGAATTGTGGCGCTGTCTAGCAAGAAAAAGAAATCTTGAAGCTGGAATATATTTGTCATTATTGAAAGGTTCTACGAATGAGCATTCTGGTCGATAAAAATACACGAGTCGTTGTCCAGGGAATTACTGGAAAAGAAGGGTCGTTTCATGCCACACAATGCAAAGCCTATGGTACACAGGTCGTTGCAGGTGTGACCCCTGGAAAGGCTGGGCAAGAGGTTGAAGGCATACCCGTCTTTAATACGGTGCGTGATGCCGTGAAGAAAACTGATGCGACGACCTCGTTGATTTTTGTGCCGCCGCCCTTCGCAGCTGATGCTATTTTAGAAGCCATTGAAGCTGGTGTATGGCTGATTATTTGTATATCAGAAGGTATTCCTGTCAACGATATGGTGAAAGTGAAACGAGCGTTAAGTGGTCATGCCACTCGTCTTATTGGACCAAATTGTCCAGGAATTATAACTGCAGATGAATGTAAAATCGGCATCATGCCAGGGTTCATTCATAAGAAAGGGAAGGTTGGCGTCATTTCACGTAGTGGAACGCTGACATATGAAGCAGTCAATCAGCTCACGAACTTGGGTCTTGGTGAAACCACGTGTGTTGGAATTGGTGGCGATCCCATCATTGGAACTGGTTATATTGACCTCTTACAGATGTTTGAAGAAGATGATGAAACAGAAGCCGTCGTGATGATTGGTGAGATCGGTGGTGATGCTGAAGACAAAGCCGCTGAGTTCATCAAGGGCAATGTCACCAAGCCTGTTGTAAGTTTTATCGCAGGCATTACGGCCCCTCCTGGCCGACGTATGGGCCATGCTGGAGCCATTATCACAGGAGGTAAAGGTACGGCTGCAGAAAAAATGGCCACACTCGAAGCTGCCGGTGTGCATGTCGTGAATAATCCAGCAGAGATTGGCAATGCTGTGAAGAGTGCATTGGGTTCATAATACTTACCCTCTCCTTGGTTTTTAATTCTATCCTGCCTCGTGCACGTTACCTTTGTTAGTTGGTTAATGGCAGGTCATTACTGCCGTCCCCATTTGGTTGCACATCTGCTTTCTTTGTTCTGTCCGAACATATTATTTCCAACTCTGCACAACGAAGTACATCTAGTATACGCCACAATTGTATATTGAACTGGTTGCAATTTTCTTAAATTCCGTATTTACTCAAAGGTTTATATAGGTGACTTCTGTTTCTTTAGATGTGGCTATTGTTTATTGTTGTCATGTATGACACATCTGTTTTTAGTCTGTCCTGTTTTTCTCTATAGGTTGATGTTCCTCAATCATAATGCTCTTTGAGTGTCGTATTGACGTGAGGTGCTAAAAACATACGTAAGTATTTAGGAAAGGTGCCGATGAGGAATAGTGTAAAGGTGTAATTATGCAAGTGATGGAACGCTTAGAAGGTGATGTCTTAGTCCTGATGGTCTCGGGTCGGTTGAGTTTTTATTCGCGGAAAGTTTTTCAGGCCGTGATTAGGAACGCAAGCACAACGAGTGCTCGTCACATCATTGTGAATTTACATGATGTGACCTGTATGGATAGTGCCGCATTAGGCTTCCTCGCTTTAGCTCATCTCAACCTTGGTGGGAATAATGTTGGTATGAGTTTGGTGGCTCCTCAGAAACATGTCAAAGAGATGTTAGAGCAAGCCAATTTCTCCCAATTGATTCCAACCTATGCCACAGAAAAACAAGTCTTATCGGAGCAGGCTTTTGTGCTTGGCAGTCTGTCCTAATTCTCATTTTGAGATTTTTCCGAATTCTTTCTCCCACAAGGCGCTATTTTAAGGCTCATAGGAATTCAATCATGAGCGCCGATCTGACTCTCCCTGCCAATCTATTTGGTTTTTCATCGTAAGCCATCAGGTTTTCCGAAATCACCATGCCTTTTACACACAGTGTTTTGTTACAATCAGTGTAGGACTTCCTGTGTATGAAACGGCAAGAGTGACCGTAGTTTGATGGGGTACTAGATGAATAATCATCCTGAGAAAATGATGCGGATTTCCACCTTACGGGATGAACTTGCAAGACAGAATTTATCCGGGTTCATTATTCCCCATGCAGATGAATATCAAAATGAGTATACCCCTGATTCTGCGGAACGGTTGAAGTGGTTGACGGGGTTTACAGGGTCAGCTGGTACCGCAGCCATTCTAGGAGAACAAGGTGCGATTTTTGTCGATGGACGATATGTGTTACAGGTCAAATCTGAAGTTCATTCAGAGTGTTTTGTGCCATATCATAGTGCAGAAATTTCTGTCACTGACTGGTTGTCTTCGACACTTATTCCAGGTGCAAAACTTGGATATGATCCTTGGTTACATACTGCTCAAGAAGTTGAGCGACTTCGGACTGTCTGTGAACAAGCCCAAGCTGAGCTCATCGCATGCACATCCAATCCTGTCGATGAGGTGTGGGTCAATCGTCCTGAAGTTCCCCGGACACCCATGGTCCCGCATCCTTTGCGATTTACAGGTAGGGATTCATCTGAGAAGAGAGCAGAGCTTGCCAATGCGCTCAAAAATCAACGAATAGATGCGGCCATTGTGACCACTCCAGATTCTCTCGGATGGTTGCTTAACGTTCGTGGGCGTGACGTTGGGTACACGCCCTTATCATTGTGTATGGGAATTTTCTTTGCTGATGGATCGGTGAAACTATTTGTCGACCCACAAAAGATAAACCCTCAGCTTATCGATCATCTAGGGCCAACGATTTCGATATTTCCTGCCGATGCTTTTGGTCCTGAATTGGAAGGCTTAGGTCAGCAAGGGTGTCGTGTATTATATGATCCTAAGAAATCAGCATCGTGGATTCTTGATCGACTGACCCAGGGTAGTGCCCCCGTGGTCTATGGTGAAGATCCTTGTGCCCTTCCCAAAGCCTGCAAAAACAAAACCGAAGCTCAAGGGGCACGAGATGCTCATGTACGTGACGGCGCGGCGCTCTGTCGTTTTTTAGGCTGGTTAGCTCGAGAAGCTACAAATGGGAAGGTGACAGAGTTGGATGCTGCCGAGTATTTGGATTCAGTTCGCCAAAAAAATGATTTTTGGCAAGACATGAGTTTTCCGACTATTTCTGGTGCTGGGGCCAATGGAGCGATTGTTCATTACCGATCTACGCATGAGACAAATGCTCGCCTTTTACCCAATTCCCTGTATTTGGTGGATTCTGGAGCCCAGTATTTCGATGGGACAACGGATGTGACTCGAACCGTGGCAATTGGAATACCAACAGCTGAACACCGAGATCGGTATACTCGCGTATTAAAAGGCCACATTGCGTTAGCCACTGCACGCTTTCCAAGAGGAACAACCGGTTCTCAACTTGATGTTCTTGCTCGAAAGCCACTCTGGGACGCAGGGTTAGACTATGATCATGGAACTGGTCATGGAGTCGGAAGTTATCTTGGAGTCCATGAAGGCCCTCAGCGGATATCAAAGTCTGGCGGATCGGTGGCGTTGCTTCCGGGAATGATTGTGTCAAATGAGCCAGGATACTATAAGTCAGGAGAATATGGGATTCGCATTGAAAACCTTGTACTTGTCGTCCCATGTTCAGCGGTAGTTGCTGGTGAGCGTGAATTGTTGGCTTTTGAGACGTTGACTCTTGCGCCCCTTGACCGCAACCTTATCGAACCATCTTTGTTGCAACAAGATGAAGTTGCTTGGATC
>JBMYWX010000125.1:0-8847 GCA_049607825.1 Nitrospirales bacterium
TAATAATGAGCGGCACCCGGCCGAAAGATAATCATAGCGTGCTTGGTGTCCACAGGTGAACCCCTATACTATGTATGTAGGTTGTAGTCTTTCCCTGAGCTGATATGGAGTGATGTTATGAACAGGCATGGTTTTCAAAATGTAGTCGTCGGTTATCTGATGTTTGGGTTTCTCTTGCTCCTTGGTTTTCCGTCAGAGGTTTGGTCTGGTGTTTCGAGCGATTGTGATTTCGAGTCTGGTGATCTCTCTGGCTGGACATTCTTTGAAACAACGAATGGCACTTTGGGGGGAGAAGGTTTTCCTGGATGTACCGATTTTGATATCAACGATGATGGTCTATTCGCCAAGAGCGCTGAGTTTAAGGTAGGGCAACATGACTATAAAGGGAAGGGGGTTCGACTTGCTGGAGGAGGTATCGTGACACATCACCATACAGCAGGAGGAACGATCATTTTTTCAGCTGATATTGCCGCGGCATATTCATCTCCGAAGGATAGGCGAAATTTATCTGGAGGGGTGTTTGAATTACTTGTGGATGGAGAGATGGTCGCCAGTCATGATTTTGGGCCCATTCCCAATAATACCATCCAGCGCTATATGTTAGAGGGGTTGGCTTCTGTGACGCCGGGAATGCATGAATTTCGTATCAGAATTCGTCGCCCTTTCAGAAGTCGTCCTCATGACCAGGCTCCACGACAATATATCGACAATATTAGGCTTAGCTATGCTCCAAGCTAATGGCTTCGACTAGCCAGTTTCAGGTATCAGGGGGGAAGTATCTTATCAATGTAGAGTATGTTGTTGAATGTTCTTTTCAGAGGGTCAAGTCAGATTTTGAATAGGCCGATAAAAAGGGATGCAGTAAAATACGTATGATTTACGGAAGGTGAAATCGGCTATGGTTGTGTCTGAGGAACGCGTCAATGAACAGATTATCATAGAAAAATATGTGGGCAGTTTTGATCAACATGCCCGACAAGACTTTAAATGGAGAATGGACGTGGCTGTCAATGACGGTCTTCGATTTGTCATTCTCAATATGACCGAAGTCTCCTTTATTGATAGTGCTGCGCTTGGGTGGTTAGTGCTTTCGCAACGTCGCTTTCTACGCATTGGCGGAAAACTTTGTATCGTAGCTTATCAGGGATTTGTTCGGGATATTCTTGAGTTGACTGAAATTTCTGAGTGGATTCCTATTTTCTTGAGCGACGCTGATGCCCTGTCTTTCATTCATGGAGTATCGACAGGATTGGAAGAAGCACAGGCGACACAGATGCAGCAATAACGGATTATTGGTCTATGAGCGGGAGAGCATCGATCAGCGCTAAAGAGCGGCGCCAAGGATATCGGGTTGGCGTTGCCAACGGGTTAGATCTCAAATCTGAATTACGATGTAGTAAGAATAAAGCCTGGGTGAGCAAGGCTCTCAATCTTAGTCAAACGGGAGTTCTCTTGGAGTTTCCCAAGGGGGGTATCCCATCACTGCATGTTGATGAAAAGATATCAGTCAAACTCTGTTGTTCTGAGGATATTGTTTGGGTGCCTGGTGTTGTGAGGCACCAACGGGGCAGTAGAGTGGGCATCCATTTCCCAGAATTCATGCATGCGACTCCCCAATCAACTGAACACATTGTCTCTCGTGTCCTACGAGCCGTTGAACGTGGCTCGCTTCGTCAGAAGGTTCGATAGTATGCCTTTTTCCCTCGTATCTTTCCTCTCTTGGTTTTCCTTGTTGTGTCGGCGTTCCTTCCCACAAGAATTCTCCATGTGATATCTGGTGTAAATGTGTCCTTGGAAGGTCTCTACAGCGAGTCGTAGAATACTCACTGATTGCTACGATGGATCGAGGAGACAGAAACGCTTAGGAGCGTCGCGAGCGACGTGGAAGGAGGCTGGGTGTTGCCTGTTTACGGGAGCTGACCTGTTTGTTCTTTTGTCGAGGAAGAGGGGAAGATTGTTGAATGGCGAGCGTACATTCCATTCGTGGAGTGCTCGCATCAATAGCTCGATACAGGTGAATTTCCCCTATGCGATTGTCGTTGATATCTAGGGCATTACAAATCGCATCTTGCGCGATTTTGAGTCCTCCATCGAGATCCCTTCTCAGGGCAGATGAAAAGTAAAACCAGATAGAGAAAGTAAGGGAATGTGTGTTGAGATTATTGAGTAAGATTTCGCGGCTAGATGAGGCGGTTAACAGGAACATTATTTCTTGAGCGACAGAAGCTTTATATTGGCGGCCTTTTGACGATAAAATTCGTCGCCCATTTACTGTAGCGTATTGATGATTGATGCTGGGAGGAAGCGGAAGGGTGAGGGATATGTTTGTTGCTGAGATGGAGGAGGGTAAGCTAGCAAGAGAAGTTTCAGATTGGCGCATGCCAAGGGGTTGACGTGTTTTTACGCGTGAATTCAATTCCTTAGGTTGTACGTTGGCCTTCGTCAGATCTGGATGTTGGCGAATACGAATGGGTTTTGACACAAAAAGGCGAGATATGAGCTAGAGCAGATAATCTGGCTTAAGCCTCTGGGAATTCAGGAATTATAACGCACTGCCTACAAAAGGTCTGAGAGTTTGGTCTCAACTTCTTCAAACTGGTCTTCATTGCTCATCACGTATCGACGCCAGTCAGATGGATTCCAAATTTCAAGTTTGTGATACATCCCAATAATAACAATTTCAAGATCATCTTCGACCGGTATCATCTTTCGGAGACGCCCCGGGATGAGAATTCGCCCGGCCTTATCAATATCGGCAAAAGTCGCTTCCGCAACAAAACGGTGCATGAAGAGCCGACTTTGTACTTCATTGCAGGTTTCTTTTGTGCGCTCAAGAATTTTTTGCCATTCCGAGGGGGGATAGCACGTGAGAGGAATGTCTTGTCCCTTGAGGAAGACCACACTCTGGCCTTGAGTTTCTAATTGCTCACGAATAGGGGTCGGAACAAGGAACCGTCCCTTTTCATCAAGCTTACATGGATACTGACCTGCAAACATGAGAAATGCCTAATCCTTGTAGGAGAATGAGTCGCTGGCAAAATTACCAATACTTAGCCCATAGGATAGCGTATGGCGCAGAAATGTCAAGTACTATTACTTGAGGCCAGTTGCGCAAATAGACTTGTTGATGAAGGTGATTTCGTCATTTGGAGTTGAGGCAGTTAGGCTAGCTCGTCTCCTTACCCTTTTATCATCCTTGCCAAGGTTACGACATAAACCTTACCAGCTCCAGCTTTTCGAAGAACTTTTGCACATTCGTTGACTGTCGTGCCTGTAGTATAGACGTCATCAACTAGTAGCATGGTTTTTCCTGCGATTGCCTGAGGGGTCTTAACAGCAAAAGATCGTCGAAGGTTCTTTAATCGCTCATGTTTGGTCAGAGATGTTTGAGGGGGAGTTTCGCGTATTCGAACTAATGTTGTGTAGGTGAGTGGAATATGAAGGTGTTGGCTCAGGCCACTGGCAAGCAATAAAGATTGATTATATTCCCGTTCTCGTAGGCGGGTGGCATGTAAGGGGACAGGAATGATGAGGTCGATGGGTGGGATTGTCCCTAACGCTTGTGTCAGCAGAGTTGTTATTGGACCTGTTAATGCAACCTTTCTCTGATACTTGAAGAGTTTAATGGCTTCTTTGAGTGGCGATTGATACGGATAAAGTGTCCAGGCTTGAGAAAATGCCGGTGGTTTGGTTCGACAGCTCCCACAACAATGTTCAGGGCTATAGCGTAAGGCGATTTCTGAGTGAAATGGAAGGCTACACCTCGGACATTGTGGGGAGGAGAGCGGTTGAATGGTGCTCCAACAGGGACGGCAAAAAAATGGAATTGGGTCGCCCCAGAGGGTCGTATTGCAGCTCGTGCAGCTACTGGGGAGAAGAGCATGTGAGATCTTTCGTACGAGCTTTTTCGTATTGGCCGCGATGGAATTATGTCGCATTGTTTCTGGTTTTTGATCTTTATGCACTTTGCCCGTGGCAGCAAGATGTTTGAGTGAGCCCTAAAGTTGTGAGGATGAGTTTTGCTATGATATACGACCTGTGGCCAGGGATTGAAGTCTGTTATTTTGACTAGCTATGTCTTTGTATAGGGAAGAAGGTCGACTGTCGCTGTGGTGAATTTTCAGCATGTTGTCAAAACCTTTGTTCGAGGGTCTTCTACGATTACAGCATTGTCTGATGTGAGTATTGAGATACCTGATGGCCAATTTTGTGCGATCATGGGGCCAAGCGGGAGTGGCAAAAGTACGTTTCTCAATCTGATTGCCGGCTTGGATCGTCCTACATCCGGTGATATTTTACTGAAAGGTGAGTCTACGCAGGCGTTTAGTGATAAAGAATGGACCTCTGTCAGGCGCGAGTGGTTAGGGATTGTGTTTCAAGCTTTTCATTTGGTGCCAGGTCTCACCGCGATGGAAAATATTGCTTTGCCTCTTCGTTTACAAGGAAAGTCTCCCCGCTTCATTCGCCAATCTGTTGAGAATATGCTAGAAATTGTGGGATTACACCATCGAGCTGGACATCGGTCAAGTGAATTATCTGGAGGGGAGCAACAACGGGTGGCGATCGCGCGGGCGTTTGTTCATCAACCTCGTCTCATTCTGGCTGATGAACCGACAGGTAATTTAGACACACAAAATGGAGTAGAAGTCGTGTCTCTCCTTCAACGCTGTTCACAGGAATTTGGGCAAACGGTCATCTTGGCCACGCATTCTGATGCCGCGGCGGCTGAAGCTGACCGGCAACTGACTCTCTGTGATGGACATTTTTCATAAGACTATGGATCTTTCGACAACAATTGCTGGCGTGTATTTTCCGACATGCCTGATGAATGCATCTGGTGCTCGATGTGTGACCCAAGAGGACCTTGAGCAATTAGGGGAGTCACGTGCTGGGGCCATAGTGACAAAATCTATGACTCCTCTGGCACGAAGTGGAAATCCGGAGCCGCGCTATGTCTCGTTCGATGGAGGTTCCATTAATTCAATGGGTCTTCCCAATTTAGGCTATCCGGCCTATGCCACACTTATTCCAAATCTGCGTGACTACAAGAAACCTATCGTGGCGAGTATTGCGGGTTTGCAACCTGCGGACTTTCTTGATGCCGTCAAAGCGATCAATGAAGCCAAGCCTGACCTGCTGGAGGTCAACTTGTCCTGTCCCAATATTCCGGGCAAACCACAAATTGGCTATGATTTTCAGGCTTCTGAGGAATTGCTGCTAAAAGTTCGTGATATTGCTGCTGTGCCTTTTGGGGTGAAGTTGCCGCCATATTTTGACCCTGTCCATCATGAGGCGATGGCTGACGTGCTGGCCCGTGTTGGCGTGTCGTTTATTACAGTCATCAATTCCGTCGGAAATGGGTTGGTTGTAAATGCTGAGACAGAGACCGTTGTCATTAAGCCAAAAGGGGGATTTGGAGGTATTGGTGGACGAATGATTAAACCGGTCGCATTGGCCAATGTTCGAGCATTCTGGAAGCTACTAGGAGATACTGTTCAGATTATTGGCACTGGTGGGGTGGAGTCGGGCCAGGATGTATTTGAGCATCTGTTGTGTGGAGCTTCTGCGGTGCAAATCGGAACAGTCTTGGTCGATGAGCAGGTTCAAGTATTTGGGCGTCTTGAGCAGGAATTAACGGAGTGGCTGCGTAAAAAAGGCTATGACTCGGTGGCGGCGTGTCGTGGAAAGTTGAAAGAATTGTAAATATTGAGATGTAGTGTGTGGAACGTGATTATTTCATCACGGTGCCTTTGGGGATAAGTTGAAGGGCAATGGCTTGTCGGAGGAGTTGTGCAACATTCCGAACGCGAAGCCGACGCATAAGATTAAAGCGATGAACTTCCACGGTTCGAACGCTAATGTCGAGCCGTTCTCCAACCTCACGATTCGTATAACCTTGTGCGACAAGACGAAGAATTTCTTTTTGTCTGGTCGTTAGTGATTGGGCCTCATTTTCTGGCGTTACCGTCGTCACGAATCTGTTCCCTTAGGGGCTGGGTTTCGGTCATATTCGACCGTCTAAACTCACGCATCTTTATCTAGATAACTTACCATAAGCTTATATCCTGAGACAACCACGATGCAGGCTGTGTTTAAAGCCATATTACTCCTTGTTCGAGAGCATCTCAGGCAACGACCATTGCGTACTGGATTGACCATCTTAGGGGTGGCCATTGGTGTTTCTGCGTGGTTAGCCATTCGAATGGCTAATGGAGAAGTATTTCGATCATTTGAGGCTTCTGTAGAGACTGTGGTGGGAGAGGCTGCCATCCAGATTTCTGGCGGATCCCAAGGATTAGATGAAGGTGTGTTGTTCGCCATAAGAAAGCATCCAGCCGTGCTTTCAGCTCATCCGATTCTCAAGGTTTCAGCTGTAGCTCCTAGTCAGACAGTCCAAGGGCAAGACTTGCTCATTTTAGGTGTGGATATCCTGGAATTTGGAAACGATGATCACGTGAGCTTCTCTGAGTTGAAGCAACATGGACCGAACTTGGATGCTCTTTTGTCTATGGATTCAGTATTTGTAGGCGATGGTTTGGCAAGAAAGTTTGGCTGGAAGGTGGGTGATGATGCGGAAGTTCGTGTGGGGGAGAAGTCCATTCATCTGGTGATTCAAGGATTAATAACTCCTTCTAGCCCTAATCGTCGGCGCTTGGACGATGTTGCCATGATGGATATTGCCGCAGCTCAAGCTGTATTTGGGTCTATTGGAAAGATCGACCAAATCAATCTTGTGTTGTCGAAGGATGCGCACGTTTCGGACGTGTTAGCGGAGTTGCAGAAGATGCTCCCATCTTCTACGACTCTGGCTCGGACCAGTCAGCGCACCCAACAGGTGGATGCCATGGTGAAGGTCTTTCAGTTTAATCTGACGATGCTGAGTACCGTTGGTCTGTTGGTTGGTCTCTTTCTGGTCTACAACGCCATTTCGTTTTCGGTGGTTCAGCATCGTCGTGAAATCGGAATATTGCGAGCAGTTGGTATGTCGCGTCAGCAAATTAGTCTGGTCTTTCTCACCGAAGCGGCTGTGGTTGGATTGTTCGGTGGGGTTGTGGGCTGTGGCCTCGGATTTACGATGGCCCAGGTTCTTTCTTCCCTTGTGAGTCAAAGTGTCTCGGATCTATATGGGGCAGTCACAGCTGGGTCTGCTCCATTAACTTTGGACATGATTGCTGAAGGTACGGGTCTTGGCGTAGGGGTGGCGTTACTTGGCGCACTCCGCCCATCCTGGGAAGCGAGTGGTACCGTCCCAACTCGAGCTCTCGCACCGGGCGATTATGAAGTCATCACGACACAGCAAGGTGGGTCGTGGGCATGGATTGCAGTACTATTCTTTGCACTAGCTGGGTTGCTGAGTATGATTCAGCCCGTTCAAGGTGTCCCATTATTTGGCTATGCTGCAGTCTTTTTGTTGTTACTTGGATGTACCTTACTTGGTCCACTCCTTTTTCGAGGCTTAGGGTGGATTCAAAGCAATCGTTCTATTGGGGAGTGGAATATTGCAAGCTCGTTAGCTGCCGAGCAGCTGGTCAGGAACCCTGGGCGGAGTAGTGTCACCCTATCGGCACTCGTCATTGGTTTGGCGATTATGGTTGGAGTGGGAGCCATGATTCAAAGCTTTCGATACACGGTTGAATTATGGATTGATCAAACGATGGCGGCTGATGTGATCGTTGCTCCAACGATATGGTGGGAAGGAAATGACCATGACAAAGAAGCCGCGAGTCTTTCTCCAGATGCACTGAGAGTCACACGTACCATTCCAGGCGTGAGAGCCGTTGATCCCTATCGTGAAGTGCCGGCAGTGGTACAAGGGACTCAGGTTGCCTTAGTGTCGAGAGATATACATCTTCATGCTCAGCAAAGCCAATATCTGTTTGAAGCCGGTGATTCGACTTCCATTTTGCAACGGATGATTGAAGAAAAAGGTGTCATTGTCTCAGAGGTTTTGGGTGAACGGCTTGGTTTGCAACGTGGAGATCTCATGCGGTTGGGAACCCCTAAAGGTGTGAAGGAGCTTCCTGTTCTTGGACGGTTCTATGACTATGCGACGGATGGTGGAAAAGTCGTCATGGATCAGAGTCTGTATCAAGACTTTTGGTCCGATCAGGATTCCAGTGTGTTGGCCGTCTACCTTAAAACTGGGACAGATTTGATTCAGGTTCGTTCCAGAATAGAAGAAGCTCTTGGAGCGAGGCAGCCAGTCACGACCATCAGTAATGGAGAGCTTAGGGCGGAAATATTAGAAATCTTTGACCGAACGTTTCGAGTCACCTATGTGTTGGAGTTGATTGCTCTGTGTGTGGCCGTCTTGGGTATTGTGAATACCCTCATCACGGCCATTCTTGAACGACAACGAGAACTCGCGACCTTGCGAGCACTAGGAGCTAGTGCAACACAAATTCAAAAACTGGTGTTTTGGGAGTCAGGATATCTGGCCATGCTAGGAGCCATTCTAGGAGTGGCCGGAGGGCTCATGTTATCAGTGCTTTTGGTTAAAGTGATTAATAAGCAATCGTTTGGATGGACCATTCAACTGATGATCCCGTCTATGACCATAGTTGAAGCGGTCTGTGTCGCCGTCATCGCGGGCCTATTGGCCGGGTTTATTCCCGCTCGCTGGGCCGCGAAACAGCCTATTGCAGAAGGATTGAGGTATGAATGATAAGGACAGTTGAAGACTGTTTTTGATTAGACTGTCTGGTGGACGGTTGTTGCCTCAGGTTGATAGCTGACTTCAACGGTAAAGCCAAGGTCTTCAATCATGTTTTGGACTTCGGCCGCGGGTTGGCCTGGTGTCGTAAGGTACCCATCGACAAAGAGTGAGTCGGCTACATAGAGAGCCAA
>JBMYWX010000126.1:0-8559 GCA_049607825.1 Nitrospirales bacterium
AATGCGGCGCCAGCATATGTCGCCTCTGGAAAAGCCAAGACTCTTAAGGAAGGATTTCTAGCGGCTGAAGGTGTCCTTGAAAGTGGCGCGGCTTATGAAAAATTGGAAAAACTTATTCAGTATACACAATCGCATATGCCATGATTCTTGATCGAATTCTCGAACATAAAAAATCTGAGTTGCGTCGAAAACAGAGCCGTGGCTATTTAGCTGAACTCAAAGGACGGATTGCGGATCGCTCGTCACCAATCGGATTTATCAAAGCTCTTGAATCTGGGGTGACGGATGATTCCCCTGCTCTCATCGCAGAAGTCAAAAAAGCCTCGCCGAGTCAAGGGCTCATGCGCCCAGAATTTAAGCACAAGTTTGACCCTGTTGAAATCGCCAAGATATATGAAGATTCTGGCGCGTCTGCGTTGTCTGTCTTAACAGATCAGGAATATTTTCAAGGCTGCTTAGACTATTTGGCGTTAGTCAAAGACCATGTTTCACTGCCAACATTAAACAAAGAATTTATGCTCGAAGATGTTCAGTTCTATGAAGCTCGGGCCTACGGTGCTGATTGTGTATTGCTCATTGTGTCAGCCCTGGATCGTATTCAGTTAGAAGATCTTTACAGTGTAGCAAGAGGTATGGATTTAGATGTATTAATTGAAATCCATGATGAGCATGAGCTCGATACGGTTTTAGAACGTATTCCAGATGCACCATTGCTTGGTATCAATAACCGAAATCTGAAGACCTTCTCGACGGATCTTGGCATTACTGAGCGTTTAGCGAAGCGCATTCCAGAAGGAAAACTTATCGTAAGTGAAAGTGGTCTGCACAAACGAGATGATGTCGTTAGGATCAAGGAAGCAAGTGCAAAAGCTATGTTGATTGGCGAATCACTCATTCGAGCGACAAATATCAAAGATAAAATCCAAGGACTGCTTTACACCTCTTCCAGTGAGCCAGAGCCTACCAAATCTACGACTCGTTGGGTTTAATCAGCTAAGATTACGTTAATTCTTACGCGATGTTGCTATGCTTGCCAAAATAAAAATTTGTGGAATCACGAATGCTGAGGATGCGCATCTCGCTGTGGATGCCGGTGCTGATGCGTTGGGATTTATTTTCTATCCTCAAAGCCCACGATTCGTGGAAATTCAAGTGGTCAAATCTATCGTGAATCAACTTCCACCGTTTGTGTTGCCTATTGGTGTGTTTGTCAATGAAGAGCAATCGATGGTTCAGAATGTGATGGACGTCTGTGGTTTAGCACTCGCGCAACTCCATGGAGAGGAATCTCCAGCTTATTGTGAATCCCTAGGTCACCCTGTGCTTAAAGGCATTCGACTACGTGATCGTAGTAGTTTTCTTGCTCTGGCTGAATACAAAGGCCGAGCCGGAGTGAGAGGATTTGTACTCGATGCATTCACTGAATCTGAATATGGAGGAACAGGAAAGGTTGCTGACTGGGATTTAGCCGCTGAGGCAGCAAAAGCGGCTCCAATCTTATTAGCTGGTGGGTTGTCATCTGAAAATATTCAGGAGGCTATTAAAAAAGTTCAGCCCTATGGAGTGGATGTCAGCAGTGGCGTTGAAGCGAGTCCCGGCAAAAAAGATTCTGCAAAGGTTCAAGCCTTTATTCATGCCGCTCAGCTTGTCTACTAACGAGGTCCCTCGGTATACTCCACTTTCTTCATACTCTTTATCGGACAAAATACTGTATGGCTATGATTCCTGATACTCGTGGACGATTTGGCAAGTATGGTGGGCAGTATGTCCCGGAAACGCTGATGCCTGCCATTCGAGAGCTAGAAGATGCCTATCTGAAAGTTCGGAAAGATCGTGAATTTCAAAAAGAATTTCATGACTATCTGAAGCAATACGTTGGACGTCCAACCCCACTTTACTTTGCCCAACGTCTCACCAAAACATTGGGCGGTGCTAAGATTTACTTAAAGCGAGAAGATCTTTGTCACACGGGTGCGCATAAAATTAATAACACAGTAGGCCAAATTCTGTTAACTCGGCGAATGAAAAAGAAACGTGTGATTGCTGAAACAGGCGCTGGTCAGCATGGAGTGGCTGTGGCAACCGTCTCTGCGATGTTCGGTCTTGATGCGGAAATCTATATGGGCACAGAAGATATGGAACGTCAGGCCCTGAATGTTTTTCGTATGCGCCTGCTTGGATCAACCGTGACTGGAGTCGATGCCGGAAGTCGAACATTAAAAGATGCGATTAGCGAAGCCATGCGAGATTGGACCACAAATGTAAATTCTACGCATTATCTTTTGGGTTCTGTGTTGGGCGCTCACCCCTACCCGATGATGATTCGTGATTTTCAATCAGTCATCGGTCGTGAAGCCCGCAAGCAAATCCTCGCTGCTGAAGGGAAGTTGCCAAATTATCTGGTGGCCTGCGTCGGTGGCGGAAGTAATAGCATTGGACTATTTTATCCCTTTATCCACGATACGAAAGTGAAGATGATTGGAGTAGAAGCTGGTGGCATGGGGATGGCGAGTGGCAAACATGCCGCGCGGTTTTCTGGCGGAAAGCCTGGGGTCTTGCATGGAACTATGACCTACCTTCTGCAAGATAAACATGGGCAAGTCAATCTCACACACTCTGTTTCTGCTGGACTGGATTATCCAGCTATCGGTCCAGAACACAGTCTTCATCATGACACTGGTCGAATTGGATATACGTCTGCGTCAGATAAGGAAGCCTTGGCCGCCTTTGATTTCTTATCTCAAGAAGAGGGGATTATCCCAGCATTGGAAAGTGCTCATGCAGTAGCTGAGGTGATCAAGTTGGCTCCCAAAATGAAAAAGAGCCAGATTGTGATCATGAATTTGTCAGGTAGAGGGGATAAAGATGTTCAGCAAATCGCTCGCATGCGTGGGATCCCTCTTTAATGTCTTATCCGATCTTTAAATGAGTCACACATCAATGACCAATCGAATTCAAGCAACTTTTGAGGACTTACAGACAAAGAAGCAAGCCGCACTGATCCCGTACATTATGGCCGGTGACCCGTCTTTGGACGTGACTGAATCACTTGTGATCGCGCTAGAAAAGGCTGGGGCCGATCTTATTGAACTTGGTGTTCCATTTTCTGATCCCATAGCAGATGGTCCAGTTATTCAACAAGCAGCAGAGCGAGCGTTGAAATCTGGAACGTCACTACCTGCTATCCTCAAGATGGTCCAGTCTATTCGAAAACAATCCACCATTCCACTGATCCTCATGACCTACTACAATTCCATTATGGCAATGGGAGAAGATAGGTTTTGCTCACAAGCTGTCAAAGCAGGAATTGATGGAATCATAGTTCCCGACATGCCTCCTGAAGAATCAGACATCTTGAGCCGCGCCGCAGCGAAGGTCGGTGGCCCTGTGGTCATTTTCCTTTTAGCACCAACCAGTACAAAGGCTCGTCAAACAGATGTGATCAAACGAACGGAAGGCTTTATCTACTATGTCTCCCTCACTGGGATCACAGGAGCTCAATTAAGTGATATGAAAGGGGTACGACAGAATGTAGTAAAAATTCAAAAAACTGGCAGGAAGCCTATCGCTGTCGGCTTTGGAATTTCAACTCCCGACCAGGCGCGTAATGTGTCCAAATTCGCTGATGGAGTCATCGTCGGAAGTGCAATCGTTCGGCAAATTCATGAACATCAACATGATCCAGACCTTACCCGTCACATCGAAAAGTTTGTGCAAACCTTTCGTCCCGCGATGACACGCACTTCTGTGTAGAGTTTTATCTACCTCTTTCTCAATCTTACCAAACATAGATTATATTGCCTTCTGTTAGAGACACCTCCGTTTAACATAAAATATCTGTCTACACTACAATTCAACGTATTCCGTAAAAACTTCTCACCTGACATTCTTCTCGCATTTTTGGAAAGTGCCCCGAGGATTAGACAGATCCTATTGTTCTACATCACGCCGTTTATGTTTTTCCTTCGTTTCTAGTATCCATTTTGGTACGTCACGTATCTTATGTGATAACAATTTTTTTGGATGTAAAAAGGGATAAAGGTAAAAAAATTAGTGTCATATTCATAGCTGTTGATTTTGAAGACATTTTCCTACCTCTGTATTGTTTCTCCCTCCATGGCATAGCGTTTGCCTTATATTATATTTGGTACTACAGCTAGGCCACTTCTTCAAAGTCATAATGAATGCCAATGAATTCATTGAAACTAATTATTGCCTTACTGCTCTTTAAATCTCAAACATGTTTAAGAAAATCTGCCTTATGTTGGGGTTGAAGAGGCTGATGCCTGAGTGGTTATTTTCAAAACTTTTCACAAATATTGAAAGCAGTAAATAATTTCCATCAAATCATTAATCTATCACAGGAAGGAGCTCACTATGTCTGGTCGCACGCACTATTGGCAGGGAGGGCGGAAAATCGAAATCGAACATGCAGGTAATCTCACAAGTGTGCAAGCTGAAAGTATTGAGGAAGTGGAAGCAGCGGCAGCGCGTTCTGGCGTAGCTATCCGAAGTCCTCAGCTGGCAGGACCTGGAGTTGTAAAAATGGAAGTCATGGATGATCGAGAAGATGGTATGGAGCGACTACGCTCTACTCATGTCGTGCATCATGTGTACTGCACAAAAGATCAGCCTGACAATGAACTCTTTATCACCGAAACCTTCTTTATTAAGTTCAAAGAAGGCACTAATCGAGATGCCATCGATAGTTATTTTCGAGGGGCCGGTCTTGAGGTTGTCGATGTGTTTAACGATCTGTCATTTCTGGTTAAAGTGACTAATTCTACTGGTAAGAACCCAATCAAAGCTGCCAATCTTGCCGCTTCACGTGAGATCGTGGCCTACGCGGAACCAAATATTATGCGCCAGCTCACCAAGTTCGATTTTATTCCAGCAGACCCATTATTTTCTAACCAATGGCACTTGCATGCCCCTGCAGATGGTGTCGAACTGGTTGCCGATGCCGATATCGATGCGCCAGCAGCCTGGGATGTTACACGTGGTGCCCCAGACATCGTCGTCGGGGTTCTTGATGATGCGATTGATCTCACACACCCTGACTTTCAGAGTACAGATAAGATTGCGGGAAGGCTAAATGTGCTGCCTCATCCAAATGGAGTCGACCTAGCATTTGATGAAGAAGTGCATCCGAGACCTGGCGATTACCATGGCACCCCGTGTGCGGGCGTGGCGGTAGCGGACCATAATGGTGTTGGAACAGTTGGGGTTGCGCCAGGATGTGCGCTGTATGCAGTACGGTTTCCACTAAATGTGACCGATGCACAACTGGCACGGATGTTTGAACGAATATCACCTCATGCTGATGTTGTTTCCTGCTCCTGGGGCTTTGGTCCCGCTGATGCGCCGATGTCCACCACACTGCGCGATGTAGTAACACAGCTTGCTTCCCAAGGTGGACGTCGTGGAAAAGGTCTAATTTTCTGTGTTGCCGCTGGTAATAGTAACTGTGTGATTAAGGACCTGAGCAATACGACGACATATCAATACTTCGACGGCCTTGGAAATTTGCGAAGTTATTCTGGCCCTATCGACCGATGGCTTGCAGCCCATCCTGATGTGGTCACTGTGAGTGCTTCAACTTCTTTAAAAACACGCGCGGCCTACTCTTCTTGGGGTAAAGAGATCAACGTCTGTGCCCCCTCAAATAATTTCGACGACCTACGTAGTTTCCGTCCCCCTGGTCGTGGAATCTGGACAACCGATAATGAGGGTTTCGGCGACGGCAGTGACTTCACAGCAGGCTCTCGTTATACCGGAGACTTTGGCGGTACCTCTAGCGCGACACCTACAGTCGCAGGTGTCTGTGGATTAGTCCTGTCACGAAACCCTAATCTCACCGGACATCAAGTCATTAAAATTATCGAACAAACTGCGACTAAAGACTTGGTAATTTCCTCAGATACGCCAGTGAATGTCCCTGGTGAATTTGATGAAAACGGATTCAGCCTTTGGTTTGGCTACGGCAAAGTTAATGCCGCAGCAGCGGTGGCCCGTGCCGGGGAATTACTCACTAAGCAAGAACGAGTCGATGTCACGGCCGAAGGAGTACCAATGACTATTCCAGATACTGGTACGTCTATCGAAAACCGTATTGTAGTGGCGACGGAGGGAGACATTGCTGACTTGCGTATTCACGTACGCATGACGCACACCTATATTGGTGATCTTGAGATCGACCTTATTTCGCCTGATGGCGAAACGATTACCTTACAAAACCACCAAGGTGGATCACAGCAAGACCTTGATAAAATTTATAGCATCACCGAAGTGCCGGCACTCAATGCACTGGTTGGCCGGTCCGTATCTGGGACTTGGACGTTACGTGTAGCCGACACCTGGAGGTTTGATCAGGGGCAGTTGGATAGTTGGCGTTTTGTCGCTCAACTTGCGACCGAATCGAGCGGCCCTTCTCCATCAACTCGTGCAAAGATCCGGTATGAAATTGGGAAAACAAGCGTCGGGGTAGGATCATAAAGGTAGAAAGAGTAGAACAATCTTACTGATGCTCCAGAGCGACATTTTTGGCATGATGCGACCTTGTGCGAGATAACAGGGTCGCATCTTACCCCATTTTGACAATGAGGTTTTCGATGATTCAGTGATGAAACCCTCAATGCCCTCATCTCCTTTCACACCTTACTTATTCGATGTGGATGTGTTTTCTCCTACAGATCCTGAAAATTTTAAAAGCATCTTGAAAAGATGCAATCATAAACCAAGCATAGGAATTGTCATTAAAAATATAATTTAATTATAGAGTACATATATCAACATATTCACTGTCCCAGAAATTGTATTAATAAAAACGACAGTATCATCAACTACGTGTTAAAGGAGACGGCATCATGCTTACTCAATTGCGCATTGCCACATTTAATCTTGAGAATTTTGATGACAAGCCGAATCAAGAACCAACATTAAATGACCGGATTGCTCTTATGCGTCCCCAACTTGCACGGTTAAAGGCCGATATTCTTTGTTTTCAAGAAGTGAATGGCCAAGAGGAATCAGGACAACCTCGTCGCTTACTGGCACTGCAAGAACTCCTTAAAACCACGCCGTATGCTGCATACCGTCAACAGTCAACGATGACTGCGGATGGGACTCAAGTTTATGACGAACGGAATTTAGTGATTGTTAGTCGTTTTGACATTCTTGATATTCAACACCTAAAACATCATTTTGGTTTAGCTCCACAGTATAAAAAAATTACCGCAAATCCTCCGGAGCAGGATGCCAAAGATGTGAACTGGGAGCGGCCCATCCAATATGCACGGATAAATCTTGGCGGTAACAAACCGTTGCATCTCATCAATCTACATCTAAAATCCAAGTTAGCTTCAAATATTCCTGGACAAAAGATTGACAATTTTACATGGAAAAATTCCTCAGGATGGGCTGAAGGGTTTTTTCTTTCATCGATCAAGCATGTGGGGCAAGCTCTAGAGACTCGTATGCTTATTGATTCAATTTTTAATCAAGATGAAAATGCGTTGGTTGTTGTGTGCGGCGATTTTAACGCTGAACCACATGAGGTACCCGTGACAGCGATTCGCGGTGATGTCGAGAATACGGGAAATGGCAAGTTGGCGTCGCGCGTTCTTGTATCCTGTGAACATTCCATTCCTACTCCATCTCGTTATACATTATTCCATCATGGCAAAGGTGAGATGATTGATCATGTACTGGCATCTCGGGCTATGTTGGCATGTTATAAAGGATCTGAGATTCATAATGAAATTTTACATGATGAATCGATCGCGTTTGCCGTCGATAAGAAATTTCCTGAATCGGATCATGCTCCGTTTGTTGCCGATTTTCAGATTATGCAAGACTAAGAATTGGAAAAAACGTAAAAGAGGAAAACTTCTGAATGCCACAAACAAGAAAAACTTTAAAATCTCGTTCACCTCGAAACACTGAACGATCTTTTGCACGTACTCGTGTGCCCACTCCACAGTCAACAGCCCTGAGTATTCATAATCACCTCTTACAGGGTAAAAATGTGTCATATATTGAAACACCAAATAAAAGTAAAGGGCCTATTCAATTTAAATACTTAGTATTTCACTATACGGCTGGCCGAAGTACACGAAGTACTGTCAATTGGCTGACGAATCAAGATGCGAAGGCTTCTGCACATTTGATTGTTGGACGAGATGGGGCCATTACTCAACTTGCCCCCTTTACAGCCAAAACCTGGCATGCAGGACGCAGTCATTGGGATGGATTATCGGGGCTTAATCAATATTCGATTGGTATTGAAATGGATAATGCAGGCCCGCTGAAACTGGTGGGCACTAAGCTTCAAGCATGGTTTGGAAAGTTCTATCCGAAAGCTCAGGCTTTCCAAGGGAAACATAAACTAGAAACTGAGGTTCAGTGGTGGCATACCTACACAGAAATTCAAATTACCACAGCTGTCGAACTCGCGAAGCTTTTGGTGAAAACTTACCAATTAAAAGAGATTGTTGGGCATGATGATATTGCGCCTGATCGAAAGAGAGATCCTGGTCCGGCGTTTCCTCTCATCCATAT
>JBMYWX010000126.1:8569-8835 GCA_049607825.1 Nitrospirales bacterium
ATGGTGATGGGGCGTCCAGAAGAACAGAGTGAGCGATTCCGTGTAACGGCTAATCGTCTCAATATACGGAAAGGCCCTGGTGCAAAATATGATCGCGTGTCCACCTCACTTAAGAAAGGCACGAAAGTGTCTCTAGTTGAAAAACTCGACCGTTGGTCAAAAGTTGAAGTAATAGATAAAAAAACTGGAAAAGAAACGGATGTGGAGGGGTGGGTCTACAACAGGTATATTGAATCTATTCCAAATAGAGGGTAAAGAAAAATGGT
>JBMYWX010000127.1:0-8757 GCA_049607825.1 Nitrospirales bacterium
ACATCTCACACTTGATGGGTACGGAGGTGAGTATGTGTTTTTGAATTATCGAGACTTGGTGGAGCACTGTCTTCTACAACTGCCGAAGTTACTTGAGATGCATCCGTTGATGCCCCCGGCGATTCAGTGGGCGCAACCCAATGATTTTAAAGATCCAGGTGGATGGAGTGGGTATGTGTTGATTGCGGAAAGTCATATCAGCATTCACACGTTTCCCCATCGTCGTTTTCTGAGTGCTGATGTCTATACCTGTCGAAATGGAACTGACCCTGACACGGTCATTCGGTATTTCACAGAGACATTTTGGCTGGACGATGTCGAGACCTGTTTGATTCAGCGTGGGACCAAATATCCGGTTCGCAATATTCCATGAATAGGTTGTATGGATGTAAATGTGTCTGTACGCAAAAGGACTCTGCTATGAGTGTTCAATTTTCCATAATTATTCTCAGACTACTAGTCGAAAGTTTCTTGGCCTGGGCGTTGCCACACGCTACGCCTCCTAAGACGACGGAGATCGTAATTGTCGGTGCAGGACTGAGTGGACTGGCTACGGTGTATCAGTGAGAGAGGTTAGACAAACGTGTTGTCAGACTTTCGTTATGAGTAATGGCTTCCCACGAAAAAGTGAGAGCAATTGATGAACCTTTTAATTTCGACTTCGACATATATAACTAAAGGTACATAATTCATAGGCGATGTAATAATTCTGGTGCGTGCATTTCTGTCCTGCGCATCATGAATCATAACCTGGGACAGAAGAAGGAGGAGTTGTGATGTTATGTAAAAAATTTCAAAAAAGTTGTGTGGAGGATCGAGGGATGGTTGTGAGATTCACTAAGAGGAAGTCTGTTCGTAACAGTTCACTTTTTGCAATCGTTATGTTGGGAATGGTGGCGCTTGCTGGCCCAGCCAGTGCGGGGTGTGGGCTGACACTCAAGTTCGATAACGACATGAGTAAGTCGGTCACCGTTGTCAAGATTGAAGCTAAAACATCGACCGGTAAATGGAAATCCGTGTATGGCAAGGATTTCACGGTGAAGTCTGGCAAGAAAGTGTCGAAGGCGGTCGAGACGAATGCGTCGTGCATGATGCCGCATCATTTGAGGGTCAAATACGAGAAAGGGAAAAGTACCCTCTATAAAACCAAAGGACCGTTAGGGACGGCACTCGATAAAAAGTACACCTTTGAGTTTGACGATTGAGAACGGTCTGTTCTCAATGAGACGGATCCTGAAGTACGGGCCAGAAATTAAAGGATTATACACTGGTCGTCAGGCGTTTTACCTTGTCTGACATCTGACGACTTACAACTATAGGGCAAGGGATACAAGGAGGTTATCATGAATATTATTCATCACAAATCATCATCTGCACTCGGTCGTACGTTAGGGGTTCTAGGAGTCTCAGCTTGTTTGCTTAGTGCGTCTGTTGCTCAGGCGGGAACGAAGTGCTATGACTTTAGTAAACCCCCCGTTGGAACCGAGTACAAAATAGGGCAAACGCTCAATCTGCGGCATTCAGTCATCAATGTGCGTCCGTTAATCAATAGAGATGGGCCAGCGAGCAATGACTCGGCTGTTGCCGTTATTCATGCTGGGAATCTTCCGCAGGGAGGAGCACCATCACTGTGGATGAAATCGATAGTCGCACAGGTAGTGCCAAACAAAATTGTGAAAAAGATGACGTTCAAATTCGCACAAAATCTTGGAAGTGATCCGTCAAAGCGAATTGTGAATCTCGGAGCAAATGGTCAGCGCATGACGTTCAATGGCTCTTTGGCACGGATGGACGGAAAAGTCCTCGGAAAACCTGGAAATGGAGGAAAGGTTCGTCTTTCTGTGTCCGCCACGCCTGATGGAGGCGACAGTCACTGGGTTCGGGGGACCGTAACGTTGAAACCTATAAAAGGTATCCCTTTGCCGAATAAAGGTATCAAACAAGTTTCCTTTGGGGTATCAACACAATTGCATATAGACGATGTATGTATGGAGGAAAAGTGAGTAGTTGTGTGGTGCAGGCCAGGATTTCAGTGAGGAGGTCCTGGCCTGCGGTTGGAGACAGCTGTCGAGTGTCATGTTAGATGAAATTATAAGAATCGAAATAGGGATACAAGTTCTGAGCACTTTCACATGATCTAAGAAAATATAAGGAGTCACTTCGATGAAACACTACCGGAGCCAATGGTTTCTCATGATCCCAATGCTATTCGTCGTGCTAGGAATGTTTTATCCCTCAGGCGTCATGGCGAAGCAGAAAAGTGTTGATAAAGCCAAGGCCTATTGTTCTGCTGCAGGATTTCCAGCGAAAAAATGTAAAGAATGTGGGAAGAAAAATTCAAGAAATTGCAAGTGTTGCTACAAAGCCAAGCCTTTTTGGTGTCCGAAGGGACTTGCCAAGGCTCCAACTTCCTACGGTTTGTACAAGGTGTGTATCAAAGGAAAAAAATCAAAGGCCGTCTTGCGTGATCTGAGTAAAATTAAAAACGCGGCAGTGACTCTGAATCCAGCATCTATTACGAAAGCCTATGACATGTACTTTGGATGGGTCTCATCAGGAAAACTTGGCAAAAAACAGGCACTTTCTTCAAAAACTATCAAGAAGTATCAACCGTTTTACAAAGCTGATCTCACGAAAGTGAAAATTGCCGAGTCAAAACGTGTCCATGGACGTAATGCCATGACCAACTGTAAAACGATCTGGTTTCCTAAAGGCTCAGGCATGCTCAAGAATCCGGATTCTAACATTCACTGGTTTGCTCATGAATTAGAACATTACGAACAATGTATGAGTCGTGGAGGAAAGCGTCGCTATGCCAACATGTGGTTTGGTCAGGTTGGAAGCAATTGGGCAAAATTGGCACTCAATGGCAAGTCGGGTGATATTAACCATGGCGGCTTACATGATGCGATGCCCATGGAGAAAAACGCTGACAAGAAGGCGGATAAAGTGTTGAAAGCCCTGTCTCGCTAATAACAGAGTGAGACATTCAAAAATGCGACTGAAGGGAATTTTTCATGAAGGCTGAACTCTTATGTTTTGCATTGATGTTTCTTGGAGCTAGTGCTGCGAGTACTTTGGATAGCCATGCTCAAATATTAGAGGAGATTCCTCATAGGGCATTGGCAAACAGTCAGGTTGTGATTGCGAGTAGCGGGTCAGACGACGAAAGAAACATGGGGGCTGGAAAGGCCCCCATGAGCGAGAGTTTGCCTTCAAGAGTCAACAAGTTTGCGGAAGCGGATATTAGGGCGGCTGTGAAATCTGTACTTCTTGAGAATCCTGAGTTAGTTCTTGAGGCACTGAAGATACAGCAAATTGAACTAGTCAATCTTATTGAGCAAGCCACCTATCTAAGACAGGCTGAGGCCAAAAAAGCGCAAAGACTGGAAGAGTTGAAGCAGCCAAAAGTGCCTGTGATTGACGCTGATCGCCCTATCCGAGGAAATCCTCACGCGCCAATTACGATCGTTGAATATAGCGACTTTGAGTGTCCGTTTTGTCGTTCGGCCGCATCGACGGTCACTCAAATATTGAAGCAGTATGGTGATGATGTTCGCTTGGTGTACAAACATAATCCCTTGGATTTCCATCCCATGGCTGAACCTGCGGCCAGATACTTTGAAGCGATTGCCATACAAGATGCGGAGGAGGCTTGGCGTTTTCATGATCATGTCTTTGAACAGCAGGATCTTCTTGCTGATGGAGAATCGGTCTTGAAGGCTATTGTGGCGACTTTGAATGTTGATGCTGGGAAAGTGGAACGCGATCTGTCAGGAGAGGCAATCGATGGGCATCTTGGTCTTGATCGAGATGAAGCTGTTCGTTTTGGGTTTGATGGGACGCCGGCTTTTTTGATCAATGGTGTGTCATTAATGGGTAGTGTACCAAAGGAAGAATTCGAAGAAGTCATTCGCATGTTCATGAATGAAAGTCGAGAGGTAGGTCATGTTGAGGCTGAACACAAATAATCGAATTGAGGTTACATGATGGAAAAGGTATCCATTGTTAACGATAATACATTGATGAATTTCTCTTGAGTAGTTGATACTTCTTGAATGCTCGGTATTTCTGACGGCCTATAATTTTGGGTAGTGTGAAATTGTCTGTAGCAGAAGGCCTATAACCCTGAAAAAGGAGTTAGTAATGGAATTTAGAAAATCTCTGGCAGCATGTATGGTCGCATTATTCCTTGTATTGTCCAGTACCAACGGATTTGCCGCAGACAAAATTACCAATTGTTCTTCAGGCCAAAAAACGGCGTTACAAAATGCGAATAAGTATATTTCTGATCATCTGAATAACTTTCTTGCCTCAAATGCAGGGTTCTTGCCTTCTAAATATAAAGATAAGCTTAAGAAGAATTGGCCGAAAACGACTCTGAAATGTTCAAACGCAGATAAATATTGTGCCAAAAAGGGATTTGCGGCATTCCAAAGTGTGGGGAAAGTTCTACGATTTTGCACCAAGGAGTTTAATCTTACAACAGCAAGCCTTTGTCGTACTGCCGCGATTACGGTACATGAATTGGGGCACTCTGCCGGAATTCCTATCCATGCTCGACATAACCATGCAGGTTTGTATAGTTCCGTGGCCTCGGGTACTTCTGATTTGGTGTACCGGCTAGGAAATGAGTTTCGCGTATATTGCGACAGTCATTCTGGCGCGAGTCCAAGTGTCCCTCGACCAAATGCGCGTGCGATTGGCGCTACATGCCAGAAGAATTCTGACTGTGGTTCGAAAAAGTGCCAGGGGACGGGGAATGTTCGAGAATGCGTGTGTGCGAAAGACAGAGATTGTGGAAGTTCTGCGCGTTGTAAGAAACGATTAGGAAAAAATTATTGTCTTGCCAAAGGCACGGGTCCTGGAGATTTTTGCAAAAAGAATAGCGATTGCAGAACGGGAGTCTGTCAAAACAAAAGCTGTGTGTGCAAGACTGATAATCATTGTAAGAGTTTTTATGTTGGGACAAATGACATTCGATGTGTCAATCGGGTCGGTAAAAATTATTGTCAGGAAACGAACCAGCGTTTAGGGGAATCGTGCCATAAAAACTCGGATTGTCGGGGTTCCTTAAAATGTAAAAAGAAAATGTGCAGTAACTAACGCGTCAAATTCCTCTAAATACTCCTTTCGACAAGCTAAGGGGTAGGTGCGTATGATCATCGACGAAGTGAGAATGAGTGTCGCTTTTTGGCGGGAAGTTCTTGTTTGAAAGAAAAGATTGTGACAGCACATGGGTCGCCAAGGATTGAATTAGGGGCGGTTGTTCTCACTGGGTGTGCCCACTTACTCTTTCAGTGGTTAGGGTACAAAGGTTTGTATATCGCTTTGGCCAGTCTTGGATGGGTGACCTATATTGGATGGAGGGTTTGGCAAAGTCCGGGCCTTTGGAGACGATGGGGCTTTCGGATCGATAATCTGAAAGCCTCATTATTTTGGCCTACTCTCGTCTTTATCCTGACCATGATGAGTATGGCCCTGCTTGCATTTTGGTATGGGCATGAGTTGTGGAACGAGCATCTCATTATTCTCTTATTGTTGTATCCTGTTTGGGGAGTGTTACAGCAGTTTTTGGTTCAGGCGTTAGGGGTTACTAATCTCAGGAAGCTGTTTCCGCATGCTGGGCTGACGTTGCTCGTTTCGCTTGGTGCATGTCTCTTTTCTGTTGTCCATTATCCAGAGGGCTGGTTAATGTTAGCAACGGGACTGTTGGCATGTGTCTTTATTCCTTGCTATCTCCGGCATCGGAATCTGTGGGTACTTGGTGTGTATCACGGATGGCTCGGAACTTTCTTTTATCTGTGGGTCCTCAATCAAGATCCTTGGGTTGCGGCTTTCGGATCCTAGTTGTTCATCCACCACGCGTATCGGTAGATTTTCACAAGACACAAAGAAGTCGAATCCTCGCGGAACTCACAGTAGACTTTTTTCTCGCCTTAATCTCTCGCCGTATTTAGATTCTTATCAAGGACTCTATACTCAAATCGAGCAAGGTGTACGCTTCAGATATGCAGCAGCATGTATCATCTGTATTTCTCCGTCTGCAAGTATATTTCTTCTTCGGCAGACAAAGAACGTTTCGTATCTGTCATAAATTCTCTCTCTATCTCAACGCGTTTTCCTGTCTCTATTTGAGGCATATCCTGATCAATGTTGATGTGACCAAATAGGTCAGCCGACGTGTCGCATCGTTTTTGTGTGTCCCCACTCCTATCCAAAATCTTCAGTAGAAATAATGATTTTTAAAAATTTATCCGTACGGATACAACGTGATGTCCCATGGCATTCATGTTGCTAGATTTCTATCAAGGCTAGCCATGGTACATACGAGATCAAACGTGTTGTAAGACCCTGACTTCAATCGATGATGTGGAGTCAAAAAAGTACAAGAAAAATTTTGTGGAAAGATGAGAGCGATATAGAAAAAATAAAAGGAGTTAACGATTCACACTTTGTGATGGGTTTTCTCTGTCCAACTCATGATGAAGTCCAATCTTAAGGACAGAAACAACAAGGAGGTCATATCATGAATAGCATGAACCAAAAACAATCAATGAGCATGAGTCCTAAAGTGGGGATCATCGGAGTTTTAGTGTTGGCTCTCAGCGGAGCTGTGAGCCATGCGGAGACGTATTGCTACGATTTTAGTAACTTTTCCGCCACGGGACTTCAAGTAGGACAAACGATTTCTACCGCGTCTGGAGATATTAATATTCTGGAAGTATTTGATGAAAGTCTGAATTCGATGGAACCGAACCCGAGCGGGTTAACGAATTATCATAATGTTCCTATTCCGGGTCAGGGGGAAACTCCCTCATTGAAGAATCACGGTGGATTCACTATTCAAGTTGTCCCAAACACCCCAATGTCGACCGTGACGTTAAAGTTTGCCGAAAACACCGGGAGCACGGACCAACAATTATGGAATGTTGGAGTCAATAATGAACGGCAAATTTGGAGAGGTCAATTATCGACTCTCGATGGACAGTCTCTTGGCGAATCTACATATGGAGGTCGGGTACGACTTGCTGTGGGTGGGGTGCAAATTCCTGATTCTTACTGGGTCCGTGGCATGATGACGCTGGCCTCTGATCCTGTGAATCCCCTAAACCCCAATAAAGGTATTCAAATGTTTTCATTTGGACGGAGTAGTCAACTTCTCATAGACGATGTCTGTATGACGGAATGAAGATTTTCTCTTGTGTGTGGACCGGGTTTGGCTTACGGCCCAGACCCGGTCGGTAACCTTTTAAATCCATCAATAAAAGTTTCATATCAATAAGACAAGTCTTAGGCGACAATGAGACATTATAAATTGGTGAGTGTGCCCTTAGTGTAAGGCATGTGCCGGGGGAGAGATCATCTTCAAATTCTATTACTGTTGTCTTCATAATAAGGAGGGAGGCAACATTTCTGGCGTACACACTATACGTGCTCAATATCTAGATAGTATTTCCCAATGCTGCGGTGGGTTCGGTGGTAGTGTTGGTGGTATGTGTGTTTTCAATCGTCCATTTTTTATCTTTGGGTATTAAATCAAGATTCCTCGCTTGAAGTCTTTCGACTCCACCGCTTCGATCCAGTGAGCTTATCGCGGGTTTTCGTAGAACACATACGATGTCGAGTAATCGCTGAATTCAAAATAGACCTTTTCTTCGCCAGGATCTTTGATGGTGTTGTAATTCTCGTCTAAGACGCCATAGCCAAATCGGTAAGGGCGATCGTTTCCGTTATTTGTTCCGGCAGCTGTTGAGATTTTATCGATATGAATGAATCGTTTGACTAACTTGTCGCCGGCATAGATTTCTAAGATGCCATCTGTGCCCGTCCAGTTTTGTACGGCTCGACCAAACTTGTTTTGTGTTTCTTGAGTACACCCAAGCAATAGCAAGAACCCAAGTAAAAAGAGTGCATATTTCATAATCGCAATCCTCCTCTTTCCAGGTGTGAGCCCCAAATATGGAATGGGGAATAACTACTGATGAAGGTTTGAAGATGTTTGGTGAGGGGGTTCAGAAGCAGATTCTGCTTGAGTGTGGGTTTGGTGGTTCGTATGCGCAAGGGCCTCGTAAGCAGCTTTGACAGTCTCTGGGTCGTAGATTCGTTCCAACCGTCTTACCGTAAAATGTCCTCGTGCGACATCTTGGAAGTGATTGATGAAGAGAAGGTTGATTGTCGCACCACCAGCTGCTCCTATAATGGGAATGGCTTGTGCTGCCGCTTTTTCTGAGACCTGGATGCTATAACGTGATGCAATCTGAGTGACGAGTCGAACGAGGCCAGGTGCTCCAGTTTCAGCCATTCCTCGTTCAGTAATGTATTTGGCGGCTTCAGTAACTGCGGCACCAAGTGCCGTTCGAACGGCAAAGTAGCCTGTCTCAGAACCATCGTCGGATTGAGCTGGTCCACCAAGCGCAAAGACTTCAAGGCAAGAGAGTTTTGTTTCAACATCAAGAATATTTTCGCCTTCACTACGTGCAATGTCTGCGATTGAGCGAAGCATGATCGTGGTCGAGATCGGGAGTTCAACCGCTAATCCGCCAAGTCCAAATGCGCCACCCAATGCTCCGCTGATTGAAGTAAAGACTTTATGGGCTGTGTTTGATGACTCTCCGGCATGCTGATAATTAAGTGTGGCCACGGCAACATCGAGTGCTCGGGACAAAGCGCCCTTCGTAGAGGTCATTAATTTATCTGACCAATTGTCTAATCTTTGATCATTAATTGATACTGAAAACTCTGGATCTTTAGTAA
>JBMYWX010000128.1:0-8720 GCA_049607825.1 Nitrospirales bacterium
CCGTTCTCGAAATGTAAAAAAGAAAACAGTCATCGCACCAATATCTAGCGCTTGTGTGTCTAACCAAAACAGATGACCAACAATTCGTTGCATCTCAGCCACAATCGTACGTACATATTCAGCTCGTTCAGGAATCGTGATGCCGACGAGCTTTTCGACGGTACGAACATACGCATAATTATTAGTCATGGCACAGACATAATCTAAACGATCCGTATGGGGAAGGATCTGCATATAATGCAGCCCTTCAGCCAGTTTTTCTACGCCACGATGCAAATATCCAAGATCTGGGACCGCTTTTGTCACACGTTCTCCATCTAACTCCAAGACAACACGCAATACACCATGGGTACTTGGATGCTGCGGGCCCATATTTAACAACATCTCAGTCGTACGCTTTGACTCTTCCGGAGAATCACCAGCCATAAATTGATGTCGCTGGTCAGAAGGGATTTCATCTTCAGACCATTCTCGCTCTGGCTCATCAAGCCTAGGAATAAAGTCCATTTGGCTTCTCCAGCCCTTACCCTCAGCTGGAAAATCTTTACGCAATGGATAGCCTTCATCGTAATCCTCAGGCATCAATATCCGTCGCAAATCTGGATGACCCGTAAACTGAATACCCATCAGGTCAAAGACTTCTCGTTCTAGGAAATTGGCCCCTCCCCAAATATCGCAAATTGAGGCAAGACTCGGTTCATCCTCGGTAACCCGTATCTTCACACGAATTCTGGCCCCATGGGGTAAGGAAAGGAAATGATAGATGACTTCAAATCGTTCAAGATCATCAGGATAATCTGCTGAGCAGATATCCGTCATGTGATCAAAGGCCATGGCAGGATCATCATGAAGGAACCGAGCAACCTCGCCCCAGCCATCACGCTCAACCTGAACAGACAGTTCTTGACGTTGAGGATCCTCCCATACTGACTGGATGATCGAAGGAAACTGTTGTTGTAAGGTTTCAAGAACAGGATGCATCATGAAATCAATTGTGCACAGCACTCCTCTTTACGATTCCAACCGCTTCGTCAATAGAATGCGGCTATCGTGAACGACACTTATTTAACAAATACTTTCTCTTGCTGAATTTTTTCTTGAAGTTTGATCAGTCCATCAAGGAGGGCTTCCGGTCGGGGAGGACAGCCAGCAATGTAGACATCAACTGGGACAATCTGGTCAACACCCTGAACAACACTGTAACTATTGTAATGATTACCAGATGTTGCGCAGGAACCCATTGAAATGACATAACGAGGCTCAGCCATTTGGTCATAAATTCGACGAATGACCGGTGCCATTTTTCGACAGACCGTGCCTGCCACTATCATCAGATCCGACTGACGAGGCGAAGCACGAAACACTCCAGCCCCAAAGCGGTCCAAATCATAGCGAGACGAAACGGATGCAATCATTTCAATGGCGCAGCAAGCCAGACCAAAGGTCATAGGCCATAATGCTGACTTTCTCGCCCAACTAATAAAATAATCGAGTTGAGTAGTCACAATATTGGGTTCAAGTTGTCGTTCAAGAAAACTCATATATTCCCACCCTATCAGGCCAGCCCATCAATCGCCTGCCCGTTCGGTCTCATAAAAAACCTAATCTTTTGAATTAGGTCGATTAAAATTTCGAGGCCATTTTATCTGGTATGGTCCCTTTTTGGCTAGGCCTAATGGCCTATTTTTTAATCCCAATCCAATGCGCCCTTTTTCCAGACATACCAGAACCCCACGACAAGGATAGCGATAAACAGTCCCATCTCAATAAGACCCAATAAGCCAAGGCTTTTAAAGGCCACGGCCCAGGGAAACATAAAGACAATCTCAATATCAAAAATGACAAAGAGCATCGCAATAATGTAGTACCGCATGGGAAATTGAATACGGGCATCCATAAACAAAGGGCTCCCACTTTCATAGGGAAGCAACTTTGCACGGTAGGGACGACTCGGACGTAAGGCAATGCCAAGGAGCAGAGATCCGATCCCAAACGCAGCACCTAAAACCACAAATATGACAATGGGAATATAATTGAGTGGGACGGTTTCACTCCCCATAGTTCACCTCTCTCAATTTGTACATTTCCGGATCTATTTGCAAAGAACAAGAACCTTCAAAATTATAAACATTCCATATTCGTGCTTGGGTTTTCATCAACCTGAAACAATGTCCTCAATTTTCAGAAACTGCTCCAAGTAATGCCCCTTCGAAAAATGGACGAAATTTGAGACCTTGCAAACTCGGAGACTCAAGGCCTTTGTGTTGCACCAAAAATTTAAATGTTTGCCCCATGCTTTGTGGTCGTAAAAACTGAATCGCCGACTGCATCTCCTCTGATTCAGGGTCCACATCTGCTAACATCCTATCTGCCCCAAGCCCAAGAAGAAAATTCATTAGATTTGTAAAGCCAGTCACAGACAAACCAACTTCAGCCCCTTTGCTCGCAAGTGCCGAAAAATTCACATGTGCAGTGATATCCTGCTCCCCAACGCGAACATACGGATTGGAGGATGCTGAATGCTTGTGATAACACAACAAGGTTCCATCTGTTCGTGAAACATCATAATAGTCTGATGCCGTATGCCCATAGTCGATAGTGAGCACGACGCCGCGTTCGAGCACATTGGCGACCTCTTCCATCCACCGCACAGATTCCACATGCACTTCCGTACAATAGCCAACAGGCCATTGCATATCGTAACCATGTACATAAGACTTCAAATAGGCAGAAATGTCTGGAGTAGAAGGCTCGTCCAAATGTTCACAAAGCTCTCCGTTCCGATAATCAACAAAGACTTCTTGAAATAGACAGTCTTTCACTTTTTTCACACGATGCACAGGCAATGCGTCCACTAACTCATTAGAAATACACACACCATGAACTGAATGAGGATCCAAGGTGGATAAAGAGGAATGCCACTCTATTGACCACCCCTTCTCAACATATTCACGTAGATTTCGCTCCTGAATCTTTTGCATCATGTGACTTCGTTCAACCAACACATACGTTAATCGCGACGAAAGGCCTTTCTCCTCGGCTGCACATACCCGCATCATTTCACGCGCGAGCAACCCTTTTCCAGGTCCCATCTCGACAACCGTAAAGTGAGAAGGATGACCTAAGAGACCATCGATTTCACAAATTTGTTTCACCAAACATCTGGCCAACAACGGGTGCACATCGGACGATGTATAAAAATCACCGGACCACCCAATACGGGAATCATCCTTTGACTGTTCAGGAGAATGGAAACCCACCGTCATATAATAACCATCACATTCATCGTAGAGGGCCAATTCCATAAAGCGAGCAAACGTAATCGGACCCGATCGTACAATCTCATCAATGATTCGTTGAAGAAGAATAGAAGGGCTACTCCGAATTGAACGTAATAAAGGTGCATCAACACTCACGACATCGAGTGCCAGCTAGCGTAAATAAACCCCGTACGATACGGGTCCAAGGCAGAGCAAGTCAAGCTAGAAAAGGCTGTCTCAATAGGCCAACAGGAAGTCTCCGATCACGAACCAATGAGTAGAAGAAAAGCATCGAAGCGGGCGTTTCAAAACCCCTAAGGCAAATTTCAGAAGCCGAACTCAGGTCATGACAAAACTGTTGTCATTTTTAGAACAACCTGAACTGAAAGAGAGGTGACACCATAATGAGGAAAGCAGAGGGATCGGGAAGCAAGCAAGGCGGAAAAACTATGGGCCTACGAGGTTAGCGTAGTTTTGCTGTACGAGAAATTCGATGTATCAAAACTCCATGGCTTCGGATAATATTTCGAGATCATCGATGTCCAGCCAATGACCATTGGAGTAGACAACACGGACATCGAGTCCTTGATGTATAAGGTGTTCAAAGAGGTCATTCATTCGGAGAGATTTAAAATCATCTCGGGTTTGGAGCTCTCGTAATGCTAGCTGAACATGCTTCGCCCCCTCGACACTGCATTTTACAAGCCCAATCCATTCCCCATGTGCCTGATCTGGAGAAAGAGCCGGATTCATCTCTAACAATTGCACAGACTCTTCGAAATAGTCCGTATCTGAACCTCGCGAGCACCGAACAAAGTCTGTAAATCGATTTTGTGCATGGGTCCGTATGGGATTCGCATCAACACTCACCACAATGTCCCCAGGCTCATTCAACAACCTGAGCAGAATATAGTTTTTAAATAAAATATCACCGTATGAGATAATGACCGGACGATCTAATGCATCCACTGCAGCATACAAAGAAGAGAGTTCCTTCGTCTGTTCCCAATCTGCATTGATCTCTATCTTGATGTCCTGAATATCAATAGTCTCTGACTTATACCCTCCCACAACAACAATGTCATGAATGCCAATAGCATGAAAATGATCGGTGAGCCTTTGCAATAAGGGCTTTCCTTGAATGGGCAACATGGCCTTGGGCTTCTCATTGGTCAATGTCCCTAGATCTGCCCCTTTTGACGCGGCTAACACAATAGCCCGTCCTTGTTCAGTCTGTCGGCTGGGAAGATAGGCATTCTCTGCAATTTTTAAGGTCTCAGCATCTTGCAAACGAAATATCTCTCGGACGGGCACAATGGCATCTTCCACTGTCATGAGTGAACGCTCAGCATATATTCTATTCGCAATATCCTGCATCGCAGAAATGCTTGCCCGAACAAGATGATTCGCCCAAATCACCATACTAATCTTGGCTTCTTCAAAGACACTGGTTGGCGTGGCGTAGTACATGGTTGGAACAATCACGACCGGACATGGCTCGTTCCACGCCTTCATAAAGGCTAAAATTTGATCAGGCTTCGACAATTTACTATGAATCAGGACCGCATCGGCCCCAGACCGAGCATAGGCTTGAGCTCGTTTTAAGGTCTCGGTAAGCCCCCAACCTGCAATAAACGCTTCGACTCGAGCCACGACGCAAAAATCTGGATCCTGCTGTGTATCTTTCCCGGCTTTAATTTTTCCACAAAATTCATCCATGTCCGCGAGAGGCTGAGCTTCACCTTTGAGGAAACTATTGGTTTTAGGAAATAACTTATCTTCGAGACAGACCGCCGCAACATGTCGCTGCTCGAGTTTTCGGACGAGCCGGCAGACATTGTTAAAATTTCCATATCCCGTGTCTGCATCTAACAACAAAGGAACCGTTGTCGCATCACTCATAAACTCAACGACCTCTAAGACTTGCGTCCAACTCGCCTCATTATTGTCTCGCACACCCAAAGCAGCTGAGATACCAAGCCCACTTCCCCAGATACCCTTATGCCCAGACTCTTCGACAATTTTCGCACTAAGGCCATTGTGAGCCTCCAGTAAAAACTCCAACTGATTTGACTTCAGCATCTGTTTAAATTGTGTGGTCTTTTTCACGCTCATTGCCATACATAACACCCTGAATCAATGTGCATAGTTGCTCCTTCGTGGAAAGTGATAGCACTGACAGAAGCTCTATACATTTGGAAATATTGAGACGTAGAGCAAGCAAAACTAGGGGATGAATTAATGAAGAGCAACAAGGCCTGTCATTCCATACATGAACGGCCTAACTGACTGAAAGTGGCTGAGCAATCGACGTCAACTACCGATCTCACACACCATGACACTTTTTATATTTTTTTCCACTTCCGCAAGGACAAGGATCATTTCGACCAACTTTTTCTTCTGTTCGAACGACCGTCTTTTGCGCGGGCGCCGAATCTTCTCCTCGATTAAAGCTCATCTCAGGAGCACTCGGGGGTTCAGCAATCGGTTCAGGCTGCTCACCACGAACTAACTGAACCTTAAATAATCGTTCAAGGGCTTCTCCCTTAATCCGACCCATCATTGCCGCAAACGTGTCATATCCTTCACGCTTGTATTCGGCCAACGGGTCCTTCTGCCCGTACCCACGAAGACCAACTCCATCTCGAAGCTGATCCATGCCAAGTAAATGATCTTTCCATTGTTGATCGATGATTTGAAGTAAAACCATTTTCTCCAAATACCGAAACATCTCTGGGGTCACCCCCTGCTCTTCTGCAGCATGAGCCTCTTTATCTTTATAGGCTGTCTGGACTTTCTCTTGGACTTCTTCTTTTATCCCCTCTCGTCCCATCTCTTTGAGTTCATCAGGTCGAAGCATATCCAACCCAAATTGACTATGCACTTGCTCGACAAACCCATCAATGTCCCATCCTTCAGCATATTCTTCTTCTGGGCAATACGCATCGACCAACGAGTCGACCGTTTCAATAATCATATCCTGAATTTCAGAAGATAAATCTTCAGCTCCTAAGACCATTGAGCGATGTTCATAGATTATTTCCCGCTGTTTATTCATCACATCGTCATATTCAAGGAGGTGTTTTCTGATTTCAAAATTATGCCCTTCAACCTTTTTCTGAGCATTCTCAATAGACTTACTCACCATCTTGTGCTCAATCGGCACACCTTCTTCCATCCCTAATTTGAGCATGAGGTTGGATACCCGCTCCGAGGCAAAAATTCGCATCAAGTCATCTTCTAATGACAAGAAAAACCTGGAAGACCCAGGATCGCCTTGACGCCCAGCTCGTCCACGAAGCTGATTATCGATGCGCCGACTTTCATGTCGTTCAGTCCCAATGATATGCACACCACCCGCCGCTTTGACTTCTTCTTTATTCGCATCACATTCGACCTTGATCTTTTCATAGGCCGCCACCTGCTGCTCTTCCGTCAATCCTTCATCTTTATAAATAACTTGCTGTTTAAAGAGCGCTTCTGGACTACCTCCCAACAGAATGTCCGTTCCACGACCAGCCATGTTCGTCGCCAAGGTTACGGCACTTTTCTGACCAGCCAAGGCGATAATTTCGGCTTCTTTCTCATGAAACTTGGCATTAAGCACATTATGCTTAATGCCACGATGCTTGAGAAGTGTCGACAGTCGTTCTGACTTTTCAATGGAAATGGTCCCCACAAGCACGGGCTGGCCACGGTCATGAAAATCCTTGATCTCATCCGCAATGGCATTAAACTTTTCTTTTTCCGTTCGAAAAACAACATCAGCATAATCAGCACGAATCATAGGCCTATTAGTCGGAATGACGTTCACATCCAAATTATAAATCTTGGCAAACTCGGCAGCTTCGGTGTCGGCCGTCCCCGTCATGCCAGCTAATTTTTCGTACATACGGAAGAAGTTTTGGAATGTGACTGACGCCAACGTTTGATTTTCATTGGCAATCTTCACTCCTTCCTTCGCTTCCACAGCTTGATGCAGTCCATCACTCCAGCGCCGCCCGGGCATCAATCGTCCTGTAAATTCATCAACAATCAACACTTCGCCATCTTTAACCACATAATCAACATCGCGCTTCCACAGAACGTGAGCTTGGAGAGCCTTAATGACGTGATGCACCAAACTCAAATGCTTCATGTCATAGAGATTATCTATCCCAAGTTGCTTCTCTACATTGGTGTTACCATCATCCGTGAGCATGACGGTCTTTGTCTTTTCCTCGATCGTATAATCACGCTCATGCTGTAAGTTTGGAATAATGCTATTAATACGATAGTACATATCCGTACTAGCTTCGGCAGGACCAGAAATGATCAACGGCGTGCGGGCCTCATCGATCAAAATACTATCGACTTCATCAACAATCGCAAAAAACGGCTTTCGCTGAACAAACTGACTAAGGTCGGTCACCGTCAGATTATCCCGTAAATAATCAAATCCGTACTCATTGTTCGTCCCATAGGTGATGTCAGCTTGATAGGCTTCAGGCCTCGAACACGGTCGTAAAAATTGCAAACGTTTATCAGGCGCATCGTAATCGGGATCAAACAAAAATGACGCATCATGCTGAATGATCCCCAGTGACAGCCCCAAACTATGATAGAGCGGTCCCATCCACTGAGCATCGCGTTTCGCCAGGTAATCATTCACCGTGACTAAATGCGCACCCTTACCAGCCAATGCATTGAGATACACGGGTAATGTAGCGACCAGCGTCTTTCCTTCACCCGTACGCATTTCCGTAATGCGACCCTGATGGAGAACCATCCCCCCTAATAGCTGTACATCAAAATGCCGCATCCCCAGTCGTCGCTTGGACATTTCTCGACAGACGGCAAATGCTTCTGGAAGAATATCATCAAGTGTCTCTCCAGCTTCCAATTGTTTTTTAAACTTCTGCGTGAAATCGCCTAATGCCTCATCGGAGAGAGGAGTAAGGGACGCTTCTAACTCATTGATTTTGTCGACAACTGGCTTAAAGGCTTTCAGTTCGCGGTCGTTCTTACTTCCGAAGAGAATGTTCAATAATTGAATAAACATGTTGAGGTTTTTACCTAGAGGATAAGAAAAAACGGACGATGCTTCTTAGTATACCTGAATGGCAGTGGGAATCAAAAGAACGTAAATAAAATAGCGGTTTTCTTGCTTCAGAGAATCTGCATACTCAACACAACTTTATAGGGTCAATTAATGAAACCACTTCCATCATCTTGAAGATTCATTGTACAGAATCAGTCCCCATCGTCCGCGAAGGATCCTCTATCGTTTTAGATCGCCCGCCCTTGCTCTAACCGGTAGAGTCCTGAATATTCAGAAGGCATAGACCTTTTGTGATGTGTGGCTTCTTCAGCCTCTTTCGCTAGTTTTTCTTTTCACTTCGTTATTCTTTCAGAAGAGTGGATAAGCTACCGGCCAAAAGTGAAATCCCAATCAAAGACAGTATTTTGCTGCTAAACACC
>JBMYWX010000129.1:0-8568 GCA_049607825.1 Nitrospirales bacterium
GCTGATATTGTTCGAGCAGTAGCACAGCAGATCAATGTCACAAGAGTGTCGGTAGACGAAGTGATGTCGAGCCCGATACTCACCGTCGAAAAAAAACTCTCCCCCCATTATGCACGAGATATTATGGGTGGTAAGCGCATTCGACATTTGGCCGTGACAGAAGAGGGAACCATCGTGGGAATTATTTCGGCACGTGACCTTTTGTCTTACTTTAAAACCGTCTCCAAAGAAGTCGAATAAGGGGAATGTTGAAAAAATCCATCAGCGGCGTTCTCGCCAATTTGCCGTGCTCACGTACTAAAAATACGCTCCGCACGCCAAATTAGTTGTGGCCGTGCTGATTTTTTTTGGAATATTTCCAACCGACTACTGATAGGAGTAAGAATTTTGTAAGATATCTTCCCTAGAATTCTACTCCGACCTTTTCCAATACGGACCCAGGCGAGACCAAATTCCGATGCAAGCCTAGAGAATTGGAGTCTAACCCCATGGCTAACCCAAGCAATTGAGGAAGGTGGAGAACAGGAAGATTAATTTTTGCGGACTGCTGATTTTCGGCTTTGGATTGCATCCCATCCAGATTCAAATGACAGAGAGGACACGGGGTCACCATCACATCAGCACCGGAAGTCTTGGCATCTGACGTATGATTGGCCACCATCATGAGGGAATTCTTTTCATTAATGGTTAATATAGGCAATCCACAGCATTGGGCCTTACCAGGGAAATCGACAACTTCGGCGCCCAATAATCTAATGACGGTCTCCAAGGATTGGGCACGCGACGGTTGCTCTTCAAATCCCAATGCCTCAGAAGGGCGCTGCAGATAGCAACCGTAAAACGGCGCGGCACGCAATCCAGTTAAGGGACGTGTCACGGCTTCCTGGATACGTTGCTCCCCTACATCCTCCAGAAGAATCCACACAAAATGACGAATGTTGGTCGTTCCTCGATAGACCAACCGTTCTTCTGCTAACAGGTGATTGATCTCCTCCAAATACTTCGGATCTGATCTCAATCGATGATTAGCCTGACTCATGACTCCCTGACAGGTACTACAAATCGTCATGATGGGTAATCCTCGCTGCTCGGCAAGGGCAAAGGTCCTGGCGTTTAACAGGTCTCCTAACTTTTGATCTTTTTCTTGCAACACTCCAGCTCCGGTGCAAGAAGCTGTTGTCATTTCCTCAAGTTCTATGCCCAGCTTTGGGTACACTTGCATGACAGACTGATACAGTTCAGGACAGCCGCCCTTTGATACACAGCCTGGAAAGAATGCGTATTTCAATTGCGCCCCTCTGCTTTTTTAAAGAGCCGTTGGATACTCCGAATACTAGGAATGGCATGATGAAAAAACCCGGTTTTGGGAACCTTCCCACGAATAAAGGCTTGAATCATCGTCGGGATAAACGACAGCAGCTTTGGAATGTTACCCAATCCAAACGTTCGAATGGCCAACATGGGTTCGTCCAAGACACCTTTTTGATGAATTAAGTCAGCAAACACTTCTGCATGTCGAGACCCGCACGTGGCCGGAACCTGCTCATCTATTCCTGTTGCTCGAAGCGCCATTATACGATCCATTGCTCCAACCCCTTTGGGGCACACCTCAATACATTCCATACATCGCGTGCAGTCCCACATTCCTCCTGGTGTATTCAACGTTCTTAACCTTGTCGTCCTGTGACCATCTCTGGGATCTGCGACAAACCGATAGGCCTTGGCCAAAGCAGCAGGGCCGACAAATTGTCGATCAACTTCTAGTACGGTGCAGTCCGAGACACAGACTCCACACATGATACACCCCATCACTCCAGTCAAATGATCCATCGCCTCGGACGATACGACATATTCTCCCTCGGGGATCGGTCCAGTTGGTTGTAACCAAGGTTGGACTCCTCGAATCTTTTTCCAAAATCCATCCATGTCCGTCACCAAATCTTTGATGACCGGCATATTCTTCATGGGCTCAACATGAAGGGTTCCCCCGTCAGTAATCATCGATGTCACCTTGGTTTTGCAAGCCAGGCCGGCTTGCCCGTTCATCCGCATACCACAAGATCCACAAATCGCCCCTCGACAGGAACATCGAAGCGTCAGAGATTCATCTATCGATTCTCGAATTTTTATCAGTCCATCTAACACAGTATCCGAGGGTTCAGTTTCCAAAACATATTCTTGTTCGTACGAAGCAAGAGATTCGCTTTCAGGATTAAATCGTCGTATACGAAACGTGGTTTGCATCAATACACTCGAGCCTGTGGAGTCCATTGAGTGATTCGAACGGGCAAGTACTCGATGCCTGGCACGCCATCTGATCCACGATGAATTAATATATGCTGAAGCCAGCCGTCATCATTACGTGCAATATAATCTGTACGAAAATGTGCACCACGACTTTCTGTGCGTGTTAATGCTCCAAGAACAATGGTCTCGGCACAATCAAGCATCATACCCAATTCTAGTGCACGGGTTAGGCTTGTGTTAAACACATGACCCTTATCTTCAATGGCCACTCGATTCCAGCGGTCACGCAATTCTCTCACGGCAACTTGAGCTGCCAACATACCTTCTTCATCACGGAATACCCCTAAATTCTTATTCATCGTCACACCAAGGTCTAGCCGAATGTTGGCAATAGAATCAGCATTTGGTTTTCGTGACAGAAAACCTTTGACGACGGACTCATCATCTACAGCCGCACATTCCGTCACTCTTGGCTTTTCTCTTGTTTTTGCATAGACCGCGGCCTCAGCTCCTGCCCGTCGTCCAAACACCACTGTATCCAATAGTGAGTTGGCCCCCAAGCGATTTCCACCATGGAGGCTCAAACATGCAACTTCACCAGCTGCGAATAACCCTGGAACCCCTGACCATTTGCCATGCCTATCCCAGCATCGCCCATCTACATCTGTTTTGACTCCACCCATTTGGTAGTGCATTCCCGGACGAATAGGAATAGGCTCTTCAGCTAAATTAATGTTTGCAAATGATTTTGCCTCCTCTGAAATTTGTCGAAGACGATCGTGGATCAATGATTTACCTAAATGCCGACAATCCAATAGCACACAGCCATCTATTCCACGTCCTTCATTAATTTCAATTTGTTCTGCTCTGGAGACAACATCTCGCGAGGCCAGCTCCATCATATTGGGAGCATACTGTTCCATAAACCGCTCGCCATGTTTATTGAGAAGGTACGCTCCTTCTCCTCGAGCAGCTTCACTGATGAGGAGCCCTTTGCCCTTCAGAGTGGTTGGGTGGTATTGAACCATTTCCATATCCATCAAAGGAGCCCCTGCTCGGTAGGCAACGGCCATTCCATCTCCCGTGCAAATCATCGCATTGGTACTCGGCTCAAACAGTCGTCCCAACCCACCTGCTGCGATAATCACCGCTTTGGCATTGATACTGGCAAACTGACACGTACGAATATCAAAACCTACAACTCCTGCGCATCGGCCTTCATCATCTTTGATGACCGAAGTCACAAACCACTCTTCAAATACCGGCAATTGGAACTTGAGGACCTGCTCATACAACACATGCAGCATGGCTTGACCTGTGAAATCTGACACGAAAAAAGTTCGCGCTTTTTTTTGACCACCAAATCGACGAGTTCCTAACCGACCTTCCTCGTTCCTGTTGAAAATGACTCCCATATGTTCAAGTGCCAAAATATCCTGACCAGCTTCCGCTGCTAAAATCTCAATGGCGTCTTGATCCCCGAGATAGTCGCTTCCCTTCACCGTTTCAAATGCGTGATCTTCCCACTTGTCACCTCGATCTGTGAGAGCCGCATTAATTCCACCTTGTGCAGCATTGGAATGGCTACGGACAGGATGTACCTTAGAGAGCATGGCGACCGATACACCTTGCTCATGTGCGGCCAAAGCCGCACGCATTCCAGCAAGCCCTGCTCCCAAAACCAACACATCGTAGGAATAAGAAGAAGCCATCGAAAAATTCTCTCCAATGAACTTCTTAATATAACATGTCTAGCAATATTGGTTCTCACAATCTTTTTAGTTTCCAATGGTTAGGGAGGAAGAAACTCACCGGATGTTGCTGTCTTAGGTAAAAGTCCAGAAAGGCGAGCGAGCGTACGGAACGGATCAAGGCTCATAAACGGTGCATCCTAGATGCCCAGGAATACCACAATTTTAGGTTGATGCCACAACAGCAATTATTGGGAATTCTTGATTAGGCAATCTTCATGATTGACCAAATCGTACCCCTAGACGCTCAGCCTAGGGGTACGATTTACCCTGACTGCCATCGACAAGAATTTTGGACCAACTCAAAGGACCATCACCGAGGATGGCCTCATAATGCGCGATGATATTCTCGTGATTCCATTGCGCGAGCAATCGTCTCAACTAAACTCTCAGGCTGAACTGGTTTAACTAAGTAATTGGCAAAGACTCCATTTTTTACCATGTGAGTCATTTTTTCTGTCTGGAATATTTGTTGCTGCATTTTTGCTTCATGTTGCGCCACATCCCAAAGAAGTTTTGCCGCCGCTCCCCCAAGAACCTCCACTCCTGGCATTCGATACTCCGCTATAGACCATCCCATTTCTGGATCTCCGGTCACATCGATAATTAAATTCGCCTGGTCGTTTTCAATCAGATCGATTGGGTCCTCCACAACGGGAATCCCTAGTTTACGTGCAAGTGGAAAGGCGAGTGCATTCGAATCTTTGTCTGCTATCCCAAGAACCACCACTTCTGGAAGTGTCCCCAATAGCTCAAGAAGTGACAGACCGCCTTTCCCAGCCCCTAAGATCACAATCCTGGTATGAGGAACCGATTCTGGTTCTTGTGCGGAAAGGCCTGTAAGACCAATCAACGGAATGGTGGAAAACTGCTGTTTGAAGTAATTGACCGCATCCATGCATGCGGGTTTGTCGACGTCTGCGATAATGACATCAACCGCAAATGGATTTTCTCCCATGTGGATCGCCTCGATTGCCTTCTCCCCACTCTCAACACCAATCACGCTATAGCCCGTCTCTTGCAGTTGGGCCTCCATGGCCTCCCGGACAGCCTGCTCATCCTCTACCAGCATGACACAACCATTTGAAGCTCCGTGTGAACCAAACATAGATTTGGATTGAGGATCTGACATAACTCACCTCCTTTAGTAGACAAACGTCTGCTGTCAACAATTCGTCCACGACTCAGCAACATTCGTATTTTCATCATCAGAAAACCTGCCCCTAAAAACAGAAAAGCCCTTCGGACACATGATGTCCAGAAAGGCTTTGAATGCTCGCGTATTTCGGAGGACTTCTTGAGGAACAACCTACCCCATAGAGCACCTCTTTTTATCTTTAAAAGAATAGCCTATGCCTCTTGTTAGGATAAGTCAACAAACTTGGGCCAATCGCTCCTGCCATAAGTCTAGATTGAAAAAAATCAAGATTTGTTCCATTGTATTTACCAGCAACGAATAGAAAAACTCTTTACCTTCAATGAAGAGGCATGGAAAATCAAGGACAGGCGATGTACAATTTTAGATTTGGCATCACAATCCCGAAAGGACTCATATCTTCTATGTCTTTGACGAAATCCAACACCCCGCTTATCATCATTGACGCTCATGTCCATATACATGGCTGCTTTGATCTCCCAACCTTCTTTGAGTCCGCTCTGACAAACTGCAGAATACATGCAACAGATCAGCAACATCAGGGACCTCTTCTTGGCGTCTTACTCCTCGCTGAATCATCTTGGGATCATTGGTTCCAACGACTTGGAACATTTGCCGATCAACACAAGACTCTTTCTTCAGATGATTCACAGAGTTGGAATCTTCACCGTACATCTGAAGACTTTACACTTGTTGCTCAATCAAGACAGGGAAGCAAACTCTTGATTGTCGCAGGGCGTCAAATCGTTACCCAAGAAAAATTTGAGGTCTTAGCCCTCATGACGAGTCAGACCTTTCAAGACGGTCTAAGCATTCAAGAGTCGATCGAACATGTGAAGAGGAGCGGAGGAATACCCGTCATACCTTGGGCATTTGGTAAATGGTGGGGAGCTAGAGGAAAGCGACTGACTGAATTGATGAACTCAACAGTGATGAGCGATGTATTCCTTGGTGATAATAGTGGTCGCCCAGGATTTTTACCCTACCCTTCGCAATTCACGTTGGCTGAGACACAAGGCATTAGGATCTTTCCCGGAAGTGACCCTTTGCCGATGGCCTGGGAAACATTTCGACCTTGCAGTGTTGGCCTATCCCTAATGAGTGAGCTGGAAGAGGCGTGCCCTGGAAGCTGCCTTAAACATATTCTGCAGAATGCTCAGGCAACCATGACTCCATATTTCCAGCACGAATCGGTCTACCGATTCTTCAAGAATCAGATAGCTATGAAAATGATGAAGCCTCGCCAGGCTGCAACATGAGAAATCGTGTTAGTCAGTTTTAGGGGAAGATCGATGAAGAGAAGAGGCAAGACCGACCATTGATAATCCATAGATCAGCCATTTTGAAGGATCAAAATTATACCATTGAAGCCCATTACGATAATCGCTGGGGTACATATGATGATAATTGTGGTATCCCTCTCCGAATGTCACTAGAGAGATTAACCAACTGTCACGGCTGGAATCTTCCTGCCCGTGAGGTTGACTCCCCCACAAATGACAAATCGAATTAATACAAAATGTTGAATTGAGTACAAAAAATACTCGGCCCACTCCCGCCAGCAAGAAACACCCAATTCCGCCAATCCAACCATTAGCAATAAAGCCAACGATAAATGGCAAAATGAGTCCTGAAACAATGATGGGCACATAATAGTGATGTTGCCACATCACAACGGGATCCTTGACGAGTCTTGCAGGAAAAGGACGATTGCGATGGGGATCTTTCCAAAACAACCACGCACAGTGACTAAACCAAAACCCACGTTTGGCATTATAGGGATCTTCTTCTTGATCACATCGGGAATGGTGCCGAATATGATCACGCGCCCATTTTAAGGCAGAGTTCTCTAGGGCCCATCCCCCGCCAATCAACAAAGCTCCTTTGACCCAATTTTTACAGGTAAAACTTCGATGGGTAATTAAACGATGATAGCCAACTGTAATCCCTAGCCCACTGGCCATATACATGAAAACAAACATCGACCAATCGACCCAGGTATAGTCGTAAAAATACGCAAACGTGGGCAATCCAATCATGGCCCCTAACGCAATCAAACAAAATAGAAATGTTGTGGGAAAATCAAAAGAGCGAGTGCTCAGCGGAACTAACGTTGATGCGGTCATAAAGGTGAGTATATGGAGAAAATATAAGGAGGAGTTTTCTTATTGAAAACCCCTCCTTATGAGAATTTAGTATCGACAAAGAGTTTAGAAGCGGCCTCCTCGACCACCTCCGCGATTCCCACCGCCACCAAATCCACCGCCGCCCCCACCGCCGGTTCGAGGAGCCATAGGCTTTGCCTCGTTCACCGTTAAGGTTCGACCACCCATCTCTGTGGAATTTAAAGCAGCTATAGCGGCTTCGGCCTCTTCAGATGTGGACATTTCAACAAAACCAAATCCACGTGATTGCCCAGTAAATTTGTCAGTAATAACCCGAGCGGACTCTACCGTGCCATGCTCGGCAAATAAAGCTTCCATTTCAGCCTCGGTCGCGGAATACGGTAAACCACCTACGTAAATTTTTGAACCCATGAGGTTCCTCCTTTAAAGTAAAGATCATGACATTGTCTTGAGCTGGAGATGATATACACAGTCGGTAAGGGGTAGGCCGCGGACGCGAGAAACGAGGCGACTCTGGTCAGGCTTCCGATTAGACTCCCGGGCAAAACAACATCTGGTTATTGGACCTGCTTCGTAATCCCGTCATCATTAGGTCCCATCTGATGCGGTATAATTAGCCTAGCACAGAGATTCAGAAAAAGATACCAGTTTCTTTGCTGATACAAGCACGATTCAAAATACTTTCCCCCATAACTGAAAGACTTTCCTGGCATACACATTGCTCTAGTACTCCTGACAATTGTCTTGTGACAAATCTTCTAGTGACAAACTAACAGGAGAAACCCATGCATCAACAAAGATCAGGATATTTGAAATGTCATGTAAAAAAAAGGATTGAATCCAGGTCTCTTCGAACAACTTTTCTTCTTTTTTTTGTGGCTCTTTCACTCATGGGAATTGGAAGTCTTACTCAAGTAAGTTTATCCGCAGCAAACGACTCACCGAAAGCAACGACCCTTCCTGCAAAAATAACAACGAAAGTCACCTTAACTGGCAATCTCAGTGCCGGTGATACCGCCAAAACTTTTGATATCAATGATCCTATCGGTACCTCTACATATAGCACAGGGTTTCTATTGTTTGATTCACTTGGGTTCGGTCATGGGGTCACAATGTATTTCAACAAAACTGCAAACAATAGATGGAGCTATAATATCGTAGGGAATGCCTCTGAGTTTACGGTCGTATCAACTGCAACTTCCGTAGATGGATTCAGTGATTTAATCGCAACAGGAACCCTAGGTTTTACCAGTAGAGGCTTATTGGACGTAGAAGGAACCTTAACTTA
>JBMYWX010000130.1:0-8538 GCA_049607825.1 Nitrospirales bacterium
GTAGTCATAATCGAACCAAATGTCTATCGAGATGGCAGAGGATTTTTTCTAGAGACCTATCATCATGAAAAATATGTTGAGGCTGGCATTCCGCTGACTTTTGTTCAAGATAACTATTCCCGTTCTGCACAAGGGGCTCTTCGCGGTCTTCATGCGCAGATACAACACCCTCAAGGAAAACTGATTCGAGCGAGTCAGGGGGAAGTCTTTGATGTTGCGGTTGACGTTCGACGAGGGTCACCCACATTTTCGCAATGGGTTGGAGTGACCCTGACGGGAGAAAATTTCAAACAAATATACATTCCACCTGGATTTGCTCATGGTTTTTGCGTGTTAAGTGATACAGCAGATGTGGAATATAAATGTACTGACCTCTATGACCCCAATGATGAGATGGTCATTGCTTGGAACGATTCTTCTATTAATATAGCCTGGCCTATTGATAGGCCAAATTTGTCCAAAAAGGATCACAGTGCACTGAGTGTAGATGAACAATTAGAACGATTGCCGATGTATCAAGGAACATGGGTATGAAGGTGTTGGTCATTGGGGCTCATGGTCAATTAGGGCATGCGCTTCGTGAGGTCTTGAGTCAGCAAGATGTGCTAGCTTGGGACATCGAAGACCTTGATATTACCAAGCGCGGACAGACATTGAAGGCGATCACAAGTGCCCATCCTGATATTGTCATCAATGCAGCAGCCTATACCAATGTTGATCAAGCTGAATCTGACTCCAGTGCTGCTTATCGTGTCAATGCGGTTGGTCCACAAAACCTTGCGTTGGCCACTGAAGGGATAGGGGTTCCTCTTGTGCATATCTCTACCGATTATGTCTTTGATGGAAGCAAGGCTGAACCGTACCATGAGTTTGACCAACCTCATCCATCTTCAATCTATGGGAAAAGTAAGTTAGCAGGAGAGGCCGCAGTTCGTGCTTTCACCAGGCAGTATTTTATCGTGCGTACGGCCTGGCTCTATCATACGGTCGGAAAAAATTTCCCTAAGACGATCTGTCAGCTGGCCAAGCAGTCAGATGTTCGTGTTGTCAGTGATCAGCAGGGGTCGCCGACGTTTGCACCACATCTAGCAAAAGCTATTGAGCAACTCATCATGACGAAAAATTTTGGCACCTACCATCTTGCGGGAGCGGGAGGGACGAGTTGGTTTGAGTTGACTCAAACACTCTTTCACCATCTTGGTATCAAGGCTCATGTGACGCCTGTGTCAACTAAGGAATTTCCATTACCAGCTCCTCGTCCAATGAATTCGGTGCTAACCACGTTACAAGATCCTGCGATACTCTTGCCTCCGTGGGAAGAGGGAGTTCGTGAGTTTGTGGACCAGTCTTCACAGGTAATGTAAGTCACTTAGACGCATCACGATTCGTCCTTAATCTCCTTAGGATTCATGATGAACTATATTGAATCTATTGTGTTGGCTGTTTTACAAGGGCTCACTGAGTTTTTGCCTGTATCATCATCAGGCCACCTAGTTCTTGCTCAACATTGGTTTGGTCATGTTGAGGACACAAATTTGTTGTTTGATATTATGTTGCACTGTGCGACGGTGGTTGCGATTTTGGTTTACTTTCGGAAAGATTGGATTGCATTGGCGCGAGGTCTTTTGCGGTTATCTCCAACAACAAAGGAAGCTAGTGTGTTTAGTGGAGCAGAATGGCACACCGTGTGGATGGTGGTTGTGGCATCCTTTCCCACTGCTATTCTTGGGTTGAGTATTCAAAGGATCGGCTTAGAAGTCTTTTCACGCCCAGATATTGTTGGGAGTCTTTTAATTCTGACTGGGATCGTATTATGGATCGGTCGTGGAAAATCAATCGGTCGTGGGATCAAAGATATGAGTATTCGCGATGCCCTGGTCATTGGATTGGTTCAAGGGGTTGCCGTTTTGCCAGGAATTTCACGTTCAGGGTCGACGATTGCCGGAGGATTGCTGCTTGGACTTGAGCGTGAATTGATTGTTAGATTTTCATTGCTGATTTCTATTCCAGCAATTCTTGGGGCGACCTTATTGGAAATACTGAAGGTTGTTGGCACCGCGAGTGTCGAGATTGGCCCATATCTTGTGGGTATGGTCGTAGCGGCGGGGGTCGGATACTGGTCGATTGGTATTATTCTTCGTCTCGTGAAACAAGACTATTTCCATTGGTTCTCGTATTATCTTTGGCCTGTAGGAATTGGCATTATTCTTTGGACTCATGTTTTGTAACGGGTGTCTGTTGCATGGCGACCGCTCGTACTTTCCCTTTTCTACTCCTCACGATCTCTAAGCCTTTTTATTCAATCTGACGTCGGGCTACATCATGTTCAACTGCCGCTTGGGCAACGGCCTTGGCAATGTGGGAGACCACCTTCTTATCAAAAACACTAGGGATGATATATTCTTCATTCAGTGCTGACGCAGGGACCAAATCGGAGAGAGTTTTCGCAGCAGCGAGCAGCATGGCTTCATTAATTGTCGTGGCTTGCACATCTAAAGCTCCACGAAAAATACCAGGAAAAGCTAAAAGGTTATTGCATTGATTAGGGTAATCTGACCGACCACTTGCATAGATGCGGCAAGAGGGTATGGCATCTTGTGGAGAAATTTCGGGATCGGGGTTTGCCAAAGCAAACACGATCGGATCTTTCGCCATGAGTCCTAAATCTTTAGTTTTGAGAGTATCCTTACTTGAAAGACCAATGACGACATGCGCATCTTTTAGGGCATCCTGGAGGGTTCCTGTCGGTTGATCATAACGAATGAGTGAAGTCAGTTGGTGGCAATTGTCTTGAAGCTTCTTTATTGGATGATCAAGCACTAATCCATTTCTATCACAGCCTTTGATATTGGTTGCCCCAGCTTGGATCAGGAGTTTGCAACAGGCTGTACCTGCAGCTCCAAGCCCCAGTACGACGATTTTGACTTGGTTGAGGAAACGTTTGCTAACTTTGAGGGCATTGTAGAGAGCGGCGAGAACGACGACGGCTGTACCATGTTGATCATCATGCATCACAGGGATATTCAGATGACTGCGGAGACGATGTTCAATATCAAAACATCGAGGTGCACTGATATCCTCAAGATTAATGCCTCCAAAGCTGGGTTCTAGAGCAGAAACAATTCGAACGATTTCATCAGGGTCCTGCGTGTTGAGGCAAAGCGGCCAGGCATCAATGTTTGCAAATTGCTGAAGTAGCATGACCTTTCCTTCCATGACCGGAAGCGCAGCTTCTGGTCCCAGGTTTCCTAGACCAAGAATCGCGGAGCCATCAGTGATGACAGCAATGCTATTGTGTTTGCTTGTGAATGTATAGGCATTGTTTCGATCCTGGGCAATGGCTTTGACAACTCTTCCTACTCCAGGAGTGTAAATCATCGATAGGGTGTTACGATTTTTGATAGGGAATTTACTGTCCACACGAATTTTCCCACCCAAATGCATCATGAAAATATTGTCAGATGCGGCAATGACATGAACTTCAGGTAATTGATTTAATCGTTGGAGGACCTGCTCTCCGTGTTCTTCGCTACGTGCATCAAATGTGACATCACGCACCACTGTTTTCTTGGTTGCTGAAATTAAGTCGACGGCACCAACACTCGCTCCTTCTTCAGCAAGAGCTGTTGCTAATCGTGCAAATACTCCAGGGTGCTGTATTAATTCCACACGAACGACCATCCGGTAATTTGAGTAGGGCCCACTATCTTCAGGTGAGCCTCTTCGTTTCTTTCGTCGTTCTGTAATCTTGGGAGGGATAAATTTAATATTGTTAGGATGGGAGAAGACAGGTGGGGAGATCGAGCATGTAATGCTGCTTGTCGGCTTCATATATATCTTTTCGGCATAAAATGCCTCAAAGTAAAATTTCTTCTCTTAAATGCCGAAACGAAAAGAGTCCTCAGGGTTTGAACAGAGTAAAAGTGGGATGATTCTTGTGGCCCATTCTTTGAGTAACCGTGAGGTCTGAAATTTCGTGGTATACTATTAGTCCGAGTTTATTCCCTCATAAATGGTGTTGAGTCCGAGTGATAAGTGCTTCATGAATAGGTGTGGGTAGGTATGGAAAATGAGTTGACAAGGTTAGTGGAATTGGACCAGACCACAATACAAGAGAGTTTTTCTCATGATGAGTCGCGGCAACCTGTGGGATTTTCGGTCGCCTGGACTATTGTCTGTACAATAGTGGTTGGTGGGGGAATAGGCTTGATGGTTTGGGCCTACGATTCATTGACCGCCCTTGAGAATGTTGAGGACCCAGAACGAGCATTGGAACATATTGTCGGTCGGTCAATGGATTTTGAGTCATCATTGACACGTGGTTCTGAGTGGGAGCAATCGTTCAATCAGGCTCTCAATGGCCATAATGATGATGCTTCGACGAAACTGATCGGATGGTATGACGAATTGATAGCGGTATCAGATGATCCGTTGTCAACATTCTATGCTGCGGTCTTAGTGGCTGAGGCTGACAAACTTGATGGGATGAATAGGCGTATTGAATCCTGGAAGGGGCGACCAAGTCCGTTTCCAGTTTTTCGAGAGATATTACAAGTGGCCTATGGAAATACAATGAAGAGTCCTGAAGAGATGGCCGTGCTCCAAGCACGTCTGGCTGAAGAAGTTCCTGAGAATTGGTTCTATAGCCAATTAGCGCTGCGTCTTGCCAGACAGGCAGAAGACTCGTCATTTGAGAGCACGATAGACGTCCATAAAGAAAGTCGAATAGAGCAAGTCTTTTGGCGTAATCGACTATTGATGGTCACTGAAGTTAGTCTGACGATGGTAAGCGTCTTGGCGTTGCTATTTGTGATGTGGCGACGATACCAAATGGGGAGTGTTGTTTATAGGCTTGGTGAGGCATCCTTACCACCTCCGTGGTTTGGGCGAGATGGATTTGCGGTATTAATGAGAGGTGGTGCTCTCACTCTCTTATTCTTAGCGGGGCTTGGCGCTCTCTTGGGAGCGTACTTCAGTTTTATTGATGGCGGAGTAGATTCAAAGTTAATGGAGCTTGTCAGTACGGTGATGCTGTACGCTCCTATTCCTTTTCTATTGTATCACTACCTTCTTCGGCCGAAGGGTCATTCCTTGAGTCAAGTCTTTGGTCTGCAACTGATTCTTGGTAAGGCTGGTATACTTATTCTTACTGTTCTTGCCTTGTTTGCTTGTGGCATGGTTGGAGATTTGGTGATCAGTGTCGGAGGCGAGGCGATTGGTAAGACCACGCATTGGACGGAATGGTTTAATGATAGTTTAGTGTGGGGTGGGTACGGTGACTTAACGATTCTGTTTCTTGAAGTTGCAGTCTTAGCACCAATTTTTGAAGAAATCATATTTCGCGGAATTGTGTTTGGGAGTTTACGGCGACGGTTTGGCTGGCTACTGTCTGCTCTATTGAGTGCGACAATTTTTGCCTTAGTGCATGGGTACGGAATTGTCGGTTTTTGTGCGGTGTGGTGGAGTGGATTCCTTTGGGCTTGGGCTTATGAGAAGACAGGAAGTCTGTTGCCCGGAATTATGGCTCATGCGCTCAACAACTTCGTTTTTTTAATGAGTCTTCTTGTGATATTTCGGTAAGACATGACAAGGGTTATATGGACATTGCAGAATGAAATACCAACGAATATTCCATGGTGTCTCTACCGATATTCACTGGACATATTTCATTTTTCAATAATTGCCATTGCTTCATACAGGTCGGAATGAATGAATGAGTATTGAAGCCTAGTTTCCAGTTTGCCAATATTCAGACGTTTTCCAGAATTCTTGGGTGGTGAGAGTGGGGGGCAAGTCAGTCCCCACCGTTTGGAGGCGACTGAAAAAATCTCAGACCATTGACGTGGGTTCCCGTCGCTGACGACATATATGTCCCCGGTCTTAGCCTTTCTAAGAGCGGCAAGGCAAATTGCTGCGACATCTTCAATGTGAATAAGGTTCACATACTTCTCTGTGTTTTTAACTTTCCCCTTTCGTATCCAATCCAATACGTGACGCCCTGGTCCATAGAGACCAGCTAGCCGTAATATGATGGCCCCATAAGTTTTACGGAAATATTCTTCACTCTCTACGCGAGGAAGAGAGGAGTCGACTGGGGTATTCTCATCAACCAAAGAATGTTGGCATGGACCATATGCTGACGTACTACCCAGGAACAGCAACCGTCCGTCGTGTTGAGCATATTGTTGAATGAAGTGATCTACTACGTTCTTGGGGATGGCAGGGAAACACCAGATAAGATGGGCATCTTGTGGAATATTGTTCCAAGTTTCCTCACGCATGAGATCAAACTCAATTCGATCTTCGCGATCAATATGTGTCAGATGAGTTGCTGGGGTCCGACTTGTCGCATAGGTGCGCCAACCTTGAATTCGAGCAAGTGGATAGAGAAACCGAGAGGTATAGCCAGCCCCTAGAATAACGAGAGGACGAGATTGAAGAGTAATCAAATGAATATTCTTATTGCGAAAGGTGAAACGAGGATGATAGGCCACAATTCATGGTTGTGACAATCCTTCTTGACGATCTGCAATATATTGACTGGCATAATGAATGTAGTTTTGTGACGACTCCTTGATCCAAGCTAATTCTTCGTCGGAGAGTGATCGTTTTACTCGCGCCGGGCTACCCAAGATGAGGCTGTTGGCTGGGACGTGAGTGCGTTCCGTGACTAAGGCTCCGGCTCCTACGACACAATCTTCTTCGATCACCACCCCATCCATAATCACCGCACCCATGCCGATGAGCACGCGATGATGAATGGTACATCCATGAAGCACCACGTGATGTCCGACGGTGATGTCATCTCCGAGAATAAGCGGGTAAGTATCGTGAGAGACATGAAGCAGGGACAGATCTTGAATATTCGTACGATGACCAATGCGGATATAATGGACATCTCCACGGATAACAGCATTGAACCACACACTTGATTCAGACCCAATCACGACATCACCAATAACCGCTGCGGTATCGTCGACAAAGGCACTGCTGGCAATGGTGGGCAGGACTCCGCGGAAGGCTCTAATCATTGGTGTCATTCTCCAAAACGTCGATTAATAGTAAGATGCGAGGACTAAAGAAAATAATGTCTAGCGAACAAGAACCGCCGCAATGACGAGCACGGATAATGCTGTAATAACGGCAATATAAACGGTCACACTTTTATCACTGAGCCAAGCAGTCTGCCAGTCTTGGGGATACAGCGCTTTTCCAACAGAATAGAGCCCTTCGTCGTACAAACCTAAGATCTTTTCCATCTCGATTAATGTTTGTTTCGCAATACGATGTCGATCGTGTTGTTGAAGAATAAGGTAGACAAAGATGGCTGAGAATAGGGCAATCCCAGTAATGGAAAAGAGCTGTATGGTCATGTTGGCTTCAGAAGAAGGTGCGACCGCCATAATTGTGACTAAGAGTAGCACGAGGAATGCACTTGCGAACGCGGTGAGTCGCATCATTTGTTCACGGCGTCGAAAAACCTCTTCTTTATACCAGGGATATAAGACTCGTAGAATCTCTAATTGTTCACCACGAAGGTCTGTTTCAATTGGCATCATGGCTTATTCAGAAACAAAATTTGACGGCAATGGTCAATTAGGTAAGTGTTCAATCATCCAGTTTGCAAGTAATGTCGTCATTTTACGAAAATCATCGGGTCTGCCAAAATGGTGATTTGCCCCAGATAAGAGATGAAGCCTGTTCTCTCCTGCCAGCGACTGTTGTAGTCGTTCAATTTGATGAATTGGTACGAGTTCATCTTCATCCCCATGAACGATAAGAGTCGGCGTATGGATGGCCTGTGCTGCGCGGTAGGCATCATAGGTTAAGCAATTTTCGTAAAAAGCATAGTGTAATGCTATAGGCTTATCACATCCCGTCACATCTGGGATCTTCCCAGTCGCATGCCAGCGATGCATCGCCTCTTGTCCAAATTCTAACTGAAGCATCTCAGGAAAGTCAGGGACCGGGCATTTCAAGCCGAGTGCTGCTAATGACGAGTCATTTGATGCAATCAATGTCGCAATAAGGCCACCATAACTTGACCCGACGAGACCAATGCGGGAATATCTTTGTGTGCGAACAAAGGCTAATGCCTGTTGTAATTCATCACAACACAGGTCAATGGTCAGTTCGGAAAAGGTGCCCGTCGACTCACCCATACCAAACCAATCAAAGCAAAAGGTACTGATTCTTTTTTCAATCAGTAATTCTGTCAAACGTCGATTGGTACTGCTTTGTTTATTAGAGAGAAAGCCATGGCACAACACGACAATAGCGTCTGTCGGGGAAGATGGTTCGGTTAGGACGGCTGAGACCTTTTGGCCAGTGGAGTCTGGGTAGTCTAGTTTGGTTTGCTTTGGTGTCATAGGGTTAGCCTGATAGGAAAATGATGAGTGAAAGTAATTATTCGTGCGAACGAGTGATTCTAGCAGGTTTCAGGTCTTCTATGCTGTATGGTAGAACGAGAATCCTTCAATGCGAAAGACAAACAGATAGAGTGGGGCTATGAATAGTATGATGGATACGTGTAGGAGA
>JBMYWX010000131.1:0-8531 GCA_049607825.1 Nitrospirales bacterium
CAATGCATCATGGGCTACGTGCTCGACAGAGTCTCCTTGTTCCTGCAAGCGAAAATTCAAACTTCTCATCACCGTGTTATCTAGAGAATTACTCAATAGGGCTAATGTCTGTCCTAGTTCTGGTAAGCGTTTAATAGTTGTTCCTCGAACTAATGCTGCAGCTTCGTAGGGAGGAAAGAAATGACGGTCATCTTCTAGCACGATGAAATCATAGACGGCGAGTCGTCCGTCAGTTGTGTAAACATCAAGTACATCGACTTCGCCGGCATTCGCCGCTTGATATTTGATCGTTTGCTGCATAGCAATAATTTTTTTGAATTCAAGCCCATACTCACGCTGTAACCCTGGAATCCCATCGGGTCGCTGAATGAACTCATAGCCCAATCCAGCTTTCATGGTAGATGCAATTTTGGTCAGGTCAGAAATCGTTCGCACATGTAATTGCTCTGCACGGGCTCTTGGAATCGCTAATGCGTAGGAATTTTCAAATCCCAATGGACTGATCCATACGAGATTCCATTGAGATAAGAATGCTGAACGGACGCGATTCAATGTTGCTCGCGCACTATCTGCTGGTGCTTGGCCAAGGATACTCACCAGTCCTGTTCCCGTATATTCAGGATAGATATCTATTGCTCCAGTCTTAAGTGCTTCAAAGGCTACTTGTGTGCCAGCAAGTCCTAACCGTCGTGTTACTGTGATGTCCGTTCGCGCTTCAATGAGCTGTGCAAACATTTCTGCGAGGAGTCGGTTTTCCAAGAAGTTTTTGGATCCGACAACGATGTGGGCATTGGTTGACGTAGGTTGTGATTCCAAGGCAAATAACTTAGGCGTCGTGAGGGCGAGCATGAAAACGCTGAGAAAGAAAAAGATGTGATATCTCAACATGAGCTTTGAGATTTTGGGAGATTAGACATATTTTAATAAATTTTTGACATATTCGGTTGTTGGATTTTCAATAAGTTCCTTGGGTGTGCCAATTTGAAGGACTTGCCCTTGTTTTAGTACAGCGACTCGATCACCCAGACGAAAGGCTTCACGAAGATCATGGGTGACGAGGACCATGGTTTTCTTGAGTCGATGTTTGAGATTGAGAAATTGACCTTGAAGGTCGATTCGCGTCAATGCGTCAAGAGCGCCAAATGGTTCATCGAGAAGAACAATATCTGGATTTCCAGCAAGGGATCGGGCAACCGCCACCCGCTGACGTTGTCCGCCTGATAACTCAATAGGGTAGCGGTCGCGATACTGGTGAGGATCGAGGTTCACGAGAGTTAGGAGTTCATCAACCTGCTTCTCGCGTTTTTCATGGGACCATTCTAGAAGGGTTGGGACGAGTGCGATGTTCCTTGCGATGGTCCAGTGAGGAAGCAACCCTCCATCTTGTTGGACATAGCCAAGGTGGCGTCTCAGCTCAATAGGGTTTTCATCGTGTGCTGGTTTGTTTTGAATTCGGATTTCGCCAGAGGTTGGCTCATCTAGCCTATTAAGTAATCGGAGGAGTGTCGTTTTTCCAGAGCCACTTTCTCCAATGAGGACCATCGTTTCCCCAATCCTTACATCCCAGTTGATATCCTGAAGGGCGTAGGTTCCATTAGAAAACTGTTTAGTGACGTGGCGTGCTTCGAGTGCAAGATTCGACATGGCCCAAGTCATGTGCGGTGCGTCCTACTACACAGACAACCTAATTTGTCTGTTGGGAGAAGTCATCGTGATTATTAGGGGAAGAATACCAAGGTCGTGCGTATGTGACCAGGGCCCAACAAATCGTCAAAAAATATATATATGATGAAGACGTTTATCTCGCGTAAATTTAAATATTGTCACGTTCTTATTTGCTTTGTTACTCTTTCAAAAAGAATGATGGCTTCTTGGATTGTCATTAGGTTCTGATATGCCCCCATGTGGGGTTTTTTATTGATTGCCTTATTCTTTCCTTTATGTTTTGGTAGTGGAGGAGGACATCATGGTTTCTTCATCAACACTTCGTGCAGCATTGAATGAAGCTCGGGAACATATGGATGGAATTTTTTCTCTTATCAATCCTGATTCTTTTTATGAGCGAGGGATTCCGGAACGTCATCGACTGATCTTTTACCTTGGCCATGTCGAGGCTTTTGATTGGAATCAAATTTGTCGATGGAATCTGGGGAAATCATCCTTTCACGCAGAATTTGATGAATTGTTTGAAGCGGGGATTGATCCAAAGGAAGGCGCTTTGCCGCAGGACCACCCGTCTGACTGGCCAGCTCTTGATGAAGTCAGACAATATAATCAGCGAGTACGGAAAGAAGTTGATCAAGTTTTTGATGAAGTTCCCGTTGATATTCGACACATTGCGATTGAACATCGATGGATGCATGTGGAGACTACCGCTTTTATTCTTCATCGATTATCTCAAACGAGCAAAATCAAGCCTTCCTTGCCTCCGGTTCAAGAATGTCCACCTCCTACACACCAAATGATCGAGATCCCTATAGGGACTGCGACGCTTGGCGATGATCCTGCCGTCAGATTTGGATGGGATAATGAATTTAATAAGCATGAGACGATGGTGCCCGCGTTTTCTATGAGTAAATATATGGTGACAAATGCGCAATATCTTCAATTCGTCGAAGCTGGTGCAGCGTCTCCATCATATTGGATTCGCCGCGGAGAGGTATGGTTGCTTCAAACAGTTTTTGGAGAGCGTCTATTACCACTTGATTGGCCGGTCTATGTGTCCCACCGTGAAGCTGAAGCCTATGCTTCATGGGCTGGAATGTCTCTTCCCACTGAAGCGCAGTTTCATCGAGCTGCGTACGGAACTCAGTCACAGGAAGAGCGTTTGTATCCATGGGGTAATGAAGTGCCCAATGGGATTCATGGAAATTTCGGATTGAAACAGTGGGACCCCGTGTCAGTTACGGCCTATCCAGCTGGGGATAGTGACTTTGGGGTTTCTCAACTGGTAGGGAATGGGTGGGAGTGGACGTCCACCGTGTTCCATCCTTTTGAAGGGTTTGATCCTATTCCAACGTATCCAGGTTACTCAGAGAGGTTTTTTGATCAGGATCATTATGTCGTGAAAGGGGCAGGACCACAAACTGCCGTGTGCTTTCTTCGTCGATCATTTCGGAATTGGTTCCGCCATAGTTATTCCCATGCACATGCTGGATTTCGCTGTGTTCAGAACGGGTCATGAATTCTGATTGAGCAGCACCATAGTCGGCCTTTTCTCCTTTCTTCCTTTTAGTTTTCTATTGAACATGAAAACTGGGACCTCACGTTGGCGTCCGTTTGACTGGATCACCGAGGTGACCTCAGTATGGCATGATACAAGGCTGATTGTGTTAACAGCGCAGATCGCTGCCATTTATGCTGCGATTCTTATTCCTTTCAAAGTTGGTATCCCAATTATTCCGGGATTTGTCGAACTTCGTCCAGCCAATGCCATTCCCTTGGTAACTTCACTTCTCTTCGGGCCAACAGCGGCATGGGGAGCTGGCATTGGCAATATCATTGGGGATTGTTTTGGGACGTTGGGCCCAGCCAGTGTCTTTGGATTTGTCGGCAACTTTTTTCTTGGCTTGATTCCTTATGTTTTGTGGGGTCATTTAGGCCCATTGTCTTCAAAGCAAGTACCTCAAATGAAGTCATGGCGGCAAGGCCTAGAATTTTCTGTGATTTGTGTCATCGCATCTGGTGTGTGTGCTGCAACAATCGCGTGGGGTGTTGAGTTATTGGGATTGCTCCCTTTTTGGATTCTCGCCCCGGCCATTTTTTTCAATAATGTGATCATGGGAATATTTCTTGGTCCACCGCTGCTGTTATTCCTCTACCCACGGGTTCAAAGATGGGGTTTGTATTATCCGGATCTTTGCAGGGAATTGAGAGAAAGCCAACAGAATAGGACCGATCAACTGCCTAGGATTAAAGATACCTATTCTGAAGACGATCAAGGCTCCAAGTCTATGGTTGAGATTGAGAATGTGACCTTTCGCTATCAGGCTGCTACGACTCCAGTTTTGCGTGACTTGTCACTTCATGTTCAGAAGGGAGAAAAGGTTGTTCTAATGGGAGGTCGTGGTTCAGGGAAGTCGACGTTGTGTCATTGTTTCAATGGACTCATTCCCCACTTTATTCGAGGTGCCTTCTCAGGGACGGTTAAAGTAGATGGAAAGGTGAGTATTGGTCGTTCTGTCGCGAGTCAATCTGATAAAGTTGGGATAGTGTTTCAGGATTTCGATACTCAGTTACTTTCTACGAATGTTGAGCGAGAATTGGTATTCCCTTTGGAGTATGCTGAGTCCTCGTTATCGGTCGAGGACATGAAGAAGCGAATTCAATGGAGTATTGAACAGGTCGGCCTAGAGCAATTTATTCATCGTGATCCTTTGTCACTGTCAGGTGGGCAGCGGCAGCGGCTTGTTCTTGGGTCTGTTCTTGTGAGTCATCCGGCATTGTTAGTGTTAGATCAGCCGATGACTGATCTTGATCCTGAAGCACGGAGAAATATGCATAAGTTGTTTGAGTTGCTTTCGGATCAAGGGATCACGATTGTTTTATCAGAGCAGGAGTCAGAAGAGGTGCTTGATGCTGATCGCATTTGTGTGCTTCAGCATGGTTCGGTGTGTTGGGAAGGTGATCCACATGAATTGTTTCGACAACCAGAATTAGTGAAGCAGTTTGGACTGGCATCTTTGCCACTGACAGAATGCTTTACTGAACTTCATTTGACTCGTTTGCCAGTGACTGTAGAAGAGGCGTGGAAGGTGACTGATGAACTTGGGCTTACACTTGAACCGACGGTGAAGCTCACTGAGCGAGGTCATGGAGTAAATGACTGGAGTATAGGGTCAACTAAGCACGAGCCCCTGATTGGCCTTGAAACGGTTTCATTTGGATATACCCAAGATACTCTTGTGCTCAATGCCGTGTCCTTATCTGTTTTGCAAGGTGAGTTTGTGGCCGTCTTAGGGAAAAATGGGTCGGGAAAGAGTACATTGGGCAAGCTGCTTAACGGGTTGCTTCTCCCGACAATGGGTGATGTTATCGTAGGAAGGACAAACACGAAAACTGCCAGAATGGATGAAATTTCTCGTATTGTGGGTTATGTTTTTCAGAATCCTGATCAACAAATTTTTGCCGAAACCGTGTGGGACGAGGTTGGGTTTAGTCCAAAGAACCATGGGTTTACAAGCGTCGAATGTGAACAACGCATTGTTGAGTCGTTAACGGCTGTTGGTCTGGACGTCGAGGCAAGCAAGACGCAAGATCCATTTTCATTGTCCAAAGGTGATCGTCAGCGAGTGGCCGTGGCTTCGATTCTTGCCGCAAAACCAGATCTGTTAATTTTTGATGAGCCTACAACAGGTCTTGATGTAAAGGAAACGCAGCGGATGATGAATATGATTCGACTTCTTCATCAGCAAGGCCATACCATTGTGATGATTACGCATACCCTTCGTTTAGTTTCTGATTATGCGACACGATGTATCGTAATGAATGAAGGTACGGTTATAGCTGATGGGGCAACGCGCTCTGTTTTTTCAGATCCTTCTCTTCTTCAAGCCGCATCGCTTGAAGTGCCACCTCTGACTCGGTACGGCCAACGTTGGGGGCATACATTATTGACTATAGATGAAGTCAAGACCTCCCTTAAGTTCCCATGAATATTTCTCTCTATCTCGATCGAGAAACCTGGATTCATCATTTAGATGCTCGAGCTAAGGTGCTTGCTGTTTTGGGCCTGTTTACGTTGGCATTATTGTATGATGATCCACTCTCTCTTGTTGTACTTTTAGGTGTACTTATGCTTTGTGTCGTTAAGGCTGAAGCAACTAAAAATGTCCGGAATATTTGGCCTCTCCTTATTCTGTTATTTTTGTATAGCACTCTGCTGTGGCCATTTTTTTTCGATGGCCAAACAACTATTTTGCAATGGTCTTTCGTGACTATTACTTCAGAAGGGGTCGTATTTGGTCTTGCGATGGGATTACGTTTGAATGTAATGGTTATCAGTGGGGTGCTCTTGCTCTCTACGACAACGCTTGAAGATTTTGCCTCAGGCCTGCAACGATTTGGAGTTCCCGTCTCAATGGGCTTTGCCTTTTCTCTTGCCTTTCGTTGGGTTCCGACATTGCTGGGGGCAAGTGGCGTAATCGTACAAGCCCAGCGGTCACGAGGTTTGGATTTAACGACAGGAACCCTGGTTGACAAAATTCGCGGATATGCTCCGCTCGTGGTTCCACTCATAGGACATACCTTGCGACAGACGACTCTCTTAGCCATGGCCATTGAGTCGAAGGGCTTTAGTCCAAGGCGATGCCGGTATGTCTATCACCGCTCACACTTTGGATTTCAAGATTATGGAGTTCTATTAATTATGGGGGTATTTGTTGGAGTGAGTTGTTGGTTTAGTGTGTAATGTATTGAGATTTGGGTTGGGAAATTTTGATGAGATGAAATAGTTATAATGGTTGGGTTCCCCAAAAAACCGCCCTCTCCATTTTCATAGAGAGGGCGCAATGTGAAAAGGACATTTGAAATCTAAGGAATTATTCCTCAGTTGCTTTCTTCTTCTTCCACCGCAATGCGGCTAATCCCATGATCCCTGATCCTAATAATATGACCGTTGAGGGTTCAGGGTTTTCTACGATCCCTTTGTTCTCGTCACCGACTTCTGTCCCCTCACCGGCTTCAGTATTCGTAAAAGAGAAGATTAGGTCGTTGTAGTCTCTATCTCCCCCACCTAATAGATCTTCAAAGCTGACCAGGGTTTCATTTTCACCAAAAGAGTCATCTGCAAAAGCATGTGCAATGCCGTCGACATTGTTTGCTGCGCTGCCCGAATAAAAGGTCTGACCAGTATTATGAACTTCTAGCCGAAAGTTCAGCGTAGTGCCGGCATTAAAGTTTCCTAGGTTAAAGGTCGAGCCTGCAGCTTGATTCGTGGTAAATATTTTTGTGTTTCCCAGGAACAATGAGCTGGTATAACCCGCATTGCTTCCTTGAAAAGTTGCCGTGACATTGCCAGTATTTTGAACAACCAGAGATCCTCCCAATACGGAAGTCGCCATAGAAGTGGTGGGAATCAAAAAGACTCCACATCCCATTAATGTAAATACTATTCTTTTGAGACACCTACGCATTTTCATGTTTGTTCCTCCACATCATTAGTATTAAAAAAAAGATTTCTAATGTTCTGCGGAAAGATGGAGCAAGATTAACGCCAATTTTCGACAAGGGTTACGGCAATATGACCTTATGTGTTGTTCTTGGATGTTGTTGTCAGTTCTTGGTTTTTTTACTAGGTAATGCTTGCAAGCGGATACATCATAAGTAAATTCTGAAAGCGAAAATTGAAAGAAAATCTGACAGATATTGGGCAAACAATACGGCCGAATTTGCAAAAACGTATAGCGAATTGATGCTACTTGGTAAAAACCTAACAAATAGAAATACTGTAATGTTGGCAAAAAAATTGACAGATATCTAGGATGTACTCAGATTGAGGAAAGGGGGAAGGGAATTGAGACAAATCGTATGTCCTAGCAATGTGTTTGCTCTGGCTGTTCCACTAAATTTCTGAACAATTGGACCGTGAGTTGGTCGAAAGAGATGTATTGTATTTCGCTAGCAAAACGAGCGGTAATAAGAGTCTTGGATAGGTAATCTCAAGTCTGGCGGTTCGAATTTCCATCGTTGTGTGTAGAGGGTAAAAAAATGCCCTCTCCATTCTCATAGAGAGGGCTTAATGGAAGGTGATGAAATAGAATTTATTTCTCAAGCATTTTCTTTTTATAACGCAAAGCAACTAGTCCGATAATCCCTGATCCTAATAAAATGACGGTAGAAGGCTCTGGGTTTTGTAAGTTCCCATTAGCAGGACTAGACTCTGTAACATCACCAACTTCGGTATTTGTATTGGAAAAAGAGAAAAGTAAATCATTATAGTCTTTGTCCCCACCACCCAATAAGTCTTCAAAACTGACTAGAGTTTCATTATTGCCAAATGAGTCATCTACGATAGCATGTGCAATACCATCGGCATTGTTTGCTCCACTCCCTGTGTAAAAAGTCTGACCTGTGTTATGAACTTCGAGTCGAAAGCTGAGTTCTGAGCCAGCAGTAAAATTTCCTAAATCAAATGTTGCACCATTTGCTTGGTTGGAAGTAAAGATCTTTGTATTCCCCAGAAATAGAGAGCTGGTATATCCCGCATTGCTTCCCTGAAAAGTTGCGGTGACATTACCTGTATTTTGAACTAGTAAGCTGCCTCCCACCACAGGCGTCGCTAATGCTGCTGCTGGGAGTAAAAATATAGAGTACAACAGAAACGTGAGTGCTGTTTCGATAGTGTAAGATGAAATTTTCATTGACGAGCCCCTCCTTGGCCTAAATTATCGTAAATCTCTTGGGTCATTACGAGTATAAATACTAATTTTCACTATACATATCTTATTTTGAGCTAAATTCCTGAAATAAACTTTGGTGAATTACCCATTGTTTATTATTAACAAGCAATACTTAAGCCATTCCTTTGTTAA
>JBMYWX010000132.1:0-8517 GCA_049607825.1 Nitrospirales bacterium
CATGGTGATGGATTCAAGTCCACGATGTGCAATGTGCAAAATACTGCCACCTGGCGTTTCATAGACGCCTCGAGCCTTCATGCCGACATAACGATTTTCGACAAGGTCTACCCGACCGATTCCATGTTTCCCGCCAAGGCGGTTCACATGATCTAAGAGAGCTGCGGGCTTCAGTCGAGTTCCATCAATAGCAATGGGATTGCCACGGTGAAATTGAATTTCTATGGACTGAGATTTATTCGGTGCTTTCTCTGGAGAGACGGTCATTTTGAACATGTCTTCTGGTGGAGCTACCCATGGATCTTCGAGAATTCCGCCTTCATAACTGATGTGGAGAAGGTTGAGATCCATACTATAGGGTTTGGCCTTGGTGACAGTAATGGGTATGCGATGTTTCTTCGCGTAGGCAATGAGATCTTCACGTGATGTATACGACCATTCTCTCCACGGGACAATCGCACGAATCTCAGGAGCCAGGGCCGCATAGGTCAGTTCGAAACGAACCTGGTCGTTGCCCTTACCGGTTGAGCCATGACTCACAAAGATTGCGCCTTCCTTTTTAGCGATCTCGATTTGGCGTTTAGCAATTAATGGTCGAGCAATTGAGGTTCCGAGTAAATAACTTCCTTCATAGACTGCGTTGGCTCTGAGCATAGGAAATACATAATGTTTCACAAACTCTTCACGTAGGTCTTCGACATAGACCTTTGATGCGCCAACGGCTAGTGCCTTTTTCTTAATGGCTCCCAAATCTTCGCCTTGGCCAAGATCGGCACAGAACGCAATAACCTCACATCCGTAGGTATCTTTGAGCCAATGGAGTATGGCTGATGTATCGAGCCCGCCAGAATAAGCTAAGACGACTTTGTTCATACGCTGTTTGTCGGATCGGGTCTGCTGCGATCCAGATGCTGAACCTTTGGAAAGTTTTTTTTTCATAATGAAGTTTATCCTAGCCAGTCCATCAAGATAGCATTCTGCATATCAAGACGATTTTCGGCTTGTTCTAAGACTACAGATTGGGGGCCGTCTAGCACACCCGTTGAAATTTCTTCGCCTCGGTGAGCAGGAAGGCAATGCATGACAATGGCTCCAGGCTTCGCTTTTCGTAAGAGTCGCTCATTTAACTGATAGGGCGTTAATGCTTTCAGTCGTCGTTTTTGTTCCCTCTCTTGTCCCATACTAATCCAGACATCGGTATACAATACGTCAGCATTATTAGCTGCAGAGAGAGGGTCATGAGTAACCTCAATTGTCGCCTTTGTTTTTGTCGCTTCCTTTTGTGCCCATTCAACAATTTTTTGATCTGGTTCATAGCCAGATGGACATCCGACAGATACATGCATCCCCATTCGTGCTCCAGCTTCGAGCAAAGAATGGGTGACATTATTGCCGTCACCAACATAAGCCAATTTTATGCCTTTCAGGCGCTTTTTCTTTTCAGAAATGGTGAACAAATCAGCGAGAATTTGGCATGGGTGGCACTGATCAGTGAGTCCGTTAATCACTGGGATTGTGGCATAGGTCGCCCATTCTTCGAGCGTGGCCTGATTAAAAGTTCTGACGACCAAGCCATCTAAATATCGGGAAAGAACTTGTGCGGTATCAGCGAGGCTCTCACCTCGGCTCAATTGAATTTTTTCTGCTTCCAAAAATAACGAATGTCCGCCTAAGTGATTCATGCCTGCTTCAAAAGACACTCGGGTTCGAGTTGAAGGTTTTTCAAAAATCAACCCGAGCGTTTTCCCCACCAACGGTCTAGGCATCCGACGAGCTTGCCGTTTCCCTTTCAGCAGTTTAGCTTGCTTGATAAGGGCAGCGATGTGTTGGCTTGAAAGATGGGCAATTGTTAAAAGATCTTTAACCCGTTTTCTGGAAGTTGTTGTTCGCGATGATGGTGCCATGATGAGATATATTAAAGTTGTAGAAATAGGCCGCGGCTATATCTGTTGTTCAAATACCCTTGCTAGGGTTGTCAGAAGCTCATCAATCTCAGCATGTGAGATAATGAGTGGAGGAATGAATCGAAGCACCCGCCCCATGGTGCAGTTAATGATTACTCCATGAGCAAGGCAGGCCATGACAATGGGTTTTCCGTCTATTGAAAGCTCCATTCCCTGCAGCAAACCTTGTCCGCGCACGTCTTTAATGAAAGGAAACTGTTTTTGTAGAGCCAACAGTCCTTTTCGAAGATAGGCTCCTCGTTCACGACACTTCTCAAGCTCTCCATTTTCAAGCAGGACTTTGAGCACTTGCAGGGCCACTGTGCATGCGAGCGGATTCCCTCCAAATGTAGAGGCATGTGCCCCATAGGTAAAGGCCTGTGCGATTTTTTCTGTGGCAAGGCACGCTCCGATGGGTATTCCGCCACCCAGTCCTTTAGCCAACGTCATAATATCAGGGTGAATTCCAAACTGTTCATAGGCAAACAGGGTTCCTGTGCGTCCAATGCCTGTTTGCACTTCGTCAAAAATTAGAAGAATATTCTGTTGCGTACAGAGTTCTCGAATGGCTTTTAAGTAAGCAATATCAGCAACCACCACTCCACCCTCTCCTAGTATGGGTTCGATCAAGATGGCTGCTGTGTGTTCGGAAATGTTTGCTCTCAGAGCCTCAATGTCATTGAAGGGTACATAGGTGAATCCAGGGACAAGCGGTTCAAACCCCTGTGAACTTTTGTTTGTCCGGTGGCACTCAATGTAGCCATGGTTCGACCATGAAAGGAGTTGATCATGGTCAAAATTTCTGATCGACCAGGTCCGAATCGATCGTGACTATATTTCCTAGCTAGCTTGATAGCTGCTTCATTGGCCTCGGCTCCGCTATTTCCAAAAAACACCTTATCTGCGAATGATTGTTGAACCAAGTATCGCGCAAGCTCAGCCTGAGGCTCTGTGTAAAAAAGATTAGATGTGTGAATCAGTTGTCGAGCCTGCTGTTCAATCCCAGCGATAAGATCAGGATGGCCATATCCCAATGCATTGACGGCGATTCCTCCAACGCAATCAAGGTATGATCGGCCTTCGGCATCGAAGATATGACAACCTTGTCCACGAACAATGGACAGCGGAAGACGATCATATGTATTCATGACGTACTGATTGGTGACTTGTTGGAGTTTTTCGGTAAGCATATATAGTCGAAACGATATAAATTGACTGACTCAGTGAGATGAAGCATTGTGCCCAACGAAAAATTGCTGGTAGGGCTATACGCGAAAACCCGCGTGAATACAGGCGAATCTAGCACATGACTTCTTCTGTGCGCAATATTTTTGAGGAATTGAGGGAACGTACTTCTGAAGGGAAGAAGCCGTTACACGCAAATCAGCATGTAGGCTTATCTATGGGGAAGATTGACTGCGAAGATCGTAGGCAAGACCCAATTTACTTAACGTCCAAATTAACCACTTCGATGGATCAAAATTGTACCATTGTGGGCCATTTCGATAATCACTTTGATACATATGGTGGTAGTTATGATAGCCTTCCCCGAATGTTAAGAGCGAAACGATCCAGCTGTCTCGACTGGAATCGGACGTTCCATGTGGTTGATTGCCCCAGAGATGGCAGATTGAGTTAATGAAAAATGTCGAGTTCAGCACGAAAAACGTACGTGATACTCCGGCTAAGAGAAAGCAGCTCAACCCACCTAACCATCCGTTGTAGAGAAATCCCACGATGAATGGAAGCAGTAACCCTCCAATGACAATCGCAATGTAGTTATTATGTTGCCACATGACGAGGCTGTTTTGCTTCAGTTTCGTTTTATATTTGTCGTACTGGGACGGATCTTTATCTTTCCAAAATAGCCATCCACAATGACTCCACCAGAATCCTAGCTTTGCGTTGTAGGGATCTTCTTCCTCGTCACATCTCGCATGGTGGCGAATGTGGTCAGAGGCCCATTTCAATGCAGAGTTTTGCAAGGCCATTCCTCCAGCAATCAGGAAAACGGCCTCGACCCACTTCGCACACTTGAAACTTTTATGAGAAAATAGCCGATGGTATCCGACCGTGATTCCAAGACCGGTAAAAATGTACAAGACTCCAAACATTGTCCAGTCTACCCATGAAAAATCATGGTAGTAAGTGAAAACAGGTAAGCCAATAAGTGTAAGCAGGACTATTGTGGAAAAGAGGATGGTCGTGAGAGCATCAAACTCTCTGGTCGTTACCGTCGGAATGGTCTGAGCCATAACTCTGTCTTCAACCTTCTTTTTGGTTAATCAGGAACTTCCTATTCAGAATTTACTCTTTAGCGAACAACCAATAAAATCTATAGATTCTGATAGAGAAATCAATGAGTTCCTTGGAGCATAACTTGCCCCCTGGCAGGTACAGACAGGATACACCGTGATTTGAATGTTGTCAAAGTCAGAACAGTTTTCCGACTTCGATCTGCTGACTATTGAATTGAGAAAATTTCCATTCTGAAAAAGAGAACTTCGGAGAAGCAAAGCTCAGAATCATTTAAGTGTCGAGGGCAAAAATGAAAATCCCTGTAGCTATTGTTATAACTACAGGGACCGTAAATCTCTTTATGTCAGAACTTAATTTTGCACCGGAGTAATCTTAATACTTATAGCTGTCTTCTTTGAAAGGCCCGTCAATAGAGACATTAATATAGTCTGCTTGAGTTTTTGTCAGTTTGGTAATGACGCCTCCAAAACCACTAACCATATGTGCGGCCACTTCTTCGTCGAGACTCTTTGGCAACACTTGCACTGTTATTTCTGCATTGGTCTGATCAGCAAACTTCCGTTCAAACAAGAATATTTGTGCCAACACTTGATTGGCAAAGGACCCATCCATAATTCGAGAAGGATGTCCTGTTGCATTGCCCAAATTTACTAAACGACCTTCGGATAGGAGGAGCAGATGGTCGTTGTTGGCTTTGTTGCGATAAATCTTGTGAACTTGAGGCTTTACTTCTTCCCATTCCCAATGCTTGCGCATATAGGCTGTATCAATTTCATTGTCAAAATGACCAATATTGCACACAACCGCTCCGCGTTTGAGTGACTGCAAAATTGCTGAATCGCAGACGTTAAAGTTTCCGGTCGTGGTGACGACTAAATCGGTCTGACTGAGTAGGCCTTTGTTCGTGTCCTCGACATTTCCAGTATTAATTCCATCGTTGTAAGGGGAGACCACTTCAAAGCCGTCCATGCAGGCTTGCATGGCACAAATTGGGTCGATTTCAGATACCTTGACAATCATCCCTTCCTGCCGAAGAGATTGTGCTGAGCCTTTTCCAACGTCTCCGTAGCCGATCACGAGTGCTTTTTTCCCAGACAAAAGATGGTCGGTTCCTCGTTTGATGGCATCATTCAAGCTATGACGACATCCATACTTATTATCATTTTTTGATTTGGTGACCGAGTCGTTGACGTTAATGGCGGGGATTTTGAGTGTCCCTTTTTTCAACATGTCTTGAAGGCGATGCACCCCAGTGGTGGTTTCTTCAGTGACGCCATGAATATGATCAAGGATGGCTGGAAATTTTTCATGCAACATGAGGGTCAAGTCACCCCCATCATCTAAGACCATATTAGCGTCCCATGGCTGCCCATCTTTTAAAATGGTTTGCTCAAGGCACCAGTCGTACTCTTCTGCTGTTTCACCTTTCCAGGCATACACAGGAATTCCCCGTGCCGCAATCGCTGCTGCTGCATGATCCTGAGTCGAAAAGATATTACAGGAAGACCAGCGTACTTCTGCGCCAAGTTCGAGAAGTGTTTCAATTAACACACCTGTTTGAATGGTCATGTGAATGCAGCCAAGAATTTTTGCACCTTTTAATGGCTGAGATTTTCGATATTTTTCCCGTAATGCCATCAAGGCAGGCATTTCAGTTTCAGCAATGCCAAGTTCTTTGCGTCCCCATTCAGCGAGTGTGATGTCAGCGACTTTATAGTCGGCGGTTTTTTTATCCATCGTGGCTGATGTACTCATATGATTTAAATCCTTTCTGTAAGGTCGACTTTTTGGGAGAACGGCAAAAAGGGGAATTGTTACTTTCCCCTTTTTGATTTGGATCGGCCGATAAATTTCTCTAATTATAGGCCAGCTTCCCGACGCAGCACTGCGGCCTTGTCGGTCTTCTCCCAGGTAAATCCTGGTTCGTTACGACCAAAATGACCATAAGCTGCTGTTTGCTTGTAGATGGGACGTCGTAACTTGAGGTGATCAATAATTCCGCGTGGTGTTAATGCGAAATGTTTGCGGACTAGCTTTTCAATACGTTCTGGTGCAACTTTCTCCGTTCCTTTGGTATCCACTAAAACAGATACAGGTTCCGCCACGCCAATTGCATAGGCGAGTTGAACTTCACATTTATCTGCCAGTTTGGCTGCAATAATGTTTTTGGCGATATATCGTGCTACGTAGGAGGCTGATCGGTCGACTTTGCTTGGATCTTTACCAGAGAAGGCCCCGCCTCCATGACTACCAACACCCCCATAAGTATCCACGATGATCTTTCTTCCCGTTAATCCAGTGTCGCCCATTGGACCACCTGTGACGAATCGTCCAGTGGGGTTTATATGAAAGGTGACATTCTTGGGATTAAAGAGTTTTTTCGGCATGACTGGATAGATGACTTTCTCCTTAATATCTTTTGCAATCTTTTGAGCTGTGACAGAGTCGCTATGCTGAGTTGAAACGACGATCGTATCAATTCTGACTGGTTTTCCATTCTTATATTCGATGGTCACTTGTGATTTTCCATCAGGTCGGACCCAAGGAAGAATATTTTTCTTTCGCACTTCTGCAAGGCGACGAGTGAGCTTGTGTGCAAGAACAATCGGCATGGGCATCAGTTCGGTTGTTTCATTAGTCGCATAGCCAAACATGAGTCCCTGATCGCCAGCTCCTCCGGTATCCACACCCATGGCGATGTCACCTGATTGCGTATTAATCGCCGTCAGAACGGAACAGGTTCGATGGTCAAATCCCCATGTTGCGTCTGAATAACCAACGCCTTGAATGGTTTCTCGAATAATATCAGGAATTTCGACGTAGGCTTTCGTGGAAATTTCACCGGCGACAAAGGCCAATCCAGTTGTCAGAATGGTTTCGCATGCCACCCGGCAATTCTTATCTTTCTTCATGATCGCATCTAAGATTCCGTCTGAAATTTGGTCAGCGATCTTATCGGGGTGGCCTTCGGTTACAGATTCTGACGTAAACAAAAAATTGGATTGTCTCATGTAAAAGGGTTCCTCTATTTGGTTTAGGGACAGCATGCACCCTAAGGGTGGCACATGGTAATTAAGTCCCAATATGATGGATAAACGGCGGGCGAAGGTTATAATACTATGAACCCTTACCTAGGGTTGTCAATAAAATTATCGTATAATTTTGGTAACTGCAAGTTGAAAAAGAAATTATCCAGGCCAGTTGAAGGTAAGTTCTTCAGTAAAATACTTATGTGTAACTACTGTACATTATTTCCCAATTGTTAATGGGAGTCTACCCTGAAAGTGTAGATGATATTTAAGTCATTATTTTAAGTTTATATACGTAATTTAGTCATTATTATCTTCATGAAGCTAGAGAGATTTTTCTGGAAAATTTACTAGCCTTATCCAGTATTATCATCGGGTTGCATTACTGAAATACTGGGTGGTAAGATCCCCTACTGTCTGTACGGATGTTTCCTTTTAGAGAAACAATTCGATGCGTGCGTTCGAGCTGAAGGGCTGTTTAATGAGCTTACACCCCTGGTCTTTCGAAAGTTCGGTACTGTTTTAAGGAGGCGACTAATAGATGTATAAAACTATATACATACCAGTTGATAATTCTGATCATTCGAATAAAGCGGTCGATCTTGGCGTTAAATTAGCTAAAACACTTGGTTCTAAAATTGTTGGAAGCCATGTGTACGCTGCAAAAATGCATGATAAACGCTTCAAGCAGATGGAGGCCGGACTCCCTGAAGAATATCATGATGAAAAAGAGCTAGACCGTCAGCGCCAAATCCACGATTCTCTTATCACGCGTGGTCTGCAGATTATTACCGACTCTTACTTAGATTACGTTGATCAACAATGCACAGAGGCAAATATTCCGCTTGAGCGTCGATCACTCGAAGGTCGAAATTGGAAAGTGTTAGCAGAAGATATCAGTTCAAACGGATACGACTTAACTATCATGGGGGCTCTCGGCGTAGGGGCTGTTAAAGATTCCGTTGTCGGTAGCAATACTGAGCGAGTGGTGCGTCGGGTTCGAAATTCCGACATGCTGATCATTAAGGATCTCAAAGATACTGAAGATGGAAAAATTGTCGTCGCATTGGATGGTAGCCACTATTCATTTGGAGGCCTAAAGACAGCGCTCGCACTTGGAAAAGCATTAAATAAACCTGTCGAAGCCATATCAGCTTTTGATCCATATTTCCATTATGCTGCGTTCCATAGCATTTCTGGTGTATTGAACGAAGAAGCTGGAAAAGTTTTTCGCTTTAAAGAACAAGAAAAGCTGCATGAAGAGGTGATCGATAGTGGCCTAGCCA
>JBMYWX010000133.1:0-8495 GCA_049607825.1 Nitrospirales bacterium
TTAGCGATTGTCGGATTTGGCTTAGTTGGCTTTGTTGATGACTATATAAAAATTCTCAAAGGTCGTTCTCAGGGTTTGACCGCTCTTCAAAAAATCATTTGCCAAGTGGCTGTTGCATTAGCCATCGCCATGTTTTTTTATCTTTCCCCGGCTTATTCGACGCAACTGAGTGTCCCTTTCTTTAAGAATTTCACTCCGGATCTTGGGCTGTTCTACATTCCCTTTATTGTTTTAGTGATTGTGGGGAGTTCCAACGCTGTCAATTTGACTGATGGATTAGATGGATTAGCAATTGGTCCGACCGTCATAGCGGCGATGGCCTATACCGTTGTGGCGTGGGCCGTAGGTAACAAATTGGTCGCTGATTACCTTTTGATTCCACACGTCGAAGGTGCGGGGGAGCTCGCGGTACTGACCGCATCAATTGTTGGATCAAGCCTGGGTTTTCTGTGGTTTAATGCCTATCCCGCAACTGTGTTTATGGGGGATGTTGGTTCACTTCCGCTCGGGTCTGCATTGGGCACCGTGGCGGTCGTGTGCAAGCACGAATTATTACTTCTGATTGTGGGTGGGGTTTTCGTCATGGAAGCCGTGTCCGTTATTTTTCAGGTGCTTTCGTATAAGTCACGTGGGAAGCGTATTTTTCTTATGGCACCCCTTCACCATCACTTTGAATTAAAAGGATGGGAGGAGCCAAAGGTAGTTGTTCGGCTGTGGATTATTGCGATCATTTTAGGGCTCTTGAGCGTTAGTACATTGAAGCTTCGCTAGTACGGTCTTATGTTGGCGACTTTGGAATGCACAACAACCAAGTCTGCTTTTGATCAAGGGTGCACCTCTATGATTCAGAATCTCGATGGTCAGTCTGTGACAGTCGTAGGAATGGGAAAGAGCGGCATTGCTGCTGCTCGCTTACTACGAGAGGTTGGTGCCCAGGTGATCATAGTTGATGAACAAGAACGTGAGGCCCTACAGCCGGCCCTCTCAATGTTAGTAGAAGAATCCATTGAATCAGTCACTGGAGCACGGTGGGCGTCGGCTTTTCATGATGCTGATTGTATTGTTGTGAGTCCGGGGGTCCCAACTGACCATCCTGCCCTTATGACTGCTCGGCGACAGGGTACTCCTGTCATTGGCGAGATGGAATTGGCCTGTTGGTATTTGGATATTCCCATCATTGCGGTCACTGGGACGAATGGGAAAAGTACAACTGTTCGCTTGATTGGAGAATTCTTGCAGGCAGGGGGGAAGCATCCCTTTGTTGGTGGGAATTTGGGTATACCTCTCTGTGAGGGAGTCTTAGCTCATAGAGCTGCTGGACGGGGTCACAGCACTGAGCATGTCCCGTATGATTATGCGATTGTTGAAGCCTCAAGTTTTCAACTTGAAACCATCGAACATTTTCGTCCTTGGATTGCCGTTATATTAAATATCACTCCTGACCATCTTGACCGTCATCCGTCTTTTGAACAGTATCAGGAGGCCAAATGGAAGATGTTCCGGAATCAAACTGCTGAAGATATTGCGGTGATCAACGTTGACGATCCTCTTATTGCAGCAAAGGCTGACTCTCTGCCTTCCTCTGTTGTGGGCTTTAGTCTTAAGCTTCCATTGCCCGTGGGTGTGTGGTTGGAAGAGGCGACTGTCAAAGCCCGCATTGCTGAGGTCGAATGTCTTGTAGCGGAACGACAGCAGATCGCACTACGAGGTAATCATAATTTAGCAAATGTCCTGGCTGCTACGGCAGTCGGTCTATTGTGTGACTGTTCTCTCGATAGTATTCGTCATGTTGTTGGTTCGTTTCTCGGAACGGAACATGTGCTGGAATTTGTTCGGGAATATCATGGCGTCAAATATTACAACGACTCAAAAGGGACCAATGTTGATGCCACCCAGAAAGCGATGGCGAGCTTTGATGAACCTCTTCTGCTCATTGTTGGAGGAAAAGATAAGGGTGGTGACTTTACTAAGTTGCATGAGCTTATTCAGAAAAAAGTGACTACCGTGATTGCGATAGGAGAAGCCGCTTCCAGAATTGTTAGTTCATTGAAGCAAGTGATGACACCAATCGTTGCTCACGATTTGCAGGAAGCGATTACCACGGCTGCACGAGAAGCAAGGAATGGCGATGTGGTGTTGTTCTCTCCGGCCTGTTCCAGCTTTGATATGTTTAAGAATTACGATCATCGCGGGAAAGAGTTTAAGCGGTGTGTTCATCAATTGGGCGAGTGAGGAGTGAGTGATGGAATCGTTATGAGTTTTCAAAAGAGAAATATTTCGAACGGTTCTTCTAATTGGAGGGGGCTTTTTGATCAACCACATGAGGCGAAGTTTTTTAGTTCACTCGATGGCGTCATTCTTGGCGTGACTGTGGTGTTGGCCTTAGGTGGTTTGATTGCGGTTTTTAGTGCGAGTGGCTATATGGCCAATGTAAGATTCGAGTCCTCTCCCACTTTGTTTTTTCTTCGTCAGACCATCTGGTTGATGATTGGGTTTGTCATGCTCTTTGCACTCGCTCGTTTAGACTATACCGTAATACGGCCTTATATCCCTCGTGTTCTTGTTGGCTGTGTTGGATTGCTCGCACTGGTGTTAATAGCTGGTTCTGAAAGTCACGGTGCACGCCGATGGATTGATCTGTCGTGGTTTTCGATGCAACCTGGGGAGCTTAGTAAATTGGCTGTGGTTTTGTACCTAGCCAGTTATTTGGCAAAACCTGACCTTTCCATTACCACATGGCAGGGCGGACTCTTGGAGCCTATTCTTGTTGTTGGGACGGTCTGCGCCTTACTCGTATTTGAAGACTTTGGAACTCCGGTCGTCATGGGATTAGTACTCGTTGGCTTATTATTTTTAGCTGGCGCTCGCCTTCTTCACCTCGCTGTATTGGCACTCGTGGTCATTCCTCCTGCTACAGCATTGATTGCTAGTTCTCCGGAACGCGTCGAACGTTTGACCAGTTTTTTACATCCCGAACAGGATCCTCTTAATGCTGGACATCAACTCCTCCAGTCATTTTTGGCCTTTAATAATGGAGGGATCTTTGGGCAAGGCTTAGGGTTGGGAGGACAAAAGCTTGGTTATTTACCTGAGGCCCATACTGATTTTGTTCTTGCCCTAATTGGAGAAGAGTTGGGGTTCATTGGGACGATTGGTTTTCTGGGGCTTTTTGTGGTGTTGGTGCTCAAGGGGTTTCGTGTGGCGGCTCAGGCGCCTGATTTATTTGGTCGATACCTGGCTCTTGGTATTACCCTGTTACTTGGAGTTCAAGTTCTGATGAATGCTGGAGTCGTAAGTGGGTTGTTACCAACGAAAGGTTTGACCTTACCTCTTGTCAGCTATGGCGGATCCTCATTGGTCACAAGCATGATGGCGATTGGTCTATTGCTGAGTGTTGCTCGTCAACGGGTGTTGCTGCATTAACTATATTCTTCATTAGTAGAGGCTAGAAAGTGGATAGCTAAGGGGAAAATTGTAAGGAATGATGGATACCTTCGAACAGGATGAGGCTAGGTGGTGCAGGCGAATGGCTTATTGTGAGACGAACAGAGCTTTTGGTGTGTTATTGCAGGATTTCGTTTGACACCCGGGTTTGATGTTCCCATGAGCATTGTGATTGCCGCAGGGGGAACAGGAGGGCATGTGTATCCGGCTGTTGCATTGGCGAGAGAGTTTCAACGGCAGCAAGAGGAGGTCATGATTACGTTTGTTGGATCTGGCAAAAAGTTGGAAAGCACCATTTTAGCTCATGAAGGCTTTACGGTAGCTCATATTGATGTCAAGGGAATGGTCGGACGCGGTGCCTGGGGTGGCATGCAAAGCGTACTTTTACTTCCGAAGGCCATTTGGCAGTCAATGAAAATTCTTCGAGCCCGTTCTGCCAACTTGGTTATTGGAACAGGAGGGTACTTTAGTCCTCCCGTGGTTTTTGCCGCAGCCCTTCTTGGCATGCGTCGTATCATTATGGAGCCAAATGCTATTCCAGGTTTAGCCAATCGAGTATTGGGGCCAATTGCCGATCGAGTGTTTCTGGCATTTGAGAGCGCCAAAAGTTACTTCAATGAGTCCAAAGTCAGGATTGTCGGGACCCCAGTGAGAGAAGAATTTTTTCGCGAAATGGAACCAACTGAATCACCGGCACAGAACACCCTCTTGATCTTTGGTGGCAGTCAGGGGGCGAAGGCTATCAATACTGCGGTATTGGAGGCTCTTCAAGTTTCTCCTGTGCTTCGTCACACGTGTTCTATCATTCATCAAACTGGTGAGGCCGATCATGAACGTGTGCGCAAGACTTATGAGGCCGCAGGCATCCAAGCTCAAGTTGTTCCATTTCTTTTTGACATGCCTCGAGTCTTGAAGTCAGCCGATTTGGTCATTTCACGTTCAGGAGCTGGGACCCTTGCCGAGCTTGCAGTTTGTGGAAAGGCCTCCATCTTGATCCCCTACCCTCATGCGACACATGGGCATCAAGAAAAAAATGCCAGATCGGTAGAGGCTAGCGGAGCAGCGTCAGTGCTGCTGGAGTCAGACCTCACCGGTGAGAGCCTTGCACATCGAATTGAAATGTTTCTCAATAATCCTGATCAATTGCGGAAAATGGGTGAGCTCAGTCTTGCCGGAAGGAATGTTGATGCAACGCAACGTATGATTCAGGAATGTCAACTCTTATTGAACACAGCCTCTTAGTGGCAGTCGGTCATCGACCAACTGCGGAAAGACAAACTCATGTTTCGGAAAATTCAACACATACACTTCGTCGGAATTGGCGGTAGTGGGATGAGTGGTATTGCCGAAGTGCTGCTGACATTAGGCTACAAAGTCACCGGATCAGATATGAGCCAATCAGATACTGTACGCCATTTGGAGTCGATAGGGGGGAAGGTATTTATTGGTCATCAGGAGTCTCATGTAGAAGGCGCGCAGGTTGTGGTCGTGTCGTCCGCAGTTTCCGATGCGAATCCAGAGATTCGAGCGGCCAAGGCGAAAGTCATTCCAGTCATTCCTCGTGCGGAAATGTTAGCCGAATTGATGCGTCTCAAATATGGCGTCGCTATAGCTGGTGCCCATGGCAAGACGACCACAACGTCAATGGTTGCCACGATTTTAGCCTTGGCGGGTTTGGACCCAACGTTTGTCGTTGGTGGAAAAGTCAATGCTGTGGGGACGCATGCACGCCTTGGTCGGAGTGATTTGCTTATTGCCGAAGCCGATGAGAGTGATGGGTCATTTCTTCGACTTTCTCCATCCATTGCCGTGGTTACAAACCTAGACCGAGAGCATCTTGATCATTATGGCACCATGGAAGGGATTCAAGAAGCATTTTTAGAGTTTGTAAACAAAATTCCATTTTACGGACTGGCCATATTATGCGTGGATGATGAATGGGTTCGAGGTATTTTACCTCGAGTCATTAAGCGATATCACACGTATGGAGTCGGTGACTATTCTGGAGCTTTGACTCCTGATATCTCTGCGTCTGATGTGAATGCCAATGATCGTGCCGTGGAATTCAGAGCGCAGTTTCGGGGGAAAAACCTAGGTCCATTTCGTCTGCCTATTCCTGGCATTCATAACGTATCCAATGCGCTTGCGGCGATTTCTGTGGCCTTGGAATTAGATGTATCCGTTGATTTAATTCGAAACGGTCTGGCTGCCTTTGCTGGTGTTGAGCGACGGTTTCATATTCGTGGGGAGAAGGCTGGGATTATGGTCGTCGATGACTATGGGCATCATCCTACAGAGATTCGTGCGACACTTGCTGCGTCGAAAGCTGCCTGGGATCGTCGAGTGGTGGCGATATTTCAACCTCATCGATACACCCGAACCCGTGATTTGGCTGATGAGTTTGTTAAAGCATTTGAGCAGGCAGATGTGGTGTATGTCACTGATATTTATCCTGCAGGAGAAGAGGCCTTACCGGGGATTACTGGAGAGCTAGTTGCTGACAAGGTTCGGTCTTCTGGACATTCATCGGTTCATTGGGTGAATGGAAGGCCAAACTTGGTCGATCACGTGAAGGAGTCATTACAGCCTGGAGATGTGGTGATCACCCTTGGTGCTGGAGATATTTGGAAGGTCGGGAAAGATTTATTAGGAACGCTTGCCTAGAAGAATGTTGTCATGAGGCAATGGCTCAGAAAAAGAAAACATTTGACAGACGGTCGCTTCGCCAAGTGCTGGATGGAGTTCGAGGAGATGTCGTCTTTCAAGCGCCATTGGATGCATGTACATCATTGCGAATTGGTGGACCAGCAGATGTTCTGGTGGTTCCTGCAGATCTTGACGATGTGTGCAAACTTGTTCGACAAGCCAAAGGCGGAAAGATTCCAGTGTTTATAATGGGTGGAACTAATGTATTGGTCAGAGACGGTGGGATTCGTGGGATTGTGATTCAACTTACGAGATTAAATCGTATGCGTATGGAGACAGGTGACATACTTTATGCACAGGCTGGAGTCAGAATGCCGACATTGTTGGGCCATGCCATTCGACGGTCATTGTCGGGTCTTGAATGGGCTGCTGGGATTCCGGGCACTGTCGGTGGTGGCGTGATCACGAATGCTGGCACAAAGCTAGGTGAAATGAAAGATGTGTTGAGAGCGATTGAGCTTGTCGATGATCGCGGAATTGTGAAACGTGTTGAAGCTTCAAAATTAGCCTTTGCCTATCGCTATGCTCGAGTTCCCAAGCGTGTCATTGTCGGGGCTTGGTTTCAACTTGTGCATGCCACAAAAACGCAGATTGAGTCTCGAAGCAAGGGCTATCTTCGATATCGTAAGGAGACTCAACCGTTGACGTTGCCCAATGCGGGATCAATTTTCAAAAATCCTGCAGAAGGGTCTGCAGGTTCGTTAATTGAAGAAGTCGGACTGAAAGGGGTACAGGTTGGTGATGCACAAGTTTCCCCGAAACATGGAAACTTTATCGTCAATACCGGGAACGCTTCTGCTGCTGATGTTCTGCGACTGATTCAGAAAATTCGTCGTGTTGTTTCTTTAAAAACAGGCGTGAAGTTACAACTGGAGCTGAAGGTTGTTGGCGAGCGGTAATGATTGTGGAAAGTGAAAAAATGACTGAGGGCTCCTGTGTTTTATTTTGTCGGGCTTACGATTTATTCAATACCTTGCACTAACAATTATGGCTAAGAAACGTATTCGTGTTGCCGTTTTAATGGGTGGGCAATCAGCAGAGCGCGAGATTTCCTTGAAGACAGGAAAGACGGTCTGTGCGGCACTGACTCGCCGCGGGTATCACGTATTCCCTATTGATGTGGACGCCACATTGCCGTGGAAGATACGGTCAAAGAAAGTGGAAGTCGCATTTGTGGCTCTCCATGGGCGTGGAGGTGAAGATGGGACGGTACAAGGGCTACTTGAGATTTTAGGAATTCCGTATACGGGATCAGGTGTAAGAGCAAGTGCGGTGGCCATGGATAAAGCGACGACAAAAACTCTGTTGCAGATGCAACAGATTCCTGTACCTCGAGGGTTGGTCTTGGACAATACGTATCCCAGAGCGATACCACCTGGAGGTCTCACGTGGCCAGTGGTGGTCAAGCCTAGTAGCGAAGGCTCTACGATTGGAGTGTCGATTGTCAGAAACTCAAAATCTTGGCGCGCCGCGCTTCGTCGTGCCTACCAATATGATTCACAAGCCATTGTTGAAGCCTATATAGAAGGGCGAGAAATTGCCATTGGCGTCATCGATGCTCGTGCTCTTCCTGCCGTTGAGATTCAAGCTCCGGGAGGGTTTTATGATTTTGATGCGAAGTACAAGAAGTCGGATACCCAATATGTTTGTCCGGCGGCGGTCTCAAAGGGGAGCTTAAATCGAATGCAGACATTGGCGGTTCAAGCTTATGCTGTACTGGGTTGTGAAGGCGCGGCACGCGTCGATTTTCGTCTGAGTCGCCAGGGCCGTCCTGTCATTCTTGAGGTCAATACGATCCCTGGTATGACGGAGAGGAGTTTACTTCCGATGGCGGCTGAGCAGGCAGGGGTGACTTACGATGCCCTTGTTGAACAAATTCTCACGGGGGCTCTGAAGAAAAGCAAGAATCGTCGCCCCGCTAATGGATAGGAACGTTTTTTTAGGAATCTATCATCATGACCTTTAGTCAAGGACGCCCAACAGTACGAAAAAATCAATCCTTAAAAAGGACGAGGAGTCGTCGGAAGGATCGAAAGCCATCGTTCTTACGAAGGGTGGTTCGATGGGCGGTCGTCTTAGGGGTGATGGTTATTTGTCTTGTTGGAGTGTGGGGATTTGAGCGGGTTGAGTCAGTCGTGACGAATCTCACATCTGTTCAGCAAATATCAATTATGGGGCTCAAGACGTTGCAGCGAGAAGAAATCTTGTCGGAGCTCTCGCTAACACCCGAAACTAGTTTATTTGATATTGACCCAGACGTGATTAAGGCGAATCTTGAAACACATCCATGGATTGGTACGGCTTCTATTCAACGAGTATTTCCACATACGCTGGCGATACGAATC
>JBMYWX010000134.1:0-8405 GCA_049607825.1 Nitrospirales bacterium
CATACACGTTCCTCTTACTGTGTATCGTAATGTGAGATTTGAACTTATTACGATATTTTATCCATCGTTTAGGTCACTTAGGTTTCGTTGCACCATAAAGCTGGAATGTCATTACTGGGAGGATGCAAGAACTCGAGCGGACCTGACGACAGACAAAGATAGGGATAGGCCTATGCTGGAGCATCAAAAAAAAGGATGGCTTAATGGATCGTCGAGCACAAAAAGGATATGCTCGTATATTGAAGGACCTTCAGCAGTTGGAACTGTCCGACCAGTTTCGAACTTCACTTCAAAGTGCCAAAGCATCAATTGATGAGTTGGAACGACTCATTGTTAGATTGGAAAAATTGGGAAATGATCCTGAAGACCTGAATAGCTAGCTGCAGGTAATTTTGAAGAGAAGAAACATAGAACTACGTTGCTGAAAATGGAGATACTCGAGAGTTAAACTTCCTCGCATCTATCGTACGACATTTCTTGTCCTGTACCTGCCAAACCTTAGCAAGGTAGGCACGAGGCTGCAACTGACGAACTGACCGTTCACCCTCAACATAACGAGAGTCACTACGAACTTCTCCTTCATGGCCTTCGACTTGAATCGCTCTAGATTGAAGAAGCAGAATCATTCGCATCCGCCAGAATGAAATGGGAGGTTTCGAGACTCGACTTTTTACCCTCTCAACGAGTTGGAGAGCCACCCAACCATGAATCGACTCTCGCTGAACGACAGGATGCATGAGTCCATATGAATACCCCCAGCGATCTCGATAGCGAATGATTAACTGAATCGTATCTCGCTTTTCTTGAAGTAATGGAGAACTCAATTTCGCCTTCACCCAAACCTCGTGCTCTGAATCTTCTGGCTGGATCACAGGAATAATCGGCGAAGGTTCTACGCCTTCTCCACCATGAACAGTGACTCGAATATCCACTGCCGGCGAACCTCCGCGGTTGCGAAGAGAAATCGTCAAGGTATCCTCGCCATGCGAATAGACCGTGGCACTGCGGGAGATTTGAAGGTTTGGTTGTAACGCACTAAATGCCGTTCGGGTTTTCGCCCTCACATTCAGGATTTTGAGATAGAGCAATGAGAGAATGATCAGACCAAACCCCACCCATAGGAGAAGATCTGAGGAATTGGGGGTGACAGAAATTTGCATATCCATAAAACTCTTCCCTCTCTTACTCTCTTTGCATAAATGCTCTTAGCATTCAATAATGTATCGCTTCAAAATTCTCTCTGTGCTTGCATATGAAACAGAGCAAGAATAACGCCAATTTTCACCGTACAGCAGAAAGGCCAAGACTGAGGCATAACGTTCACAGATGAACAACATTAACTGAAATCTCACCACCCATAGAATATTTAAAAACTTTCGTTCAACACCAAAAAATGCCAAGATGTCTGACATTTTAGAAAACGAAAACTCGCACAAGTCACACTCAACATCAATAGACTCTGCGAAGCCTAGAAAAAAGACAAGAAACGGTGCGAAAACCGATTCGTTGGAATTATTTACACTCGAGCTTTAGCTAATTTCTGGGCAAGCAACACATCTCCAGATAGAGACCATTATGCATGATAAGACAGGCTCACAGAGCAGGGCATTCGGGGTTGATGAATCGACTCTCAGCTTATCAAAGTCATGCCCCTAGCTTATGTACGATATCCAGCAGTCGACACACGATCTCTTTTAATTCCTTGCAAATCTATTCCATAGCACCACATTCTCAAAGCATCATCCTATGAGCCTAGTCCATCTTCTCTCTCCTTACAGACACGATCGACGTCTAGAACTGTCCACAGTTGCTTCTCAGACTTACGACCAAAATGAAGAAACGATGTCGACCCACCACTCTCCGGCGACAATGAAACGCAAAACGAATCAGCAAAATGCCTTCACATCTTTTGATGTTCAGATTTATCTCAGATAACTGACCTTTAAGAAACCGCAAACAACTATATGTGTCTTGGTAAATGCAATACTGCATTTCAATAAAAGAGCATACAGAGATACCGTCTCTCTCCAGAATTCATTAGAATGGTCGTATAATCGCACCTTGTACAAAAGCCTGCTACAATCAAATAACTACCGTGTATTGGCATCAACTTCGTACATTACAAATCTCACGACTTACAAATAGTTACCCCAGATAGAATCCACCGCAAACATGTCTCAACCCTTACATCATCCTCTTCGCGGTTTGCTCATCACACAGTTTTGCGGTGCATTCAATGACAATGCATGGAAACTGATGGTGGCACTTTTAGCTATTAAGCAAGTTTCCACTGAATTAGGTGGAGCAGGACCAGAGTTTGAAGCTGCCGCTCAAACTCAAACGACTATCACGTTTGTGGTCTTTACACTCCCGATGATGTTGATCTCAATCATTGCCGGAGTCTTCTCTGATCGATTTAGTAAACGAAGTGTCATCATCGCCATGAAGTGGGTTGAGGTAGCCTTGATGTCGCTTGGCACATTCGCACTGTTTTATAATCCATCAGGAGGATTATTACCTCTCATTGTGCTTATGGGAATGGGAGCACAAAGCGCCCTGTACAGTCCTGCCAAATATGGAATCCTTCCAGAGATTCTGCCTCATGAACAACTCACGGCGGGAAATGGCTCAATCGAATTATGGACATTTCTCGCTATCATTTTAGGAACAGCGGCCGGTGGTGTACTTCTGGGACTCACAGAATCAACTCCATGGCATGCAGGGTTGATCCTCACGGCATTAACACTTGTGGGATTAGCGGCGTGCTATACCATTCCACACGTGCCGCCAGCACGCGCTGACGGAGGTATTAAAGAAACAGTGGCGTCCGCCTGGGAAGCGGTGAAGGCAGATAAGGTTCTACGCTTCGGCATACTCGGGGCCATCATGTTTTGGACCATTGCCAGTCTGGTTGGTCAAGACATCATTATCTATGGGAAGTCCGTCTTAGGACTATCGGATTCGAAAACGGGACTACCACTTGCTGCCTTCGGCATGGGAATAGGAGTAGGGGCAGTTCTTGCGGGCAAGTTATCCGGAGCAAAGGTCGAGTATGGCTTGATCCCGCTAGGAGCTGTTGGGCTCAGCTTTTGTTTACTCGCCCTGGGATTCACAACTCCATTACTAGCCGGCACGCTAACCTGGATGTGTTTTCTTGGCATTGCCAGCGGGTTTGTCGTCGTACCCATCAATGCGCTCATTCAATGGCGCGCACCGGAAGATCGACGTGGGGCTGTCATCGCTCTATCCAATACCGCGGTCTTTAGTGGAGTGTTGGTGGGATCGTTAAGTGCGGGGCTCTTCTCTGCGATTGGGTTGAGCGCCAGCAGCATTCTCATCGTCGCAGGAGGATTCACTATGGGAGCCACCATCTGGGGCCTCACGCTCTTACCTGACGCTTTTCTTCGCGTTGTCTTGAGCCTCTTTACCAATACATTCTACAAACTCACAATTTTGAACCGTGATCATGTACCCCAAGAAGGCGGCGCATTACTCGTGGCCAACCATGTGTCTTTTGTTGATGGACTACTCATCTTGGCCAGCATGGACCGCCCCGTTCGATTTATCGTCGACAAATATTATTACGAACATCCTCTGTTTCGTGGGCTTGCAAAAGTCATGGACGCCATTCCCATATCCTCGACTGGCACACCAAGGGAAATCCTCACCGCTCTCCGCGAGGCCGGTCGCCATTTGGATGATGGAGACCTCGTCTGCATTTTTCCTGAAGGGCAGATTACTCGAACCGGTGGATTATTGCCTTTTCGACAGGGTTTTGAACGAATCGTGAAAGGCCGCGACGTTCCCATTATTCCTGTTCATCTTGATCGCGTATGGGGAAGCATCTTTAGTTTTATTGGGGGCAAGTTTCTCACCAAACTCCCAGAACGAATTCCGTATCCCGTCACCGTGTCATACGGAAAACCACTACCATCCACTACGTCTGCCCATGAAGTACGAATGATCATCCAAGAAATGGGAGAAGCCGCGTGGCATCAACGAAAATCAAGTTGTCGTCCATTGCATCATTCTTTTGTGTGGTCGATGCGCCGTCACCCTTTTCGATTTGCCTTTGGTGATCAGACAAGGCCCAAAGTTTCTTGCTTCGAAGCACTCACTGGATCTATTGCGTTAGCACGAGCCCTCCGTTCTCAATGGGAAGGACAACACACCGTTGGAATCCTATTGCCTTCCAGTGTCGCAGGAGCCCTCGTCAATGTCGCCGCCACGCTTTCTGGCCGAACGACCGTAAACCTGAACTTCACAGCCGGACAAGGTGGAATGGAGTCCGCCGCCAAACAAGCCAGCTTGCAGACCATTGTCACCAGTCGCATGTTCGTAGAAAAAGCCAAGTTAGAGATTCCTGAAACGGTCTCGATCATTTGGCTTGAAGATATTCGCAAGACCATAGGCTCGACTGACAAAATTACAGCCATGCTTCTTGCCCTCTTAGCTCCAATGACTTATTTAGAGCGACGATGCGGCGCGGTCTGCCGACCCACGATGGACGATTTGGCTACGATAATCTTCAGCAGTGGCAGTACAGGTGAACCTAAAGGTGTCATGCTGAGTCATTTTAATATTGACTCGAATGTTGAAGCCATCGCCCAGTCGTTACATATCGACGAGAACGATCGCCTTTTGGGTATCTTGCCATTCTTTCATTCATTTGGGTACTTAGCCACATTGTGGTTTCCCGCCATCCATGGAGCTGGCGTGGTGTATCACGCTTCACCGCTAGACGCTGGACCTATCGGAGAACTGGTCCATAAGAATCGTGTCTCAATCCTTCTGACCACCCCGACATTCCTCCAGCTCTATCTACGGCGATGTACGCCAGAGCAATTTGGGGCTCTACGTATTGTGCTCACTGGTGCAGAAAAATTACCTGCCCGGTTGCTCCAAGCTTTTGAAGAACGATTTGGGATCAAACCCATTGAAGGATACGGGGTCACTGAATGTTCCCCCGTCATCGCCGTGAACTGTCCAGATTTTCGAGCTGCCGGGTTCTTTCAACCAGCCTCACGACCTGGAACGGTCGGACAACCATTACCCGGCGTCTCCATCCGAATCGTCGATCCCGACACATTTGAAATCTTGCCCATGGACACACCAGGCATGCTTCTCGTCAAAGGTCCTAATGTCATGAAAGGATATTTAGGACGTGAGGATCTCACAGCAAAAGCCATGCATGACGGCTGGTACATTACCGGCGACATTGCTAAGGTCAACGAAGACGGCTTTATCGCGATTACTGATCGTCTGTCTCGATTCTCTAAAATAGGAGGAGAAATGGTCCCACATGGCAAGGTGGAAGAAGCTCTGCATCAAGCGGCTAACGCTGAAACGCAGGTCTTAGCTGTGACGTCAGTACCAGACGAAAAGAAAGGTGAACAGCTCGCAGTCCTTCACACACTTGATGAAAAATCTATTCCAGGATTACTTGAAAAGGCATCAGCCGGTGGATTACCAAACCTATTTATCCCTCGTAAAGACCACTTCGTGAAAGTGGAATCCCTTCCCATGTTAGGCACGGGGAAATTAGATCTTCGTGCATTAAAACAAATCGCCAATGATCATCTTCGAACAACTCATTAATCCTAGCTTTTCTCTTGCTACCTTTTCGCAATAAGTGGACTCTTTTGTTGGTCCTCCCGTTATTCCTGACGAGTTGCTTTACCGTGACTCCCGCGCAAGACGACGAAACAGACTGCGAACTGTGGTCTAGAGAATGGGAACTGAATCTTTCGGACTCTGATCTCGCACTGCTTCATGCCCCCTTTCATTGCTCAGAACCTGAATGTGCATTGGTTGTGGCATTGAGTCTCGTAGCTATTCCTGTCACATCCTTCATTGTCTCCGGCAGCATCGTCGTGGTGGGAAATACCGTACATTGGCTTGAAGAACAAGGAACCTGTGAAGAAAGTATGACCCAGGAAGTAATCAACACCCTTATTGAATCAACCGAATCCGCTGGTGGGATGGTCGTTCAAACAGGAAAAGATTTTACCCACTGGCTTGAGTCTCATGTCGGGAAACAGTCTGAAAAGTAACGTGCCAGCTTTCCAAAGAGAAAAACTGGGACTCCTCCTTGTTGTCATCACGACCCTCGTCTGGTCAGGGATCACTCCACATGATCGATTTACTTGGTTTCTAGAAGTACTTCCGATCTTAGTCGGGGCCCCTCTCCTAATTAGCACCTTACAGTTATTCCAATTGACAACGTTGACATATCGGCTCCTTGCATTTCATGCCATCATCCTTTGCATTGGTGGACATTACACCTATGCTGAAGTTCCGCTAGGCTTTTGGGCACAAGACATGTTTGGATTTGAACGAAATCATTATGATCGTATCGGGCATTTTGCACAGGGTTTCGTCCCAGCCATTTTAGCGAGAGAAATCTTGCTGCGTCGGTCGCCGCTTGTTCAGGGGAAATGGATCTTCTTTCTTGTGACATCTATTTGTCTCTCATTCAGCGCGTTATACGAAATTTTCGAATGGGGTACGGCCGTGTTTACAGGCGAGGCAGCGACGGCGTTTCTCGGCACTCAAGGGGATGAGTGGGATACACAGTGGGATATGTTCATGGCATTGATCGGTGCCATATCAAGCCAAGTACTCTTGTCTGAAACTCACGATGGGCAGCTTTCTCGTTTTTCAGCTTCGTCCATAATACCTCAGAATAGACAATCATCTTAAGGCAACAGACCTTGTGCCCTTATCCTGAGCACAAGGTCCGCCGTATCGTACAAGGTTCAACTTACCACTCATTCAATCTGGATTGTCACAGTCCCTACATTCGACACAGCCCCACTCGCATCACGAATCGTATAGGTAAACGTATCGACTCCATCGTGGGAATATGTGATCTTTCCGTCGGGATGCACAGTCACGGCACCTTGTGTGGGACCATTCACGATCGTGACAGTGCTTGGGTCCAGACCGTCATCGTCATCCTGGTCATTGGCAATCACATCAATAACGACGCTCGTGCCGCCTTGAGTATTCGCAGTATCATCACCCACGACAGGAAGATTATTTTGCGTTGATCCAGTTACGGTGACTGAAGTTATTGCACGATCAGTTGCCCCTTGATTATCTGAGACTGTCAACTCGACCACATAGGTTCCAGGATCATCGAATGTATGCGTTACTTGTTCTCCGTTATCCGTATTCCCATCTCCAAAATTCCATTGATAACTCACAATAGTGCCATCGGGATCTGTTGAAGCTGCTCCATTCAAAGAAAGACTGAACGGCGCTTCTCCAGAGACATTATTCGGCGAGATCTGAGCGACAGGCGCTTGATTCACTGTTCCGTCAATTGGAAAAACGAGTCCATGAATACCCAGGGCTGTGGCTCGAGCTCTAGCAGATGAGCAAGTAGCCTCACCATCAATGGCAACACAAGGTGCGATGACTCCAGCCACAGCGACACCATGATTATCCATGCATTCTTGATTCGTGCTATTTCGGTCTGGACAACCAACTAATCTTCCGTTGAAATCCGGATCCGGTGGAATAGGATAGTCCGGCGCCTGCTCTTCGAAATAGACATCAAAATTATTCCCTTGAATTCCATTAAAGTCGTACACATGCGTACGACTCATCCTATCAACCAGAACCGTATGACGACTCAAGGAATAGCGCATGTGAATGGATGTTGACTGAGCAGGTTGCCCACTAATAGCTGGAATGTTGAGCGGTTCAGTTCTGACGTTACGTATCACGGTCTCCTTCTCATTGATATTTGGAAGACCTTCTTGGATATTCACATAATTCTTCAGATAACTATCCTCAAGAATCGTGACATTAGGTTCTTCAGTTCCATCTTCCGGTTTTAAGGGCAATCGTATGCCAACATTAAACCCTTGCATATCGATGTTGCGAAAAATCGTGTGTCCATTTTCATACGAACCATTAGAAAAATGAAACCCCCGATTAAACCGCAAGCTTCCCCCCTGACTTTGAGCTGTGACGGACACATCATTTCTCAAAATAAACCCATCAAGAGTATTTCGACTTTCGTGGTAGAACTCAGCTCCACTATGATTCACGTGCCAGATACGATAATCCTTAAAGAGACTGACATCAGCATAACGCCCCACACTACAACAGCCACGAGACCAGGTTGCCCAGAGCCCTTGACCAGTCGCACCATAGGCTTCATTGCGTGCAGATTCTAGAACTGGAAGCGCGACGTGAATAGTGGAATCGGTTTCCATGTTGGCACCACGAAAATTAGGAATGGGCTGGTTCGGAGTTAGGTAATAGCCGTTATAGTTGTAAGCAAAATCTGGAGAATTAGCCACGACGTTGTCTCGAATGTAGTTATTCATTCCGCTAAACCAAAAACCATCTCGGGTGGTACCAAAGAGTTGGCGACTGTTAAACACCCCACC
>JBMYWX010000135.1:0-8394 GCA_049607825.1 Nitrospirales bacterium
ACGACGATAGATCCGTTTATGGGACGACTCACCTATGTGCGCGTTCATTCAGGCATTCTAAATGCTGATACTGGTTTTTTTAATACCTCTCGAAATACCAAAGAGAAGGGCGGACATATTTTTCACACATTGGGGAAGAAATTCACACAAATCCAATCAATTGAGGCTGGGGACATGGCTGCAATTGGAAAACTGAAAGATACGTTGACGGGAGATACATTATGTGAAGAAAAACATCACATTCAATTTTCACCTCCACCTGTGGTACGTCCCGTCATGTCATTCGCTCTAGATCCTAAGAGCAAGCACGATATTGATAAAGTGAGTATCGGCTTACACAAACTTGTCGAAGAAGATCCATCATTAGAATTCCAACGAAATGAAGAAACGAAAGAAATGCTGATCAGCGGGGTAGGGCAAACACATATTGATGTCACACTTGAAAAATTGAAAAGGAAATATGGCGTTGAAGTTAACCTTCACGCGCCGAAGATTCCCTACAAGGAAACCATTCATGGACAGGCCCGATCCCAAGGGAAGTATAAAAAGCAAACGGGTGGTCATGGACAATTTGGAGACTGTTGGCTGCAAATTGACCCACTTCCTCGCGGGGCAGGCTTTAAGTTTCAGAATAATATTGTGGGTGGTGTGATTCCTCGAAATTTTATTCCAGCAGTGGAAAAGGGAATTATTGAATCCATGCAACATGGAACGATTGCTGGATTCCCGGTCGTGGATATTCGAGTGACCGTCTATGATGGCTCGCACCATCCAGTCGACTCTTCAGAAATGGCTTTTAAAGTTGCGGCGTCGATGGGATTCAAAAAGGCGATGGACTTGGCGCAACCCACGTTGCTTGAGCCTATGATGAATGTAGAAATTACCGTACCTGATGAGATGGTCGGCACCATTATCGGAGATCTCAATGCACGACGTGGACGAATTCAAGGCATGGCTACGAAAGGCCATCATCAAATCGTCAAAGGAATAGTTCCTCTTGCCGAAATCCTGCAATATCCCACAGCTCTGACCTCAATGACTGGGGGAAAAGGCAGTTATGTGATGGATTTTTCTGGGTATGAGGAGGTGCCAAGGGACTATGTTCACAAGATCATTGTAGAGCAGAAGAAGGAAGGTGCTGCCGTTTCTTGAGAACGAAATGAGAGAAGCAAGACCACTTAATTAGCGTAAGGTTTTTAACACGACAAAAAAAGCTCGTTCCTTTCGAACTATCCGTAAGAGCATCGTTTCACCAGGACTGACCTGCTCAAGAGCTTTTGAGAATTGACTGACAGATTGTATCCCTTTTCGATTAATTTCCTTTATAAGGTCTCCCTCTTTCAATCCTTCAGCATGGGCCAAACCGCCGCGTTCTACTCTTGCAACCAATAGACCAGTATGTTCTTTTAACCCAAATTTTTCAGCCAGTTCCGCAGTCAGCACTTGAACATCAATCCCTAACGATACTTCTGTTTTTTGAAGAGGAAGGGAGGCCACAATGGGATTTTCTTGTCGCTCGCCCATGGCCACAGAAATGGTGCTCCGGATGCCATCGCGAATGATGTTAACCTCAGCCGTTTCTCCAGGCCCCACTTGCGCGACTAAGCGGGAGAGTTGATTGGGCGTAGAGATCGATGTGCCATCAATGGAAAGAATAATATCTCCAGGCTGAATTCCCGCACGAAATGCCGGTTCACCTTCAAATACTTCATTCACCAATACACCATAGTCTTCACGGGCCTGAAACTTTTCGGCCAATTTTTCAGTCATCGGCTGAATTCCCACACCAAGCCATCCTCGAACGACGCGACCATGAATTCGTAACTGATCCACAACACGAGCCACCATATTGGAAGGAATGGAAAAGCCAATTCCTTGTGCCATATGAATGATGGCAGTATTAATACCAATGACTTCGCCACGCAAATTAAATAACGGTCCGCCTGAGTTTCCCGGATTAATGGCCGCATCCGTCTGAATAAAGTTTTCGTACTTTGATAAGTTCAGTCGTTCTCGCCCAATACCACTGACAATTCCTAGTGTGACTGTTCGATCTAACCCCAGTGGATTTCCGACAGCGAGAACCCACTGTCCGACACGCAAGCTGGAAGAATCGCCAAAGCTAGCTGATGGAAGTTCATGTCCTACATTCACTTTCAAGAGTGCAATGTCTGTGTCCTTGTCACGACCAATGACTTTCGCAAAGACTTTTGATTTATCTGACATACGAATTTCAGCTTCGATACTATCTTCACCCACCACATGATTATTAGTGACAATATAACCATCTTTATGAATAATCACACCAGAACCCGTACCAGGCACTCGAGGTATTCGCTTCTGGCCAGGAGTTCCACTGAATGCTCGCGCTTTACGAATAGGTGCGATATTCACCACGGTTGGCGTAACATGCTGAGCTAGACCAGTAATAGAATTTTGAATATCTTCAAGAACTTTCATTCCACGTTGCTCGGACTCATTTAATGAAAGTGTACTCATAGCTTCGCCGAAACTAGAGAAGAAAAAAATACTCAAAGCTAGAAGAATGTGAAGTTTAGATTGGATACGTGTCATGAGAAGTTGCGAAATTATTCACCAAGTATTAACGTCTGATAAGTAATATTATGTCAACTAGAGTGAGTGCCTAATTTTCCTTCTGTTCCATTGAGAAGACGACAAATATTATCTTTATGTCGAAAAATAACTAAGATGCTGATAACCACTGAAAAAATCAATAGAGATGTCGAAGGTGAGAAGAAAAAACTTAAGAGAGGAAGAACGAGAAACGCTGCGATAGCGCCTCCTGACGAATAGCGAAATATCCATACAGCAACGACCCACACAGCCGTCGCAGTCAATCCTAAGGTCAAATGAATCCCTCCAATGGCAGCCAAAGCCGTAGCCACGCCTTTACCTCCTTTAAATTTAAGGAATAAAGAGAATATATGGCCAAGAATAACTGCGGCTGCGACAAATAAAACTTCAACTTCAACTTGAAAGTATCCCTTGGCCAGCCAGGAAACAAGAAATCCCTTGCCCGCATCACCCAGCAAGGTAACAACGCCGGCCTTCTTCCCTGAGACTCGCAAGACATTGGTGAAGCCGATGTTTCCACTTCCTGTTGTGCGTGGATCTTGAGTCTGACATAGTCTTGAGGATAAGAGACCAAATGGAATCGACCCTATCAAATAGGCGCCCACAATAGCGGCAGTAACCTGGAGCCAAGCCAGATCCATATTCTATGAAGCCACAATTACCATACTTAGAGATATTGCGGACCAACTTTCCGCAATACTTCAACAATGTATTTTGTGCCAGAAACAACAGCAAAAAATAACGCTGCCCATAAGAACCAGGTGCCTAGGTCATGTAGAGAAACAAATGGAAGTTTAAAAACACCTTGAAGAATTAATAGCAGAATGCCAATTATTTGAGAAACAACTTTAATTTTCCCAAGTGAATCAGCTTCAATGATGAGTCCATCCCTCGCTGCAACGGCACGTGCTCCTGTGACAATAATTTCTCTGGCAATAATGGCAATGACAAGCCAGACCTCAACACGCTGCTCCTGAACCAATAATACTAAGCCCGCAGCCACGAGAAGCTTATCGGCCACTGGGTCAAGAAGTTTCCCAAGGTTTGTAATTTGCCCGCATCGTCGAGCCACATATCCATCCAAAAGATCAGTCAATGCAGCCGTAGCAAAAACAAGCGCAGCGGCTAGCGCCCGCTCGTCTGTTGGTTCAGAGAATAAATAGACAAAGACAGGAATAAGAAGAATACGAGAGATTGTGAGAGAGTTGGGTAAGTTGAAGTACGCCTCTTTGGCGTGGGAAGAATCAGTGGAATGCTTAATCTTGACGGCCTCTGAGGTTGACATAAGTACCAAACATCTTCCAATTAGTGAAAACGCTGCTCACAATTTGGATTAAGTGTTAGACTCCGCTGAGTGGGACGCAACATTTGCATTTGCCTTTCTTGCAGCCTCACAAATATAAAGCAATTGTACCAGTAATGCTCGCAGATCAGATAGTCGCACCATATTGGGTCCATCAGAAGGAGCGGAATCTGGATCTGAATGAACTTCCATGAAAAACCCATTGCACCCTGTTGCCGCGGCAGCTCGAGCGAGAGGGGCCACGAACTCTCGTTGTCCTGATGAATGGGTACCTCCCCCTCCAGGCAATTGGACGCTGTGTGTTGCATCAAACACGACAGGATAACCAAACTGTTGCATAATAGGTAGAGCCCGCATGTCCACCACAAGATTATTATAGCCAAACGAACTTCCACGCTCTGTCAACAAAATTTGTTGGCTTCCACTATCTTCAAGCTTTTTCACAACATTCCCCATCTCTACCGGAGAGAGGAATTGGCCCTTTTTAACATTGACCACACGGCCAGTCTTGGCAGCCTCAACCAGCAGATCAGTTTGACGGCAGAGAAATGCAGGAATCTGCAAAACATCAACCACTTGCGCTGCCCGTGAGACTTCTTGAATGTCATGCACGTCGGTCAACACAGGAACCTTGACCTCTTCTTTAACTTTTTCAAGGATCGCAAGTCCTTTTTCTTGCCCCAGACCACGAAATGATGACAGCGAGGTTCGATTTGCTTTGTCATACGAGGATTTAAAGATATAGGGAATACCTAAATCTTGAGTAATTTCAGCAACCTGTGCGGCAGTCTCAATGGCCATTTTTTCATTTTCAATGACGCAGGGTCCGGCAATGAGAAAATGGGGATGTTCTCCCCCGACTTTTAAAGAACCAATATCAACGATATGCTGCATAGCTTTAAACGAATACGAAGATGAGTAAATGTTATCGACCGAGTTTCCGTTGTAAGGCAGCTCCAATAAAGGACGTAAACAACGGATGGGGATGATGAAAGCGAGAATGAAACTCTGGATGGAACTGAGTCCCAACAAACCAAGGGTGTTCTGGTAATTCAATGATCTCAACAAGGGTATTATTGGGCGAGCAACCACTAATGACGAGTCCTTTAGAGGTTAAAGACTCTCGATAGGCCATATTAAACTCATACCGATGTCGATGTCGTTCATTGACATCGGCAGTCTCATAAACTTTATGAGCAAGCGTGCCTTCGACAACCCGACAAGGGAAGGCTCCCAATCGCATCGTGCCCCCCATATCCTCAACGTTATGTTGTCCAGGCAGTAAGTCGATTACAGGATCTGAAGTTTTCTCGTCAAATTCCGAACTGTTGGCTGTATTGAACCCTGCAACATTCCGAGCAAACTCAATGACCGCACATTGCATCCCCAGGCATATGCCAAGATAGGGAACTTGCCGCTCCCTTGCATAGCGAACCGCATCAACCTTGCCTTCAATTCCGCGAATGCCAAATCCACCAGGTATCAAGATACCATCAGCATCTCGCAAGAGACGATCCGCACCAAGTTTTTCGATATCTCCAGACTCCACCCACTGAATCCGAACCCCGGCCTCATCATGCAATCCACCATGAATAAGCGCCTCTGAGAGGCTTTTGTAAGATTCCTTGGAATCAACATATTTGCCAACAAGCGCAATCGTCACCTCATGCTTCGGACGTTTAATCTTCTGAACAAGGGCATCCCAGTCTCGCAAATTAGGAGGGCCTGTCTCCAAACGCAAGAATCGCACGATAAGCTCATCAAGGCCTTCCTTGCGCAAAACAATAGGCACCTCGTACACAGTTTCAACATCTTTTGCCGTAATGACTGACTCTTTATCGACATTACAAAACAACGCAATCTTTTCTTTCACAGAAGGCGGTAAATAGCGATCTGTGCGACAGAGAAGAATATTGGCTTGAATACCAATTTCTCGTAGTTTGTTCACAGAATGTTGCGTCAGTTTTGTTTTTAGCTCGCCCGCAGTTTTGATATATGGGACTAACGTCAAATGTAAATACAACACATTGTCTCGTCCTACATCGAAAGGCATTTGTCGAATCGCTTCGAGAAACGGAAGACTTTCGATGTCTCCAACCGTCCCACCAATTTCAACAATCACAACATCAACATCATGAGAAACATTCAGAATGGTTTGCTTGATTTCGTCGGTGATATGCGGCACAACTTGGACCGTCCCACCTAAATATTCACCCTTCCGTTCTTTTTTGATAACTGAGTCATAAATACGTCCGGTGGTGCAATTATTCTCCTTACTCAACCGCACAGAAGTAAATCGTTCATAGTGCCCGAGGTCTAAATCCGTTTCAGCGCCATCATCTGTGACATAAACTTCTCCATGTTGATAGGGATTCATGGTCCCAGGATCAACATTAATATAGGGGTCTAGCTTTAAAAAGGAAATTTTCAATCCACGGCTTTCAAGCAACTGCCCAATTGAAGCCGAAGCTAACCCCTTACCTAACGAAGACACGACCCCGCCTGTGACAAAAATAAATTTACTCATAGCATCTCTACATAAACGTGGGAGGTGAATACTCTAAGCTTAATGGTGAACTCAATGGTTATTCAATGATATTGCATAAACTGGCTTGAAGCCGCTTCAAGCTCTTCAGGTCTGTCAATACGAAGAGACGGGTACGTCGTTTCCCAAACTCGTATTGAGATGCCATGCTCCAACGCACGCAATTGTTCAAGTTTTTCTGCATCTTCTAGCACGCCGGTTGGTAACGCCGAAAATTGCTTTAACGCTTCATACCGAAAGATATAAATACCGAGATGGCCATAGTAAAAATTAGGGTGATCATCATCAGACTGACTATCACGAACATGGGGAATGGGAGATCGTGAAAAATATAATGCGTTGCCACTTGAATCCGTGACCACTTTGACAAGCCCCGTATCGTTGACCTCAGCAGGAGTCTCAAGTCTCCGCTTCAATGTTCCTACTGAAACATCACTCCGTAAAAAAGGATCGATCAGATCACTCAATAAACTGGGATGTAATGGGATTTCATCGGCTTGAAGATTGACGATGACTGAACATTTCATTTGGGTGGCAGCCTTGGCTACCCGATCAGTCCCCGTTCGACAGGGACTATTAATGAGCATCACTTGACCACCAAAGGCCTTCACGGCCTGAATAATACGGTCATCGTCCGTCACAATTCGAACATCAGCAACATCGGCCACTTTGGTGGCCGCTTCATAGACATGGTGAATCAAGGGCTTTCCTGCAAGCAAGGCCAAGGGCTTTCCCGGAAATCGAGATGACCCGAAACGAGCAGGAATGAGAATCCCAACCGTTGGTTGCTCAAGAGGCATTGCGTAGAGCTTTCTTTAATTGATCTTGTGTCACACTTGCAGTTCCAACCATTCCCACAACCACACCCGCTGCTTGATTAGCCAGGAATGCTGCATCACGAAAGGAGGCTCCCGTACTGATCGCGAGAGAAAGTGTACTCACCACCGTATCTCCTGCTCCGGTCACATCAAAAACCTGCCGAGCTCTTGAAGGTATATGGAAGACCTTTTTCTTCCCATCATACAGGCTCATCCCCTGTTCTCCGCGTGTAATGAGCACAGCCTGGCAGTGAATTTTTTTCTGAAGCATCTCGCCAATTTCATCGATCGAACAATCTGAATGCTCATCGATGCCAGCGGCTTCGTAGGCTTCCACATGATTGGGCGTAATGGCCGTCACTCCATGATAGTGAGGGAAATGTTCGACTTTAGGATCAACAATAATTGGAACATGATGGCTGGCAGCGGCTTCGGAAAGACTCGCCATAAGTGAGGGGGTGACGACACCTTTTGCATAATCAGAAATCACTAAACAGGAAATCTCTGACAAACGCGACAAGACATATCGAAGAACCTTTCGCTCTGTGGAAGAAGAGAGGTCACTTTGCTGTTCGACATCAAAGCGAACGATTTGTTGGTTGTGCGCAATGACTCGAGTCTTTCGTGTCGTGGGACGTGAGGCATCAATGACGACGCCGCCGCGACTCCGGCGAAAGACTCCGAGAGCTTTTAACAGAGCATGGCCACCTTCGTCTGAACCCACAACACCGCACAAATCGGCTTGTCCCCCAAGAGACACGACATTTCTATAGACGTTGGCTGCTCCTCCCAGGCAGAGTGACTCTGATTCAACGTGGACGACTGGGACAGGTGCTTCGGGAGAAACGCGGTTAACCTTTCCCCAGATATAATGATCTAATATGAGATCACCAAGAACCAAAATATTGGCTCGAGAAAACCGTTGAATATACTGCTCAAACTTTTTTGTCATATTCGACACGTGATTCCCAGCTCACGAATAGTGCCCAACTACCTCTCATATTTAAGAATCGCCATTCATGAGATGCCATCGCCAAAATTTAGTGAATGAGTTTCCCTATCCGATTCCATCGAACCCAATCCACCCATGCCCCTTGGCCGTTCCACGACCAATAACTCATAAAGGCTTTTCC
>JBMYWX010000136.1:0-8363 GCA_049607825.1 Nitrospirales bacterium
CCGGTAAAAATTCGGCTCCACCGCGAACGCCAGTTCATCATTCGACTAATCAACCAGGCATATCCGCGGTCGACTTCAAATTGAACATCAAAGCGTCCACCAATATACTCGGCACCGGACATCATTGTTTCGATGATGTCACGTGCATCCAAAGGAAGATGAGTATCAGCATGTAAGAAAACCAGGATATCTGATTTTGCGGAAAATCCTCCTGCATTCATTTGACGTGCCCGTCCTTTCTCAGCCGATAGGACGTGACCCGTCAGGGGATACGTTACCCCAAGGAAGGACTGAGCAATCTCTACGGTCCTATCCTCACTTCCTCCATCCACAATAATGACTTCATCCAGATTTAACGGGGATAAAGTTGACAATGTTTTCAACAAAGTTGAGGCTTCATTGAGGGTTGGAATTATGACTCCAATTGTCATGATTGTGGGGTTCATGTAAATAGTGAAAAGCCTAGCGGAACCTAATAAGTCTTAGTCTAGCGAGTCCGACTACTACCGTGGAATTCCTATCTCAATTTTGGAATTAAATAAAATCAACAATTTAATGAGGAAACTCGGATGACTACGGGCCACTCATAACTTACATTATCGTTTTGCTCAAAATGATTACCCATTCTTATTAACAACGGTAAAAAGTTAAAAACAGGTAGGTGAGTGAAACAGTAGGCTGAACCGTTACTCAGATTTTGGGATTTTCTGTGTTTTGAACATGAAGTACACCACCATTCCCACCGTACCCCAATAGATGACATAGATATGCCAAAAGAGGACCTCGCCAAAGTGGAAAAATGCTAGGGCACAGATCAGTGCGAATCCCATGACTGAATAACGGATGGTCGACTTTTCGATGGAAGCATGGGCCCAAAGTGCCATCCCACCAAAATAGATGAACATTGGGAATACCGTGATCTCTGCACCTGTTTGTGCAGCAAGAAAAACCTGAAGAAATCCAATAAACACCATCGCCGACCCGATCATCTTCATGGCGACTCGCATTTGCAGATTTTCCTTGTCGTCGAGATCTTCCTCGCTTGAAGGAGGGGAAGGACGCATCGGAGCTTTCGGAGGAAGGTGGGATTGAGGAGGTGTAGGTTCTTGGGGATCTAGGTCAGATGGCATACTTTACCACTTAAAGTGCTTGCTTAAAGTTAAACCCTGTTGATGATAGGAAGATCCAAGTGCCGATCCATACAGTTTTGTGGGCAAGCTGAAAAGTTTTTCGTACACTACCTTAAAAAATGTCTGCCCGTCATAAATAAGAAATGGGACATCATGCGGACGGACTTCGAGAACAACCTGCGTCCCTTTGCGCTTCCCACTACCCACACCAAATCCAGGATCGAAGAATCCTGCGTAATGCGTTCGGAGCTCTCCACACGCTGCTTCATAAGCTACCATTTCAGAAGCATAACCAGCCGGCACCTGTATGCGTTCCTTGGATGCGAGAATATAAAATTCCTCAGGCTCTAACAGCAACGTATTCTTTGTATGTCGAGAAATGGGTTCCCAATAATCCAATGCCGAATAATGCCCAATTTTTTGTAGGTCAATCACATGACTATTTTTTTTGGCCCGATATCCAATAATCGGTTCATGTGAATCTGAAGATCCTTGAAGGTCGACACTCAAAAATAGCCCTTGGTTTAAGTGAATCTTCCCGGATGGCAATGGTTTGTTTGAGTAATTAGGTTCTCCATTGTGATAGAGCAGCGGAGTTTTCCTGTGAATGGCACGAATGTCAGTGTCGGATACCGTTGGTCGTCCAGAACTGAGGCGAAGTTGATTCAGGGTCAATCCAGTTTTGACGCGAATGGTAAAAGAACGAGGCACCACCTCAAGATAGAGGGGGCCTTCATACCCAGGCCGGATTTCATCAAACCCTACATTACGGTTGGTAATGACACGAGTAAAGATGTCGAGTCTTCCTGTAGAGCTTTTCGGATTTGTTCTTCCACGAATATTCTTAGGTAGTCGAAGGTGCTCCAGTAATGGGATCAGGTAGACGTGGCCCTTTTCGAGAATCGCGCCATCGGTAATATCCATATCATACATCACCAAATCAGACTTGAACGCATCTTCCCAATGAGCATGAGATCCAAAGGTATCTGGATGTTCAGGAAGAAAGCTGCTAAGGAGCCGATAGGCCTTTCGTCCAAGACGTAAATCAAGACTGGCGGGTTGAAATTGCTCTTCCGTCAAAGAAGGCTCAGCCGTAATCACACCATCGGCAGCCAGTTCCTTGAGTCGCTGATAGGGAAGGATCCCTTGCTTACGAGAAGAGCCCGGCATTACAGATCGTCCATCGCTCCAGCACTACAAGAGCCGTTTGAGAGGTGAGCCCCTACCATGGGGAGCTCTCGCTTCGGGTTATGTTCTGGTTGAGGATAATGATAGGTCTTATTTTCGTAGTTCTTGAGTACCGCGCCATTTTCATCGAGATGCAAAAGGTAGTCACTCGGAAGAATTGGAATTTTCCCTCCGCCCCCTGGAGCATCAATGACAAAATGAGGAACGGCCATTCCACTCGTGTGACCTTGAAGGGATTGAATAATTTTCAACCCAGTCTCAACCGTCGTACGGAAATGATTAGTCCCTTTGGTCAAATCAGCTTGGTAGAGATAATAAGGTTTGACTCGCGCGAGAAGAAGCTGATGCATCAATTGTTTCATGATTTCTGGATCATCATTGACGCCTTTCAGCAACACAGTCTGAGCACCTAACGGCACCCCAGCATCGGCCAACCGACCGCATGCGTCTTTGACCGCCGGTGTGAGTTCGTCTGGATGATTAAAATGCAGATTCATATAGATGGGGTGATACTTCTTCACAATCTTACAGAGTTCTGGAGTGATGCGTTCTGGAAGACTGCCCGGCACACGAGAACCAAACCGAATGATTTCCAGGTGAGGAATTGATCGCAATGCTTTTAATACTCGTTCGATCATAGGATCCGTCAGGAGTAACGGATCTCCACCAGACAAAATGACATCTCGAACTTCAGTATGTTCACGAAGATACGCAATAGCCTGATCAAGTTCACCTTTCTTTAAAAAACCTGGCTTTCCAACCAAGCGTTTTCTGGTACAAAATCGGCAATAAATAGGGCATTGGTTCGTCACCATGAGCAAGACGCGGTCAGGGTAACGATGAACTAAATGAGGAACTGGACTGTCTGTATCTTCTTCCAACGGATCATCAGGAGCGTCAATATCATCGATTTCTATGGCTTCAGGAACGACTTGTTTCCAAATCGCATCACCTTTTTTCTTAATTGTTGCCAAAACCGTAGGAGTGATTCGCATGCGATAGGGACCGACCACATCTTCGATCTCCTTCGGGTCGACTCCCAGCTGTTTCGCTAAGTCTTCAGGCTTCGTGATGCTCTGTGCGAGAACCTGTTTCCAATCACCCATATTGAATTCCTCACTCTATCCTAAGTTGCAAAATCGTCATCATTAAGGTCCGCTCTGCTCAATCCTCTCAAGAGAGTTGAGCAGAAGCATGGTCATCAAGATACGATAAAATCTCATGAGTTTCGGTCAACACCGTGTCACCATCAACCAAAACAGGGACATAATACTGTCCTGATACGTCATGAACCTGAGTGCGAGCAGGCTGAGAATCGGGAACAATCACACTATCATAAGGTATAGCCAGATCTTTAAGCTTATCTTTCACTAAAATGCATTCAGGGCACCATCCAACGTGATACAGAGTCATTGTTTAATTCCCATTTTCATTTATAACCCCACAGGGCATCATCACAGCATCACGCATGCCATGGATAATCTTTTTATCTTTCGGACATACGGTAGCGAGAATGCCCGCAAGTTTGGCCTCCTCACCATCCACAAAATAGTAGGGGGAAAGACGTGCTCGTCCTTCCATCGTAGTCCATTTCTCTTTGTCTTCTTGAAAGTAGTCCACGCTATATAAGCGACCTTTATGAAATTCTTGAAGAATATAGGGTGTATGAGAGAACGAATCTAAGCCAGTCTCCAACGCCCTAACCCATTCGGGCTGAGAAAGATCATGGCCAATCGAAACTCCGCGACTTCCCCAGGCCAGTTCGGAGAAACCTGACGGCTTCACCACATATTGCCTCTCCTTTTGAGTGGCAGTTCCTAACATACGCCAATCAGAAATGGGTTGGCTGCCAAGCTTCAGACCTGGAATCAAACCCATTGGCGGAATTGGCCGCGGGTCAAGTATCCACGTATGAGGCATGAGTCTTTTTAGAACTTGAAATGTTTCACCTGGCAAGTGAGACGTCCAATATTGTTCTAGCATTGGATGGTGTAAGAGGGCAAAAGCCAGCTTTTCTTCAAGCCATGGTTTATACGGTGGGGTAACAACCGTCAGACCTTTCTTAGCCGCATACATCACCAGTTCGGACTTCGGCACATTCAGTAGATCAAATAATTCAAAAAATCGGTAGACCACCGAAACAGCACGCTCGCCAAAGTGCCCAGGAAGAAACAGGCCATCCTCGGTAAAGTGAAGATCTCGTGGATCGGCACAGGCTGTGGTAAGACCCTGCCCATTTAGCTCATTCGCCAACCATTGCATTTCAGTGCGATAGGACTCCGATTCATCTGAGACAACGATGGCAACGACGAGGTCCTTACCCTTAGCACGCTGAAGAAGCATGGACCCAAAGCCTTTTGGCAAGCCATTAGGCCCTCCAACAATTGTATCTCCTAACCCCCCATAGGTTTGAGAGAGGCTTCCGGTCAGTCCCATTCCTCCTGGGACCGAATCCAATTCTGTCATAATCATGCCATCTTCAGTTGGGATGATATCAGGACGGATCACGTCAGGCAGCACATTCTTAAAGCGATTCATGCGGGCAAATGCCAGCAGAGCCTCAGGCTTACCTTGGTCAAAATACTGATGGACCCAGCTGGGTTGTTGACCTTTGACACTTTCGAGATAAAGACGGTTCAACGACCGTGTAAAAGCTAATAAATGCTGCCCTAAGTGATTAAAGAAGGTCACCTCAGACGCAGTTAATGAGAAAGGCCGTCGGGCAACTCGCCAGGCATGACCTTCACCTTCCTGAAATAAACCCTCCTTGACGAGTGCACGCTGCACTGCCTTATAACGAGCTTGCTCATGTTCAACAGCCGCGCGACTAGAGATAGAGAGATCTGGAGAAACCGTTCCCATTGGTAACATAGGTCCTTATATACGGGTCTGAATGGAATTCAAACGATGGCTCCCCTCGAAGTCTTGTTTCTACTGAGGAGGGAGTCTGTCATCGTGAATGAGAGGCTTGACTAAGGTCAAACACAAAGGAAGCCATGGATAGCGGCTGCAGAGTCATTATGTACCCACATATAGTTAATCGTAGCATGCTGTCTTTAAATGAGACAAGCGACGTGCGTTACGCGGGCATGTGAGTCAGCGTTCAGTTAATGATTATGACAGGGGGAAATTCCCTTATTTGTAGGAAGCGAATGACTTCCTGCCTCTTGATTTCCGCTTGTTCTCGTTCTGATGCCCTCAGTATAATATTGTTCCAAAGGAAGTCCAGACTCGTGTTCGATCATTTTCCACGTCGACGACCACCAGGGCGTTTGGAAGCCCTGTACTAATTAAAATCGCTTTTTAAGAAACACCTATATCAGGATTGGAATTCGAGTATGAAAGGTCAAGAACTCGGGATTGAGCAATATCGTGTGACAGAGGAACCATTTTATCAGGAGGTCAATGGCGAAAAAGCACTCTTGAAAATTGCTGCCGAAAGCAAAATGCCGGTTATGCTCAAAGGCCCAACAGGATGTGGAAAAACACGATTCGTTCAACATATGGCCTTTGAGCTGGGCCGACCACTCATCACGGTGGCCTGTCATGAAGATTTGACGTCCTCAGATCTTGTGGGACGATATTTACTCAAAGGCGAGGAGACAATCTGGGTAGATGGCCCGTTGACCTTAGGTGTGAAACATGGGGCCATTGTGTACCTGGACGAAATAGTGGAGGCGAGAAAAGATACCACAGTCATTATTCATCCACTTAGCGATGATCGCCGATTCCTTCCACTCGAAAAGAAAGGCCAAGTGCTTGAGGCAGTGGATGACTTTATGCTGGTCATCTCCTACAACCCTGGGTATCAGAGTGTCTTAAAAGAACTCAAGCAAAGCACCAAGCAGCGCTTTGTCGCCATTGATTTTTCTCATCCCCCTAAAGAGATTGAGGTCCGCATTGTCGAACATGAGGCAAAGGTCAGTAAAGAAATTGCGATGAGTCTCGTCAAGTTAGGCGAAAAGGTGAGAAACCTTCGAAGCCATGGATTAGAAGAAGGTGTCAGTACGCGATTACTGATTTATGCAGGCACATTAATTCGACAGGGTGTTGTTCCTGAGCGCGCTTGTGAGGCGGCAATCACACGGCCTATTACTGATGACCAGGATATGCAACGAAGTATACAAGAACTCGTCAAGGCCATCTTCTAACACAAAGGTGTATAGATGAATCGAAGGCAACATGTAGGAATTCTTTTGGGAATCATTCTTCTCTTCACTGGATGCAGCTATACTCATCAGCAATCCCAAGAGTTTCTGAAACTGGCCAAAGGTCCAACTGGAGTCGCAACAGCCCTGAACCTCATTGAAATGATGGAAACCAGTGTTCAGCAAGCCAAAATAGAATCTGGAAAATCACCCGGATTGACCGCACTCCATGATCAATTTCATGCCTTGCGCCATTCGTTGTGTGAGGCTACTGACGCACAAATCAACACAACGACCTACGACAAGGCTGTGACGATCAACAAAGAAATGAAAGCTGTTTTTCATCGATTGTGGGATTATAAAGATGACCCAGCCCGCCGAGCTTTACATTTAGACCTCTTTGACAATCGTCTGAAGGAGCTCAAGCAAGCTCTCCACGCTATTTAGGTTTGCTCCACCGCAGTTCTCTGCATTGTTCTCCTATCTTGAAAACGTACAACATAGAACAAAACACTCTTGCAATCATGGTGCACTGACTAACGCAAAGCTTCTAGGTGATCTAGCTGGACTTTCAATAGGGTGAAGGACATAATAGAACGACTCTTGGCGCTTTGTGTCGTCAGATCTATGAGTAATACTGGCAATGCACATCAAGCAGTTACCACTTCATCCTTATGCCCAACACACTGACCGACTATTCGGTTACCAACAGCCTCCTTCTCTTCATAGTTACCGTTCTCTGAGTACTCTTGTTTCTCCATTTCATTATGGTGTGTTGAATTGAAACCCAGGCAATCAGCAGACCTTTTGTTAACCAAACGTGTGTTTGATAGTTCCCCAGACTTCATCTCTGTAGTTGACCTTCAGTATCGCTATCAACGAGTCAATCCCGCTTATGCGCAGGCGTTTGGAATCGACCAAGATGAGATAGCAGGCCTGTTGGCGCAAGACCTCTTCGGAAAAGAAATTTTTGAGAATACCCTCAAGCCAAAGTTTGATCGATGTGCGGCTGGACACGAAGTGGAGTATGAGTCCTGGTTTACATTTCCCAACCTGGGTAAGCGGTATTTATCAGTCTCCTACTTCCCTCTACTAACCGAGGGTTCAGTCATTGAAGGCGTCATTGTTATGGCTCGAGACGAGACCGAACGCAAGGTTGCCCAAGATGAAGTTAAAAAGAGTGAAAATCAATATCGCGACCTTTTTGATTCTGCGCCCTTAGCCTATTTTGCTACATCATTTGATGGTCGAATTCAAATGGTGAATGAGTCTGCGGTGAAGCTCTTAGGCTATTCAAGAGAAGAACTCATTGGAGAATCGATGTTAGGCCTCTATGCAAAAACCACGTATGGGCGAGAAAAGGCTATACAGCTGCAGCAACAAGTGCAAAGTGGAATAGGATTGACGGGCGAAGAGCTCCAAATGCTCAGAAAGGGTGGAGACACCGTCTGGGTGAGCCTCACCGTACGGCTGATTTACGATCAAAATGAACAAATTGTCGAACACCATGGAATCGTTCAAGATATTTCAGAACAAAAAGCGAGAGAAGATGAGCTGATAAAAGAACAACAACGTCTTCAACTCATAAACGAGATCATGGCACAGATCAATACCGGCGTGACCACTGATGCAATCATCAAGCAGACTATCGAAAAGTTGAGTGTGCTATTTCCAATTTATCGCATTGCCTATTCGACGATCTCAAAAAATGGTGAGATGGAGGTGCTGCATTCAAAAGAACCCAAATGGCTGTCAAGCATCAATGGACTTAATGTTGATCTCAATATAGCCTCTGACTATTTGCTTGCACTTCGTACCCGTCAATCAGTATGCATTTCTGACATCACGAAAAATCCTCTCGTCGCACCGTTGGCAGATCAGTTGTTGTCTATTCATA
>JBMYWX010000137.1:0-8337 GCA_049607825.1 Nitrospirales bacterium
GAAATTCTTCTTATAGAGGATAATGACGGCGATGTGCGACTGGCCAAAGAGGCACTCAAGGAAGTTGAAGTTCGAACGAATCTTTCCGTGGTCAATGATGGTGAAACCGCTTTGGCTTTTTTGCATCGTGAAAACTTCTATGCTGATGCTCTGAGGCCAGATCTTATTTTGTTGGATCTTAACTTACCGAAGAAAAGTGGGCACGAAGTATTAACTGAGGTGAAGACTGATGAAGACCTAATGACTATTCCCATCGTGGTTCTTTCGAGTTCAGCTCGAGATGAGGATGTCCTAAAAGCTCATGACCATTTCGCAAATTGCTATGTGACCAAGCCGTCAGATATCGATGCATTTTGGGCTGTGATTAAGAGCATAGTTGAATTTTGGTTGATCATTGTGAAGATTCCCGCCAAACGTTAATGGCCTTACGAATTCATTAATCGAAACTTTGATCGTCGGCACCCATAAACTTCTGGAAAGAAAATAAGAGATATCAGTTTTCCGCTTCATGTAGATTTTCTAAATTTCTCGAATTATCTGAACTCCCCTGATTAAGAGTCATCCATTTAATTGGCATTCTGCTTACCTGTTCTTTCCTTCCAAATATTTTTTCTCAGAAAGACACTGGAACAGTAGTGAGACACTATTAATGATGAAATTTTAGTGTGTGGTGTCAAGGAAACAGTTACAAACTTCATGCAAGCTGTTGATGTTGCGTGAATTATTCTTCTTGTCTCAAGGTGGCACAGACATTGAACTGTAGTAAGCCAAGGATCCTGTTTAGTACATTTAGGGAGGGATGACGATGAAACGTGTATTAATTGTTGACGATGAAGCGGATCATCGATTGTTACTAAAGGACATGCTGGGAGCCAATGGCTATGTTTGTGAAGTGGCTGGTGATGGGAAGGACGCACTTAATGTCCTGCGAACAACTTCTGTTGATGTGATCCTAACAGATTTTAATATGCCACGTATGAATGGTTTGGAACTTATTGAAAACCTGTCCAAGCAGACCTACCATTTGATGGTTCCAGTCATCCTGGTGACGAGCCAAGATCCCGACTGTATTCCATCCCTTTCTTCCCATGAATGGCTGTTCACAATTTTGTCAAAACCCTATCAATGGGGAAAACTCTTGGACACCGTCGAGGAGGCCACTGAGTCTGCTCCAATTATGACAACTTGCGATGGGTAAACGGAAAATAGAAGTAAGATCTGATAGGGAAACGATTGATACGAAACTCAAGCAAGAGCAGAGAGCATTGCTTGGAAGGATTCGAAGAATTGAGATAATTCCGATTGTGTTGGCTTGTCTTTTGCTGATTTTGATAACGCTCATCACTGTGGAATTGCTGAAAGTATGAACATGAGGACAAGTCCTGGCCCACAAATTGATTCCGCAAGCAAGGATACTCCTAACATGAATGGGGCTTCTCCTAGTCGGAGATCCTTCACGGCATAATTACGTTGTGTCGATGTCAGCGTAAATTAAATTTGAAGTATTGAATGTTGGAAAGTATTGTGAGACGTACGCGAGGTCTCTGCATACAAGAAGCAATGCGTGGTTAATCGAGTACCTAGAGATTATGAGAACAATCGTCCAGGAATGTTGATACAAAAGAAGGGAGAGGGGGGGGGTGAAGAAAAGAATAAAATGGAAAATGGTAGTTGGTAGAGCTTGGCTCTCATCTATCTGTTTTGTTCTTTTTTTAAGTGGGTGCTCAGGGTCCACGCCGGTCCTGTATCCTAATGATCTGTTGCAGGCTGTTGGAGAGGAACAAATGGAGCAAGACCTCGAGGTTTGTGAGGAATTAGCTGAACAGTATATAGAGACAGAAAATGCAGGAGGAAAAGTTGCTGGCCAAACCGTTACTGGCGGTGCGATTGGTGCAGCGACTGGTGCTGTTGGTGGAGCGATTACGGGAAATCTTGGACTTGGAACGGCGATAGGTGCGGCGGCAGGAGCCACTCAAGGTTTATTGCGAGGGATCTTTACTTCTGGTGGGGATGATTCAAGTCCAGTCTACCGGAAATTTATCGATCGTTGTTTGCGAGAAAAAGGTTACGAACCGATAGGTTGGAATTGACTTGGCCACCTGTAATCAAATCATTAGTCAGCTGCGTATCTGTCTCGGTTGGTAACGCATGCAGGAGCTGGCCGACCTGACCCAACCGTGGCCAAGGCCACCTATAGATAGACTTATCCAATCAACTTGCGATAGGTAAAAAGCAATATCAGTGCTCCTCCAACGGCTGTCGCCATACTGCGAAGATCAAATCCTTCAACATCTCCAAACCCTAAGGATGTACTGATAAATCCACCAATTACACCACCCACAATTCCAATAACTATAGTGATGATAAAACCGCCAGGATCCTTACCTGGCATAACAAGTTTTGCAATGATTCCAGCAATGAGTCCAAATACAATCCAGGATAGAATACCCATATGTTCTCCTTACATGAGGAGGTTTGCCCTTTTCTGCTCGACTTCTTACTGGCTTTTTGCCATTGTTGAAATAAAGGAGTCTGCTTCCTTGATTGATGCCTCCATTTCTTTGATGAGCGATGAAATGTCACTCTTCACCGCAATTAATTCGTTTTTGAGCGAAGCAATAGCTTTGGCATTGAGATTGTGTTTGAGAAACAATACCTGATCTTTGAATGCTGCCATGACTGGGTCCATTTTTTTCTCGGCTCGCTTCATAGCCTTAATGAGCTGTGCATATTGCTGTCGTGTTTGATCAAGTTTACGTTGGCTGGTTCGTCGCAAATTGGCGTTGGAATATTCCTTGAGTTCAGCTTTCCATTCAGAGAAGAGAGCTTCAGAGACATCTTCAACTGATGATACGCGCTTATGAACAGTGTTTGCTCTGGCTTCACTTTGTTCATATTCCGCGTTTAATTTGTCATATTTTTCTTGAAGATCACCACCCTTAAAATTGAGCACCGATGAAAAGCGTTCAAGTGCAGACTTGAATTGCTCTTTTGCATCGGCTTGTGCATCACGAGCTTTTTCTACATCGGATACGAGGATATCTCGTTTGTGATAACCCAATTTTTCCATAGCCCCGTAGTAGGCAGTCTGACAGCCAATCAAGGGGATGATGGCGAGGCAAAGGATTCCGAAGTTCAGAATACGTTGAGCAATAGGCAAATGCATAGATGAGTTCTCCTGAGGCTTGAGCAAAAAAGGTTCCCTGACTCTTCCGTTTGTAAACATGAGTCAGGGAACGAAAGAGGTTATGCGCCTGGACTGATGACCTTTTCAAGTAACGATTTGATGCCATCTCCACCTTGGCTTTGGACATACTCTAGAACCGTAGGAACAAACTTCCCGATCATGTCAGTATCGAGACCCAGTTTAGAAAACCCCCCTGCTAAGGCAGCGAGAGACCCGAGACCGCCTGCGTCTCCACCGAGACTCGAAGCAATGCCCCCAAGCATGCCCATGACCCCGCCTCCACTGTCACCACCGGCATCTGTTGCTGGGGCTGCGCTCATGAGATCTCCAATGCCAGGCACCTTATCAGCAATTTGCTGAAAGTCACCTGCGCCAAGTTGTTCTTTGGCCATATTAAACAACATACCTGCTCCACCTTTGGCCTGATCTTCGTTGACCCCAAGATTATTCGTTAACATCTGAACGAGTTCCATCATGGCAATTCTCCTTTGAATAATGAGTCGTGATGATTAATGACTAACAATAGAGGGGGTCATTGGCCATTGTAGGCTATTCCCACGCTGGAGTCATGTCTCCTGATGCATTTTGCCAGTAGGGCATCCAGGCAAGTGTTACAAGATTGACTGAAATATTCGTTTTCTTAGGTCTTACAGTAATGGACTCAAGATTTCCAGCATCTTTTTCCCATTGCATTGTCAGGTTGTCTTTATCCTCTTGAAACTGAGTATCGAGGTCGAGAAGTCGTTGCTGGAGGGCTTCAACCGTTTCACCTGCTCGCGCAACATCTTTTGATTCTTTCATGGCTCGTCCCACTCCACGAATCGCAGTCGTGGCTCGCCCCATCGAGGACCGACTCATTGTTTTTCTTCCAAGGAAGGCAGACAGCAACGTCGCGCCAAAAGATATTACCGTTTGCATCTTCTGCTGTTTGGCTTGCTCTGCTTCACGCTCAACGGCCTGTTCTGCTCGACGAATGCGCTCTTCGAGTGTGGCCATCTTTGGTGCATACTTTCTACGAAGGCGTTCGATTTCTTTGTCTCGTTGTTCATGTGCGAGTTGTTGCATGCGAATGCGGAAGTCTCGTTCAGTTTCATCAGGGTTCGACACGACTTTCAGCGTCGGACTTTTCCAAAGTTCCAAGGTTTTATTTCGATAGATCCAATTTTTAAAGTCTTTTTCCCATAGCTTGTACTTTCTCGTGTTTCCCGCTGCAGTGGCTAACGGTGAATAGACCCCACCATTCTGGGGTCGTTTTTCAAGATCGTCCGAGTCGATTTCGTTTTCTTCTGCATCATCCCAATCCACGGGAATCGGTTTGTTAGTGATAGTGACATGTACCGCTAAGTCTCGTTCTACATCAAGTTTGGTCTTAGCCTGCACGTAGTGAATGGAGCTAGAACCCAGCAATCGTGCTTGATAGAGAAGGGATGTGCCCTCAGGTTGAGAGGTTCGTGTTGGAACGAAAAACTGCGAAATTTCTGGCGCTAAGGCGGGTCGTTGAGTCGATGCAGTCTCCGAATGAGTTTCGATGGCCTTTGTAGGCTGCGTTGTTGAAGTATTGGTGGCCTTTCCCATCTTGGGTAAATTCTTTTTGCTTTTGTATGAGTCCATGAGCGTCTTGATCTGTGTCCTGGTCAGAGGGCCACGTAGGTATGACAGTACCCAACGGGTTTCAAAGATCTCCGGCGCGTCATCATGGACATTATTCATGAGAAAGACTCGGCTGCCTAATCCTGTGAGAATTCTCTCCATCTGCTTGCGATCCATCCCTTTTCCAGCTTCAGAGGCAGCACCTTCTAGACCATCCAATACGCGCGCCATATCACGCTCCGTTTGCAAACGTCCTATAAACCACGTTCCAGCATTACCGAGGCCTTTGTAATCAAGATCGACGGGGTTTTGTGTAGCCAGGACAGTACCGACTCCGAAGGCGCGAGCTTGTTTCAGGAGGGTGAGGAGAGGAGCTTTCGATGGTGGATTTTTTACAGGAGGAAAGTAACCAAATACTTCGTCCATGTAGACGAGAGCCCGAAGACTGGTCGTGCCTGACTGCGTTCTCATCCAACTGACCATCTGACTCAGGAGCAGCGTGACGATGAACATACGTTCCGTATCACTTAAGTGCGCGATTGAAAAAATAGCGATACGTGGTTTGCCGCTTGGTGTGTAGAGCAGCTGATCGATGTCTAAAGGCTGCCCCTCAAGCCATGTAGAAAACCCAGGAGCTCCAAGAAGATTGTTAAATCGCATAGCGAGAGTGAAACGATCTTTGGAGGGAAAAAATGATTCCAGATCCAAGACACCGATTGTTTGTACAGGAGGAGTTTGTACATGACCGATCAACTGAGCCAGATCTAAGTCCTGCCCTTGATTCCACACATGCTTTAGAATTGTTGACAGAAGAATATGGTCGCGACTTTGTAGGGGATCCGCATCAATGCCGACTAAACTCAACAGACTTGTGGCTGTTGTGTTAATTCGTTCGTTAAAGAGTTCTGTGTCTTCCAAGATTGATGGGGGAGGAGCAGAAAATGATTTAAGGATAGAGATTGGCAATCCGGCAGTACTGCCAGGTGTATAAATCGCAAATTCTGCAGCATCGCGTAAGCGTTTGATCCGGTCACCACTTTGTTTCCATGAGCGTAGACCATTCTTCCATTTATTCGCTTCTTCCTGAGCATATTCCTCAGTCGAATATCCCTTTTTCTGGGCATCCTCTTTATTGACCCATGGCTGGAAATCTTGCCCTTTGAGTTTGGGGAAGGTGAGGAGGAGATTCGCTATATCACCTTTGGGGTCAATCACTAGCGCTGGAATTCCATCAATGGCTGCCTCTTCCAGTAGACCAATGCAGAGTCCCGTTTTTCCGCTTCCGGTCATCCCTACGCAGACAGCATGGGTGACGAGATCTTTGGAGTCATACAGGAGCAAGCCTGGCTTTGGTTCTTTCTCGTCTAAGTCGTAGGGACGCCCAAGGTAAAACGCACCGAGTTTCTCGAAATCTTGCATGCGTATTTTCTCCCTTTTTCTGTGTGCCTACTGCATGAAATGGTTGCTGACAAAAATACGTTTTCAGTTGCCAGCTACTAATGAGTCATATTGCATCACAACCTAGCGGTAATACTCAAGATCGAAACAGAAATAGACTGATTGGTTGGAAAAGATAAGGTAAGAGAGGCGATTTTCAGTTGTAAATGTTCAGTGTTTGTGTGGCAGATTCATAAAACTTCACACAACTTCAAAAGTTCTCACGTTTAACTATTGTTCATCGTTTTAAGGCTTTTCTGCTGATGGTTTCACAGGGTTACAGTTTCATCATTTCAACGCCGAAATCAAAAAATGAAGGCAGTAGGTAAACCAATGGGCATGTAAAGGTTGGTCATGAAGAGAGTCTCTATAGGAATGGTGTTTCTTAAGGTAGGAAGGGGAAAGGCTGCAACTACAGTCCTTTTCTGATGTTTCTTGTTCTGTCTGTATGATTATTTCTAAGGGGTTCTTGCATTCATGGAATTCAGAATTTGAGAGTGAATGAATGTCATCTCAAGACCTAAAGACTTGTACGTTTCAATCCCGTAATGTCCTACGTGTTTTATTGAAGAGACTACGTGCAAGGATAGGGTCTTGGCAGAGGGTCAGCGTGGGCTGTCTGTTGCTGTTGTTAGGGGTAAGCGTACAAGCCTGTATGACGTCAACCTCTCGCTATGAGGAAAGTTATACTGTTCCAAATCTGAAGGTCGTGTTCTTGGATGAGCAAAGTTTACGAGAGGCTTGGACAAAACATACAGGGCAACCGGGTGTTGAGTTTGTGCAAAACATGTACAAAGGAATGCCTCAGATTAAAACGGTCAAGGGGTTCTATGATTTTAGTACAAAAACTGTCTATTGCCCCAAATGGGATTTTGAAGTCTGTGGACATGAATTACATCATGCCGTGTTAGGACAATTCCACGATGCCAGTTAGCGCTGTTTTTTTTACCTGTCTAGACTCATTTCTTTCTGTTTTCCTTGCAACGTAAAATGAGCGTGCTCATGGTGATAGGAGATTGCAGCGGGTCGTATTTCCAAGCGTGTTGTTGGATCCGTTGACTATGGAGCCTTCACAATCATTGGTAAGATTACCTTGGAGTGTTGTCTCATCAATTCTCACAGTAGGACCTTGGATGTTTGGAAACAGATCTCCCAAATGTAGGAATTTATAAATCCCTCCCCCTCCACCATTTGCATCATTATTGGTCATAGAGCTGTTGGAGACGCTGACATTGGCTTCTCCGGTGCTTAAGCCTCCTCCAAAGTTCGCTTCATTTTCCGTAAACTGACTTGTCGTGATTGTGACGGTACCATTTGCTGCTTGAATGCCACCGCCGCGACCTTGAGAGGTGTTGTTGCTAATAGTTGTGTCTTGAACTGTGAGAGAACCATCCAGGTGACTGATCCCACCACCACTTCCGTTTGATTGATTATTTATGATGTTGCTTGTCTCAACCGTAAGAGTTCCAGCCATATTACGAATCCCTCCTCCAGTCGAACCACTACTACTACCATCTTGAATCGTAAGTCCTCGGATTGTCACGGTAGGGTTACCCTGAGGGATATCAAATACTCGATCTAAGTTCTGTCCTGAAATGATAACGTCTGTAGCGTTACCTGTGCTGCTTTCGATGATGAGACTATCGGTGATATCTAGATCTCCAGTCGTGGCGTTATCTTCGTTCTGTCCTGAGAGTTCTAAGCTATAGTTGCCTGAAGGAAGAGAAATCGTCTGCTCACCTGGCAACGCATTGGCTTCTTGAATTGCTGCTCGGAGCGTACAGATCCCATTACCTGTGCCAGTCTCGCAGATCTGATCACCCGGATTCGCATCCGTACCATCGTTGAAGGTATTGACTCCAGGAGGCCCGGTGGAGATCACCAGAGCCACGGCCGTCCCGGGCGCGACACTACTGCCGGCCTGAGGATTTTGACTAATGACATTGCCACTGGCCACTGAGCCACTGGCTTGTTGGGTGACATTCCCCACGGTCAAGCCCGCACCGGTGAGGGTGGATTGCGCGGCCCCTTGTGAGGAGCCCACAACATTGGGAACATTGACGGGAGCAGGCCCAGTGGAGATCACCAGAGCCACGGCCGTCCCGGGCGCGACACTACTGCCG
>JBMYWX010000138.1:0-8319 GCA_049607825.1 Nitrospirales bacterium
AGGAAAATGCGCAAGCGGCTAAGATCGATTTTCTTGCCATGTGTTGACTCCTTAGTTAGAAGTTATGAACAATAAGTAATGCGTTCGTTTACAAAGGGGATGGTCAATATGTCACGTTTCTTTATTTTTGTCAATATTGGTGGATGTTGGTGCATAAGCCTATGAAATCATTAGTATTACCAGAAGTTGAAACCTATGCCGAAGCTCACTCGATGGGCGAGTCAGATGTCTGTCGTCGATTGCGTGAGGAAACCTATCAGACCATGGATTTACCTCAGATGGTGGTGGGGGCATTAGAAGGCGCTTTTCTCAAAATGATGGCGCGAGTTGCACAAGCCAGGCGTATTCTCGAAATCGGAACATTTACTGGGTACAGCGCATTGTGTTTTGCGGAGGTGCTACCGTCTGATGGAATGGTGACCACCTGTGATATTGATATCGAGTCGACGGCCCTTGCCAAAAAGTACCTTGCTCAAAGTCCACATGGACACAAAGTCGATATCCGACTTGGTCCTGCATTAGAAACGCTTGATTCCCTCACTGGCCCGTTTGACCTTATATTTATTGATGCGGATAAAGTGAATTATGTGAATTATTACGAACGTGCTTTGGACTTGGTGACAGAACGAGGCGTCATCTTGATTGATAATGTTCTCTGGAGTGGTGATGTATTGCAGTCTCCTGCCGTGGATGACTCAACAGCCGCGATTCAAGAATTAAACAAAATTGTCCATGCTGATCCTCGTGTGTCTGCTGTGTTGGTCACCATTCGGGATGGAGTCCTCGTCATTACCCGTAATGCTGTTGAAGGACAGTAGTCTATGGATCACCTCCTCCTTACGTCATTATTGCTAGGGCTGGCACTCGGCATCGCCCATGCCCTTGATCCTGATCATCTTGTCGCGGTGGGAACCTTGGCGGCCGAGTCCAAGAATTTGCGTCGATCTGCGATACTCGGCGTTATATGGGGTGTAGGTCATACCTGTGCCTTGGGAATAGTTGGCGCATTCGTGCTCAGTTTTAAATGGACGATTCCTGAGCATCTCGCCACCGGGATGGAAGCCGCTGTCGGTTGCATGATACTTCTTCTTGGGCTTCATCTCTTGTGGCGTTGTTGGCAGCCTTGGACTATCCATGTGCATGAACACCGTCATGATGGAACCACTCATTCCCACGTGCATCTCCATGGCGACGATCAAGATGCTCATCGACATCATATCTTTGGGTCCAGAGTGAAAGCCTTAACCGTAGGGTTTATTCATGGCATTGCCGGAAGTGCAGCCTTAAGTTTAGCCGTCATGACGACAATGCCATCCCTGGTTGTGGGGCTTGCATATATCGCGGTGTTTGGCCTTGGCTCTATTGGAGGCATGCTACTGATGAGTACCTTGATTAGCCTTCCCTTTGTGTTTGTGCCTGGGACATGGCACCACAATATGAAGGTGAGTGCTGCTCTTCTTGCCATTGGGTTTGGTGGCTATTTCACGTGGTCTCTTCTTGGGTAACCCTTAAATTTTTTCCTTCAAAAAAATAGTGGTCTTTTTTTCTTTTTCTTTCACTAGGGAATTTACCTTGAGGAAGATCACGAATGCAGATTTTGGGGGTTCATTCCTGCATGACACAATGCCTAAATTTTAGGCATTGTGGTAGATATGAATGCCATGACCGGTCTAGAGATTTCATTCAAAGGTTATGCACAACTTTTTCCCCAAAATTAGGGGATATAGCGAACCCCAGTCACTCATACCCAGCTTCAATTTTGCGTTCACTGCGCGAACCACCACTTTCATGCGTACGAGGTCGATTGGAACAGCTGTATTCTATTTCTGATTTTCACATTTTTACAGTTTTAAAAATCTCCATCACCTCTATGAATAGGTAGGTGATCATTGTGATGAATCGTGAAGGAGTTGACCGTTAGTCGACGATCGGAAGGGTTAGCTGTGACGGGTATCGCTTGGAGCGATGGATCGTAAAGATGGGCTTTTCTCCTGGTAAGATGGCGAAGTGGTCTTTGTCGGCACCGGCTATCGATAATCGTATGCGGTGGCCTTGTTTGAATTGGTAGGAGGTCGGCAGGAGGTCGAAAGAAAGTTCCGTCACCTTTCCAGGAATGAGTGCTGCTGCGTGATTGCGGGTAAACGTTCGATACGGAATGCCTTGAGGGAAATGCTTTGGTGCATTGACGGTTTTTCTATGAAGGGCACGCAACAGCCCTTCTGTAACATAGGTGACTGTTCCTTCTTCGTTGATATCTTCCAGGTAGGCAAAAACTGTGGCATCCGTGGTTGTTGCACTCAGATACATGGTCACGATTGGATGGCCCGTGACTTCCATGGCTTGCTCTAGTGGAGCTGATGTATAGGATTGCAACTGATTGTTGTGTTGAGGTCGGTCTGCATAAGGGGTTGGTAGTGTTTGGCCAATCAAGGTGTTCCACCGGCTCTGGTGTCCTGTGCCAATAGTCGTGTCCACGATATACTGATCTTTTGCCATGTCCTCTGTCTGAGGCTGGATGGTTGTGAGTTGATGCTCTGAGTCGAAATAGTAGGAACTGTTTGTGGCCTCTGGTGGCCAGATGTTACTCGCTTTCCATTGTTCTTCTCCCATCGTGAAATAATGGATACGTGCTTCATTCTTGATGCCGGTTTCGAGATCCTGTAGGTAATAATCAAAAAATTTTAATAGTTCTCCTTGGTGATCAAATTCTGAAGGTCTCAGTCTGAATGGGCTGATATTGCCTTTTCCGCCATGGTCCCATGGTCCTATGATTAATTTATTGTTTGGATTATTGTGAAAAAGATGCCGTTTGATTGCTGCGAGTTGATAGCCTCCATCAAGCCACCCGCTATAATTGTAGATTGCTGCACCTGACGCCGCTATTTCTTCGGAGTAATGCTGAGAGCTAAGGTGATCAATGTTGGGAATGGCTTTTGAGTCAGGAATATCATCACGAAAGGTTAAATGGAGGGCTTCTTCGTGAGGGCTCCAATTTGATTGGTGTTCGGAGAGTGCGCTCATGAGCAGTGAGCGATCAGTGTCTGCGTCTACTGGGCTCATGCCGTGAACAAAGGCTTTAGCCATCCATCCACGAAAGGGGAGTTGATTCTGATCAAGCTGATTGTTGATGTAGGTCCATGTTTTTGTAAACCAGGTCAGGTGTATGCCGCCGGGAAAGGCAATTTCTGGATAGAGGTCGAAACCTGAAAAAAGCGGGGCCACGGCTTTCACCGCCGGATGTTGATTTGCGAGTAGCATTTCCGCTGCGGCCCCAGCATAAGAAATGCCAAGTGCTCCGACTTTTCCATTGGACCATGGTTGTTGAATGATCCAATCTACGATTTCGCCTCCATCATGGATTTCCTGAGGAGCATAGGCGTAGGGCCGTGATCCGAAGGATGCTCCAGACCCTCGCACATCGACATCGACCCACACATAGCCATTGTTGAGGAATCGTGTTGCATAGATTCCCATTAGCCCACGCGGCAGTTCTTCCTTAAACACGGACAGAGGCCAACGGTATTCAATCGATCGCCAGTATCGGGTTTGATGTAGAATGGTCGGGTGTTTGTCTTTTGAGGTATGGCCTGGTTTATAGACTGTGATAGCAATTTTGACTCCATCTTGCATCGTGAGATAGTGGGAGTGTTTTGTGTACTCAGCCTTGTTTGAAGACGGTTGGCCATGATACGGACGAGGAATGGTCTGGGCAGCATCGGTCTGAGCCAATGCTGGGGTGAAGACTCCTGAGGAGATACAGGCATAGGTCAGCAGAATGAGAGTACAACCCGAGTGCCTTGCTCGGCTTATCCAATTATGGGAATGCATGGTTAGCATTGAAGGTGTGGGGTTGAATGAGATGCGAGATGTGCTATCGTCCATGTGTGAAAGGGTGATGACTTATCGTTATCTAACTTTCACGACTCAAAGACCGTACATATCATACAAGCAAACAGGCTTGTGAGCCAGGGGGGAAGGGCCATTGATGTAATGGGTAGACACGTATGAATCGACCTCATGAAGTTCCAATAATCTCAGCTGTAGCGTTTGACCTCGATGGCCTGATGGTGAATACCGAAGAGCTGTACACCGAAGTGGGTGGAGTCTTGTTGGGTAGACGCGGTAAGCAAGTCACTCGCGAGTTGCTGGATAACATGATGGGGCGCCAAAGTTCTGCTGCGTTGCAGGTTATGATTGATTGGCATCATTTAGATGATACGGTTGAGCAGTTACAGCAAGAAACTGATGAAATTTTTTCTGGGCTCATCGAAAAACGGCTTGCCCCTATGCCGGGTTTATTGCCGTTGTTGGATAAGATAGAAGAACGTGATATCCCTAAATCTGTCACGACGAGTAGTCGACGGTTCTTTGTGGATCGTGTGTTGGAGCTTGTGGGCATTTCTGATCGATTTCACTTTCTCTTGACTGCAGAGGATATTGTCCATGGCAAGCCTGCTCCGGAAATTTATCAAAAGGCTGCTCAGCGATTTCAGATAGATCCGGGAGCACTGCTCGTATTAGAGGATAGCGAGATCGGTTGTCGTGCGGCGATGACGGCCGGAGCCTACACGGTGGCTGTTCCAGGTATTCATAGTCAAAGACACAATTTCTCTGGTGTGCACTTAGTTGCGAAAAGCCTGGCCGATCCTGACATCGAGCGAATATTGCATCTCTTGTAAGCGTGAAGCTTTGAAGAATTGCATGTCTCTGCGTCGTGGCCTCGTCTCTCCCTTCCTTCCACAAAAAGATGAGTCCTTATGGCTTCTACCTTTTCTCATGTTCTTGTTGCCTTTGCCATAGGACGCTCTCGCCACTGGACGGTTAATCCTAAAAGGTTTTGGATATTCACAGTCTTCTGCAGCATTGCCCCAGATGTAGATGTTCTGGCTTTTGCCTTGGGTATACCCTATGAACATGTTTTCGGGCATCGTGGTTTGACGCATTCCCTCTTTTTTGCATTACTTGTAGGAATTAGCGTTGTTCACCTTGGTTTTCCAGGTGTCGTGATTCTCTCAGCAGAGGGCAGAAGACTTGTGGTGCACTTTTTTCTGGTCACAGCGTCCCATGGGTTCTTGGATGCATTAACGGACGGAGGGCGTGGCGTGGCGTTTTTTGCACCATTTGAGACGAGTCGTTATTTTTTCCCTTGGACGCCCGTGAAGGTCTCACCCATAGGGATTGAGAGGTTTTTTAGTGAATGGGGTGTGCAGGTGATGGCAAGTGAGTTCTTGTGGATTGGCATTCCTGTTGGGCTGTGGTTTCTAGGAATCTGGTTCCTGACATTATCGAAGAGTGGGAATTTGCCTAAGAGTTAAGAGGGAATGTTTGTTCGTTCCACATGGAGAATGTGACATGAGGTCATGTCTATCCTCGCTTGATGGAGAATATGCGGAGAATCTTAAGAAAGAAGAAAAGTATGAGCAAAAATTTGAGTACTTACCTTTTGGCGTAGGAGTTCAAGCTAGAGCTGCCCGAAAGAATTGGGAGTTGGAAGTCCAATAATTTTCGCAATTCGAACTCAGCCCCTTCTCGAAATCGTTCAGCATCGATGTCCGTTGGAAATGGTCCATAGATACGAGCTCCTAAGACGTTACAGGTCACGCGAACAAACCATTGCTCGTCACCTTTTTTTCTTCCCTTTTTAAAGATGGTAGATTTTTGTGCGGCCTCTGCCTGTGTTGTCATGATATTGCCTCCTGGGTGAGTAGGTCTTCCCACATTGAGGATGATCATTCTGGGATCGAAGGGTGAAAATCTTCGATCTAGAACATTGCCATAGACAAAAATCAATCGCAATTTGCATGGGTTTAATATTTAAAAATATACAATATTTTGTGTACTAGGTAAAGTGATCTAAGGATTTTTTTTTAGTGAAGGCCTGTGAGTGAGACGTGATATAGGATTGCGGTATCGGAAACAATCGGTTGTGTGGTCGTTCACCATTCCAGTCGCTTGCATAAAGGCATAGCAAATAGTGGGACCGACAAAGGCAAATCCGCGTTGCTTGAGATCTTTGCTCATACTGTCTGATGTCGGTGTCCGACAGGGAACCTTCTGGAGATTTTTCCAATGATTCTGGATTGGTTTCCCCTCGACAAATTGCCAAATGTATCGATCGAAGCTCCCAAACTCTTTTTGTATCACAAGATAAGACTTGGCATTTTGTATGGCAGCTGAAATTTTTAGTCTGTTTCGAATAATGTCGGCGTTGTTGAGGAGCTGCTGAATTTTGGGTTGTTGGTATTGGGATATTTTTGTCGCCCGGAAGTCATCAAAGGCCAATCGAAAAGCATCGCGTTTTTGTAAGATCGTATGCCAACTCAAGCCAGCTTGCATTCCTTCAAGTATCAGGAATTCAAATAGACGTTGATCATTGTGAAGTGGGATGCCCCATTCTTGATCGTGATAGTGAATGAGTCGGTCATTGGTAGCCCAGATACAACGAGTCATGTGGCATTCTCCTCGAAAGTCATTGACTTTGCCAAATAAAATCGACACTGTAATGCTCTGAACATGACAACGGTTTTTGCTGGCGACCATCGTGAAGGAATAGTGAGATTTCCATGGCTTCTGGTTCCAAAAAAGTCATCTACGCCGCATTAGTTGGAAATGCGCTGATTGCCGTGACCAAGTTTGCAGCCTCTGTATTCACGGGCAGTTCAGCAATGTTAGCTGAAGGTATTCATTCATTAGTGGACACGGGAAATCAAGGCCTGTTGTTGTATGGGCTGCACCGGGCTAAGCAGCCAGCCGATGAAACGTTCCCCTTTGGTCACGGGAAAGAAATCTACTTTTGGAGTTTCGTTGTCGCTATTTTAATCTTTGCCTTAGGTGCAGGAATTTCACTCTATGAGGGGGTCTTGCACATTATTCACCCAGAGCCCGTAGAAAATCCAATGGTCAATTATATCGTGCTTGGATTGGCATTGGTGTTTGAGGGTGGTGCGTGGTTTTTGGCATTCAAAGAGTTTTCTGAGGTCAAAGGAAAATGGTCGTATATGCAAGCGGTACAGCGGGGAAAAGACCCGACCATCTTTATGGTGTTGTTTGAAGATTCAGCTGCTGTGCTAGGCCTTGTTGTCGCATTTGTTGGAATTTGGTTAGGGCAGGTGACAGGCCTTGCCTATTTAGATGGTGTGGCTACGGTTATCATAGGATTGATTCTCGCGGCGACGGCGGTGTGTTTGGCCTATGAGACGAAGGGGCTCTTAATCGGCGAAAGTGCTAATCGTGAAGTCGTGCAAAGTATTCGGGCCCTGGCTGGCGGATTTTCCGAGATCACGCATGTGAATGAAGTCTTGACGATGCATATGGGGCCTGAGTTTATTTTAGTGAACCTTAGTGTCGATTTTAGTGACGGTCTTTCTTCTGAGCATGTGGAATCAACTGTGGCGAAGATGGATCAAACAATTAAAGAGTCTCATCCCCGTGTGAAAAGAATTTTTATTGAAGCTGAGAAGCGTAGAAGGAAAATTCGCGAAGACCTTGGCACTCCTTCCACGGAAACATACTAACGTCATGTCAAGGTATTCCAAGTTTACTGTTGTATCGTTGTTGGCCTCTTTGTGACTAATCCTTATCCTTGTTGATAATCTCAACCACCACAGGGCAATGATCTGATAGGCGACGGTAGGCTGCAGGATAGTCCCCTTTGATCTTTTCGCAATTGGCGACGCCACAATATCCCGTGACGCGGGCTCTGGTCTCCTTGATTTCTTGCATGCTTTTGGAAACCAGTATGTGATCGAGCCACCCGCCTCGGCCTCGAAAATATTGTGAACATTGCGGTTTCAATTTGAGGTCATTGAACCCTGGACTTTCTTTCGCGACTTTCCGACGGAGGTATTTCAGCTCAGTCGTTCGTGAATGCCGATCGCCAGCGCCCATGGTATTGAAATCTCCCAAAATGACAATGTCTTGATCTTGCTTCACAAGTGGAGCCACTGTTCGATCAATACTATTTAATGCCTTTTGTCGTTCTTCAACTGCAAAGACTGTTGGGCCGGACTTCAGATGTAGGCCAATGAGGTGAAAGTCAGCTCCTTTTTTTACACGTGATTTCACACGGACATATTGCCCAGGACGAAGGCCGTAGGTACAGGCTTTCTTTGCTGAGCTGGCTTTAGAGTTGAATTGCCAGAGACTTTCAAATTGGGAAAGCTCGACTTGAGAATCATTCCAGAGTAGTCCTATATGATGGTCATTTGGTCGACCGCAGGGTTGTCGATACCATTTCCACTTCGCGCCTGTTTTCTTGGCGAGTATTCCGATGATCGTGTCCCATGCATGATTCGCGAGAGGCGTCGCGAGACTTTCCTG
>JBMYWX010000139.1:0-8316 GCA_049607825.1 Nitrospirales bacterium
GAACACACGCCATCCAAGACGACACACACAAACAGCCTGCTTCCCTACATCTGGAAAAATAAAGAAGTTCTCTCGGCTCATTTACTCGAACACATAGGCCTTGCCGGAGTAGCATTAGCTCTCGGCATTCTGCTGGCGGTTCCAATGGGATTACTCCTGGAACGTCAGCGAATACTCGCAGAACCTCTTATTCGCATGATCAGCATGACACAAACGATTCCATCCATTGCACTGCTGGCATTTATGATCCCGCTGTTTGGAGTTGGAACGATTCCAGCAATCATGGCATTATGGCTATACTCCTTATTTCCCATTCTCCGTAATACTTACTCAGGTCTACGTGATGCAGCCCCCTCAGCCGTTGATGCTGCGAGGGCATTAGGCATGACCGAATGGCAAATTCTTTCCTGGGTCCGCTTACCGCTCTCTGCTCCAATTATTATGGCGGGCATTCGCACATCTGCAGTCATTACCATTGGAACGGCCACTCTTGCAGCATTTATTGGAGCCGGGGGACTAGGCGTACCCATCGTATCAGGACTTCAATTGGCCAATACCACACTTATTCTGTCTGGGGCATTACCCGCGGCAATCTTGGCACTTGTGGTAGACGGAGGACTCAGTCTCATCGAAAGGTGGGTCAAACCAAAAGGAGTCGAATTTGATCGGTGATAAAACCCAGCAAGAACAAATCACGCCCATATGAACGGATTAACACAGCTTGCGAACATACATGAATACCAAGACATCATTCCCTTAAAATTCGAGACACATCCACAGGGTTGCACCAAGAACTAAACCCTTTTATACTATAGCCTTCTACTATACATCCCCTTCGGTGATTTTCCTCAAAAAAAATTTTGCTCCCTGATCACCGCTCTATCAATGCTCGATAGGAATACGGATAAATTAAGCATGAATTCTATTTTTTCCAAGAATACGCAGAATCAAAATCATCGATCTCAATTTCATACTTACATACCGACCAATCAATGAACCCCCATTACCTGCTCAAGATTTCGATCACGCACATACGCAAAAACTAGTCGCCTCACATTCACCAAGCATCTCCATATAGAGGAGGAAGAATGGACTGTACCACCAAGCCGCAAAATATCATTATCGATGTGCATGTGAATGGAGAGACGGAAGAGAGTGCTCGAGCAGAATTACGAGCAGGTCTTGGTTCACCCCCACGAACATTGCCAACAAAATATATCTATGACGATCGTGGATCTGAATTGTTTGAGCAAATCTGCGAACTCCCTGAGTATTATCAAACACGCACAGAACGCCAACTACTCATCGACTGCGCCGATCAAATCATGGCGCTGACCGGAGCTGAAGAACTCGTCGAACTTGGGTCCGGTGCCGCCACGAAAACACGCGTGTTGCTGGATGCCATGAAACAAACCAATCAATTGCAATTTTACGTGCCATTTGATGTCAGTGAAGGTATTGTTCGGCGAGTGGCGCAGGAACTAGTTGAGGAATATGAAGGCCTTCAAGTGCATGGAGTCGTAGGAGATTTCTTAGCACATCTCGAGCATATTCCTGAAGGTGGTCGCAGACTCGTGGTTATTTTAGGTGGAACGATCGGAAACTTAGCCCCTCAGGCCGCTCTAGACTTTGTCTCTTCTATTTTCACAGAGATGTCGTCTGGTGACTTTTTCTTGTTGGGAGTTCAACTCGAAACAAATATCAAGCGTATTGAAGCAGCCTACAATGATTCGTCGGGGGTAACGGCTGAGTTTAATAAGAATATTCTCCATGTCATGCAAGACATGGTGGGAGCTACGCTCAATCCTGATACCTTCGAGCATGTCGCACTCTACAATGAAACCGACCATCGAATTGAAATGCGACTGCGTTCAAAAAAAGAACAAACCATTCGCATCCCTGGACTTGACCTCTCCTTCGATCTAGAAAAAGGGGAAGATATTCTCACCGAAATCAGCACAAAATATAATCATCCTCGTGCAGAATCCCTCTTGCAACAATCTGGCTTTGACATGATTAAATGGTATACCGACCCAGAAGAACTCATTGGACTCGCGCTAGCGAGAAAGCCATAACGCAAGACCATCGAAAAAACCTAGCACATTTAGCTCCTTGCCAAACGGCATTAAGACAGAACACCTCAGACGACTTATGTTTCTTTCCTTCCAAATACTTCCATCAAACGGTCGGCTGCCTCTTCAAAGCCTAACAAACTGGCAACCTGCATAGCCTGTTGCAATATAGAATCAACTTCTCGTGGGGTCGGAGCCGGCATCCCAACTAAAACTCTCTCATAGTAGCGAATCGCTTCATCTGCATCGCCGAGGAATAGATGGGATTCGCCAAGCGTCGCCTGCTGCCACTTACTGTCTTTGGCTTCTTTACAGTACGTGATGGCTTCCTTTGCAAAGTTCTGCGCTGCAACAAAATTCTCATCATGAGCCAACGCGATAAAGGCAAGATTGATCAAATGGTAATACGCTTGATCAATTGTATTGCTACGAACAGCTTGTTCATAACCTTGTTGATAAAGATTCTGTGCAACCTTCGCATCCTGGACTTGACGCTCAAGCAACCACCGACGTTTGATTCGACCCGCCAGAACGCCTATAGCATCGGAACTTTCAGGATGAGAAGCCTGCAAGACACTCAGTGCATCAGCATGACGACCAACACTCTCATAGGCCAAAGCAAGTTCAACCACACCTCGCTCATCAAGCCCCTCTTTCTTAGGCTCGAATAGTGAGATAGCCTCCTGAAATTGACGACCTTCAATCGCTCGATGCGCCGCATCGGCTATCCCCACCATATTCGCTCCACTCACTAAACCATTCAACACAACGTGCACACTCAGACTGTTAGAATCTTTAGGCTTCACAATACTCAAATGATCACCAGAAACAACACAGCATTGATCGTCGGGAAATCCCCCTTGTGATGAAGATCGTGGAACGAACTCATCCTGATCTCCCGCAATAATCCAGTACTGAAAAGGGGCTTGTTCATTGGCAAATGCATTGTCCCACCGATCACGAAGATCGGTGATGAATGGACTACCTTCGGCCATATTGTCAATTTGTCTTTTCCAAAATTGGAAAAATAAGGCATTTTTCAACCCATTACTTGGAGTACCAAAGAAAAACACATGGCCAACTTGCCTCGAAAAATTCCCGTCATCAACCAATGCACGTTGGACCACCAATCCACCCATACTGTGGGCAATAAATGCAAGTCGTTGATACGATTTGAATTGGACCTTCGTGTAGGTAATAAGATTGTTGGCAATGGTGTCTATTGAGGGGTTGGCTTTCCAAATCCCAACTAGGTCTAACCCAAAACTGCTTGGATAGCCAAGACTATAGACGTCCCAATTATGAAGACGAGAATCATTCAGGAGAAAATTCGGAAATTGGCCCCATGTTGTTGTCGGCTTTCCGCCAAATCCATGAACAAAAACTATCGCAACATCGTTTGATTCATTTCGATGAGTCACAAGTGTTTCAGACATCGTGTAGAACTCCCCTCCTTAATCGCGGCAACCCTCAGGACTAGTTAGAAAAGGAGCGTAGTCTTAACATTACAATAATTCAAGGAAAACTTTGCCTTGAACGAAGGCAGAAGACATGGCAAGCTAGAAAAACTTTTTGATTTCCGAGAACACTCATGATCTATCTCAATTACGCAGCTATGTGTCCGACTCACCCAGAGATCGAAAAGGAGGTTTCAGCCACACTAACAGAATTAAAAAAATTTCTATATTCTGAAGCCGGCATTCAATGGTACCGTGCCAAAATTCAACACTGTCGTGAAACGGTCGCACAATTTCTCCATGTTTCAGATCCCTTTTCGATTGCATTTGTACCCAATGCATCGACTGCAAATTACTTGCTGCTCTCGTCGATTAATTGGAATACGGGCGATGTCATCGTCAGCACGACGCATGAAAATCCTTCCATACGAAATGAACTTGTGAGACTTAAAGCAAACGGCGTCGAGACAGAGTTTCTATCACCAACATCTTCACAACAACAATTCCTAGCGTCTCTTGAGTCAATATTGAACAAACAAACTATCCGAGCGATCATTCTGAGTCATGTCTCTCATGTGGATGGACGAGTCTTTCCCATCGATGACATCGCCATTCTCGCCAAAACCTACGATACCCTTTGTATTGTGGATGGTGCACAGGCCGTAGGACATATCCCCGTAAATCTTGAACGCTTGGGTTGTGATGCCTATTTCTTCTCAGGCTACAAATGGTGTGAAGGTCCGCTGGGAACAGGGGCGCTTGCCATCAATCACCGTTTTTTCGAAATGAATCCATTATGCATAGCTGCCGGATCTCAACAAAACAAACATGGCGTTCATCGATTTGAAATTGGCACGCACAATATCGGATTGACCGCAGGCCTAGCAAAAGCGTGTGAACGGAAAGAGGAAAACGGTTTGGACGTGAGTCGACTTTCGGAAATAAGAGAATTTGTAAAGAACGAGTTGGTGAGTATGGGAGATCTCTCCATTCAAGAATGGAGAGATGCGCAAGCTCCGGGAATTCTCACGTTTCAATTCCGCAATGCCCACAGTCATGAGCATCTCACCCAAAAATTGCAACACTCATCAAACCTCGCAGTCAAAATATTCTCAGACTATCCTATGCATGAATCACCAAGCATCCGACTTTCTTGGACAACAGCAATCAATGAACAAGTCATGAATACGGCATTAGAAACCATCAAGCTATGTGTGTAAGACTCAAAGATTCGCGATAAATCTTCTAAGCCACCCATCTCTATGAATTTTCAATTCGGATGGGTACTATGTCACAATAGTAAGAATAGTGATCTTTACCCCAAAAATCCTACTAGCAGAAGGAGGCTTCCATGAAATATTTACATAAGACGGGCATTAAGTTTTCATGCATCATAAGTCTGTTTTTCTTGGTAAGTTGTGCTGCATCCCCAAAAGATAACAGACAGAGTTTTATGTATAAGGACATACCCGTCACGAATAAGAGCATATCAGTTGGTGAAGGAACGAGCGTGACCCTTCATGGTAAGAACTTTGCTCTCTCTGGCAAGAAACTCAAACTCGGCGATGCACTTCGAAACGTAAAAGTTGCAAGCCGAGATTTATCGCTCGTCGACATCACCGAAACACAAGGGAAGGTTCGAATTATCAGTGTGGTGCCTTCACTCGACACCAAAGTTTGCGAACAACAGACTCATTACCTGAGTGAAAAAAACGCCGGACTCGATCAAAAAGTCGAGTTACTAACCGTGAGCATCGATACCCCCTTTGCCCAAGAGCGTTTTGCCAAAGAAGCTCATATTCAAAATGTGACGTTTCTCTCAGACTATCGAGGTGGCGAGTTTGGAAAAACACATGGTCTGCTTGTTAATCAACCACACATACTATCCAGGGCTGTGATGGTTATCGATCAAGAAAATGTCATTCGATACTTGCAAGTTACACCAGAACTCGCTCAGCTGCCTGACATGGAAGCAGCTTTCCAAGCCGCTCGCGCACTCGTCGAGCCAAGCTAAGTGCCTTCATCTTGGTCGATGGCTTGGAATAGAGTGTTGACAGGACTTCGAACGGTCTTAGGATACAGCAGCCACTTCAGGAGATGAAAGAGCCAATAGCCTGGGCGGCCTCTTTCACCTATATGAGGAGCGAACGCGTTCCACTCGGCGATTCGCTTAGCGGTCACAGTTGTTTGAGCAAGAAACCATTCAACGACCGAATCATCATTCTCTTCAGCGTCTTGAACAGCTTTGAGAAAGTCATGTTTTCGTAACTGAAAGTATTTTAAAAAATGTCCATCTAATCCCAATGAACTACAAAAGGCTAGTCGATAGAAAAAAGATAAATCCCCAGCCTGCCACAAACGGGCTTTGTCTATAAAGCGTGGAAGCCAACAGCAATCGGCTATGTGGGCCGTTGGTTTTCGTATCCGAATCATTTGAAATATCTTTTTACGTATCGCCAAGCGCTAGCTCAACCGCAAATTCTGGTGAGCAGGGATGTGAGAGAGCAAAGAAAAGTTTTCTCGAAGGGCCCAGATGGATTCCCCCCTTTGGATGATTCGTCCTTCATTGATAGAGCCCAACCAACCTTCAGCGGCATTCAGATAAGGAACTTTATGTGGATCGATTCCCATCAACCGAGCACAGGTCGAATCGACGGATGGGAAATTTCGTCCCATGATGATCGCCCCCATGGATTTCGGCGTCCCCATAATGGGACCATCCCCCTCCATCCCAACAATCCCATCCACAATCGCAAAATGAGGTTTCAGAGTCGCATGAATATCCAAAATGGATTGATGAATCCCTTGATGATGCAATACATTTTTGGGCCAGCCATAATAGAGACCCGGCATCACTCCAAACATATTCTTCATTGACAAGGTGACCCCTGCCCAATGATGAGTCTTCAGTTTAGGCATCGAGACAATCCAATCAACATCATGGAATACACCAGGAAACGTTAAGGTTGCGAGGTCAGTCCACCCACCTTGGTTTTTGACTGCATACCCAGTCTGTTCATTTAAATCCACAAAGGGAATGCGATCTTCGTGTAAGATCGGGCCAAGTCCAGACTCTTCTAAAATCTGTAAGACATCTCGCCGATGTCCAGGGCCTTCCCCAACAACAACTTCTCGAGCACCAAGACTCAGAAACGATTCTATGGCTGCACGAACCACTAGCGGGTGTGTATTGATATGGCTACTCTCAATATGGGTTTCAACGAGATTGGGTTTGAGGAGAATCTTTTTCCCTCGGATTTCTGCAGTTGAAACTCCTAATTCTTGAAACCCTCGCTCTATGACTGTACGAAGACTTCCTTCATAGGAACGAACCTTCCCAATGAATACGTGTGCTCGTAAACCTGATGCTTGCCCCACGGATGGTTCAGGGAACGATGAGGTGAGGAGAGTTCCACCGGCTAATAGGACTTTGAGGAACTGGCGTCTGGTCCAGGGTAGGAAGTGAGTTGAGCGATAAGACATATGTGAAAAATATACCTATCAAAACAAGACTTACGACTACGACGACTTGGTCCCATGTGGCCTGGTAGTCACCACACTTTCTAAACCGCTTGAGGCCAGAGCAGCAGCCAACAACACACACAGCGAAGCCGTATCATATCCCCCGTAGAGATGCCCTCGCTCAAATGTTTCAATAATCCATTCATGCGCCTTCGCTGGAACAGCATTCCACGCCTTAAGCCCTAAAATCGACCAACCAAGAGAAAGGGGCGTACGATAGGTCGAAATATGTTGGAGTAGATATTCAATACTTGGCTCGATAGCTTCTCGTTGCACATGCCCAACTAATGCATTTAAGGCCACCCCAGTCGTTTCTGGAAATGGACGAAGTTTTTTCCCAAGCACGGAGGTATTTCCATAATTCCAGCCGCCACTTGGAATTTGTCGATCGACTAAGAGACGAGCCCCGGCTTTCACTCGTTCATGGTCACCGAACCCCGAGACGGTTAAGGCAATCATCGAGAGAGCGGTCGGAGCAACCCAAGAATGCGTAGAATCAACCCATGGCCACCCAGGGATTAACGTGTCATGTCCCACGACATCTTGATTAGTCTTTTCCCAATGAACGCCTGTGGTCTTCAGTAAAAATGTGGTCGCGTGTTCCAATGCAGACTGGTGAGCTGAGGATCCATCCCAGGCAAGGATGGATAACGGCGTTGGCCAATAGGCATCGAGATGACCTTTGGATATCACCACACGCCCATCAGGCATTTGAACATCCAACAACCGATCTCCAGCTGCTTTCACTATTTCAGATTTCAACTCCTGATTCTTTAAAACCATCATGGCCCAAGCTGTCGCATCAGGACGAAAACTTCCATCAGGACGATCCGAAAAACCATGACCTGGCAACACTCGCCCCAACACATTCGTGAAAGCAGACCGTATGAGAGAATCAGATGAATGAAGCATGGAACCTGTCGATGAAACCTATTAAAACTACCTGCCCTATCTTAAAGTGACAGAACTATGAATGAAACTGTTATCTCTTGGTCACAAAATCGAAAATCTCAGTCCATCTTTAACTCGCCGCCGCCGCAACCTTCATCCCAATCTTGACACAAGTGTGCGCGCCACTGACAGACCCCGTGCAATACTTCCAGGTTTCCTTGGCAACTCGTTTTCCCACTTTATAAGCAGCCTTAGCCACCTTACGTCCATGCTTTTTAATATGATGTCCAGCAATGCGAACTCCCTTTCCCACATGTCTCACACCTTTTTTTACATGTCTCACCACATGACGTCCGACTTTTCCATGTGCAAAC
>JBMYWX010000140.1:0-8307 GCA_049607825.1 Nitrospirales bacterium
CAATGGAAGTTCCTATTCCGCTACCCTCGATTCGCCTTTGACGACTGTGATGGATAAACGACTTGTAAAAGTCTTTGCGTGGTATGACAACGAATGGGGTTACTCCTGTCGCTTACGTGATCTTGTAAAGTTCCTTGCCCAACAACCCTAATTAGGGACCTGCCTATTCGGGTCCTTACTCCGCGATCTCCATTGTGTCTGGCCCATGAAGTAGGAGGGGAACTCATGAACCTGACCAAACAAACGATCAATCATATCGACCTTCGCAACAAACGCGTGATTATTCGAGTGGACTTTAATGTTCCTCTTGATGATGCAGGACAAATAACGGATGACTCGAGGATACGTGCCGCTCTTCCAACCATCAATCATGCCGTCGATGAGGGAGCAAGTGTCATCCTATGTTCTCACTTGGGTCGCCCCAAGGGAAAACCCAATCCAAAGTTCAGCTTAGCTCCTGTGGCAAAACGCCTACAGCGTCTTCTGGACAAACCCGTCGTCTTCGCTCACGACTGCATTGGCGACGAAGTTCAATCCTTAGTAGGACAAATGAAATCTGGAGATGTTCTACTCCTCGAAAACCTTCGATTCCATAGTGAAGAAGAACAAGATGGCGAAAAGTTTGCTTCGCAATTAGCCTCGCTTGGTGAAGTCTATATCAATGAAGCTTTTGGCACTGCCCATCGATCTCATGCCTCAACCGTTGGTATCACCAAATTCATGAAAGTCTCCGCTGCTGGATACCTGATGAAGCGTGAAGTTGAAGCGCTGGAAGGGGTCGTTGAAAATCCGGAGCGACCATTTGTTGCCATCCTGGGAGGCGCAAAGGTATCTGGTAAAATTGGTGTTATTGAAAACCTTGGGAAACGTGTCGACAAAGTGATCATTGGTGGCGGAATGGCTTTTACGTTCATTAAAGCCATGGGACATGAAATTGGTCGATCTCTGGTAGAGCCAGACATGTTGGAATTTGCCAAAGGTATTCAAGAACATGCTCTCAGTCGTGGCGTGAAATTCTATCTACCAGTTGATTGTGTCGTAGCCGCCAGCCTTGATGCGAGCGCCGAAACAAAAATTGTCCCAATTCAAGAAATCCCTGAAGGCTGGTATGGAATGGATATTGGACCAGCTTCAGTTAAACTCTTTAGTGAAGCAGTCGAAAATGCGAAGACGATCTTGTGGAACGGACCCATGGGCGTCTTTGAACGCGATGCGTTTTCTCGTGGCACCTTATCGATGGCGCATGCCGTGGCCAATGCCTATGCCAAAACGGTTGTGGGAGGAGGCGATACAGCATTGGCCGTCCATCGAGCAGGGGAAACTGACAGTATGACCTTTATTTCTACGGGTGGTGGAGCTGCGCTGCAACTACTTGAGGGTAGCCACATGCCTGGCTTGGCTGCACTCCCAAATGCGCATTAATATTCCGCCCAACCATTCTCCATTTCACAATTCACACACGTCTCATTCTTGAAATCAATGCGCCCTCCACTTATTGCTGGCAATTGGAAAATGTATAAGACTCCTTCGGAGGCGAAGCTTTTCGTTCAAGACTTCCTGAAACTATATAATTCCTCCACTCCCGTTGAAGTGCTCATCGCTCCTCCCTTTACTGCCCTTTCAGTTATCAATGATGCCATCCAAGAAACCTCAATTGTCCTAGCAGCACAGAATATTTTTGGGGAACCTGAAGGTGCCTATACGGGTGAGATCTCTCCATCCATGGTCAAGGACCTTGGGTGTACGTATGTCATTCTTGGGCATTCTGAACGACGCCACCATTTTGGAGAAACCAATCATTTCATCAACCAGAAAATACACTCAGCCTTGACCCATGACCTCATCCCAATCTTATGCGTCGGCGAATCGCTAGAGGAGCGTCAAGCGGGGCAAACTCATGATCTGATTAAGAAACAGCTACTCGAAGGTCTCCGTAATTTGACAAAAGATCAGATAAGACAACTGACCATTGCCTATGAACCTGTTTGGGCCATTGGGACTGGGTTAGCAGCAACTGTTGATCAGGCGACAGAGGTCCACACACACATTGGAAAAGCTATTGCAGAAAAGTGGGGAATTGACCGACATGATATTCGAATTCTCTACGGAGGCAGCGTCAACCCAGAGAATGCGGCGAATCTCTTTCAATCATCGGAAATAAATGGAACCTTAATAGGGAAGGCTTGTCTCAATCCTGATTCATTTGCTAAGATCATAAGCTGTGCCGAATCAGCAATGGACTAACCTCAATTTACAATAAAAAAATATGTATACTCTGACTGTCGTCATACATCTCATCGTGTGCTTTCTCATGATTGCTGCTATTTTGCTACAGGCGGGAAAGGGAGCAGAAATTGGGGCTGCATTTGGAGGTTCAAGTCAGACTGTTTTTGGGAGCCGAGGCCCTGGGACTTTTCTCAGCAAGGTCACCGTTGGTGCCGCTATTGTCTTCATGCTGAGCTCTCTTAGCCTAGCTCTCCTCTCCAAAAAGGAAAATACCGCATCCACAGTTATCGACCTGTCTACTCCGGTCAAGACAGAGCCATCCAATAAGAAAGTTGAGTCTACTCCGCCACCCACACCTTCAGAGACTGCTCCAGCGGCATCTTCTGAACCAACCAAAGCCGTCCCTGAATCTAGCCCCGTACCTGCGACCCCTTAGCCAACAACAGTTTCCCTACCCCTTCCAGTACAATGCCTTTACACACCCAACTTCTACACATCACATATTACTAAAGACAGCCGACACGACATGCCCATAATAATTGGGAAATATCCATACCTTTCACTTACGTCTGACCATCAAGCACCGTGTAAATTCTAACTTGAAACACTAGTGACTAGGAGAATCGGCTAGATCCTCTAGGCATAAGTCCTTCTCTTCCCCCTCACAACAACTTTCTCACTCCCTTTTGAAAAAGTTGCGAGCCTTTCTGATCTTCATGTAATCTTCCTGCGTTTACTATACATTTCTGAGTCTCCAGAAAAAGTGGATACCTATGCCTCATACGGTACAAAACCTGACAATCGAATCTCTCCTGGAAGAGCTTTCGGCACATCCAGTCAACGCGAATAAGTTTTTCGTCAACTTTCAAGAGTGCTACCTGACAAGATCACAACTACATACCTTCATCAGGCAATATCACTTTTTCTGTCATCGATTTGTCAAAGTATTAGAAGGGCTCCTCTACCAGACACCACTTGAAGAACTAGAGATGCGAGTTCAACTCACAAAAACGCTATACTCTGAGCTGGGAAGCGGTTCGCTCAATCATGCGCATATTCGACACCTTGAACAATTTTCTCAAGCTGCCGGGCTCGCACAGGAAGACCTCACACACACTGAACCAATACCAGAAGTCCGACAATACCTTGAGGTTTTGCATAACCTTTTTATCGAGTCAGAATACTTGCAAGCATTGGGCGCAGAATTGGCCGTTGAAACAACAGCGGTTTCAGAATTTCGCTACTTTCTCCCAGGATTACAAAAATATCCACAATTCACACCCAAAGACCTGACGTTCTTTTCGATGCATCTTGAGGAAGAAATTACCCACAGTGATTGGCTGGCAACTGCGGTAAAGAAAACAACTCAGACTTCAGACGATCTCGAGCAGGTAGCTTTGGGTGCTAGAAGAACAGCCAATGCATGGCACACCTTCTGGAATGGAATGCATCGAGCCATCTTTGATTCATGTGCCTAACGAAGGAAACTACCCGTGCAAGACACTGCGATTTCAACAAACGTGCCCCAGTCCGATGAGCCATTCAAACTTGAAGGGGATATCCTCCAACAACGAGCATGGCGCATGCCAGACCTCATTATCTATCAGCACGGACCTGAAGAATGGTGGGTAAGCCCTCTCGATGAAGAATTACCATTAATACGGCTAAACCGAATGGGAGCTTCCCTCTTAGGAGCGATGGACGGACATTCCACTCTCGCAGCGTTAATAAGTCGATTTGGGAAATGGGTCTGTGGCCCGAATCAAGAAACCGGCCAGTGGTTTCTGGAACGATGGGCCCAACCACGGTATTCACTCTGTTTTTACGGATCCGAAGCACCTAGTGGACATAGCACCGAAGCCAAATGGGACCTCTTATTACAACGAGTACGTGAAGGATGGCATGGTAATGTCGCCCAAGAAACGGAAGGACATCTATCAAAGTTTCACATGCAAGGGATTCAAACTCAGCATGGCCACTTTGAAATCATTGAGACAACGGTCTCTCATCTATTTCGAGAGCCGTGTGAAGCTTTACATGGCCTAACGTATGGTCGGCTACTCGGCCAAACACTTCGAACCATGGGATGGTTTACTCCTCGACCAACACGTATCGTCGAAGTGGGTGCAGGATTAGGCTACGTGTCCAAAGAATTGGCTGGAGAACTAAGCACTGAAGAACGTCACGATATTCACTATACCTTCTTAGACTTGACGCGTCCGTTTTTAGGATCACAAACAAGCCTGGCTCGATCAGCTGGATGGCAGGCGTCAGCCACTCAAGCCAATGCAGAACAACTCCCGCTTACAGATGAAAGTGTTGACCTCATTATCGATAATGAAAACTTGGCGGATATGACCCCCGTTCAATTGTCTGCTAAAGAGCTGGAAACGCAAGCGGGAACCACGCCTCAGCATCAAGCAGCCCTCGATCTTATTCGCCAACTGCATTTGCCCTTGGATAAGCCTTTTCCAGAGGAAGTCATCTTTAACTATGGAGCACTATCGTTTCTTATGGAAGCCTGGCGCGTCCTCAAGCCAGGTGGCCATGCCATCATGATAGAATTTGGAATCGAGACAGGCTATCCAGAACCAGTAAAATTACCTGGACATACAGAATATGAAGTCCAATATTCGCATATGCGTCATGCAGCACGAGGCCTTGGGTTTCGGGAACAATACTGTGCGTTACCTCAACTTCTGAGTATATCAGGAGATACCCAAGTTCTCTGTACTGGTGCCGCCTATGCAATCCGTCGGATTTGTTCCGCTCTTAAACAACCTTTTTCTGTTCGTGCATACACACAAGATGAGCTCAAACAGTCTCTTGGTGAAACGTTGCCCAAGCTAACCGGACTTCACTACCATAGTGTACTTGATCCAGCATGGTTTGGACTTTGGGACTTTAAAGTGCTCATGCTCGAAAAACCAGGGGCAAAGATTCATCGTCCCACCTATCAAGAATCCAAAGGTTTTCGCTGGTATACCCAACGATAATTACGGTCATAAAAATTCAAATGTTTTACATCTTCACACAACATTTCTTTTGAATAGGTCTACGATAATTCCTTCTCGCAATCCATAATCGCTCACGTGGCAATGCTCGAACCCAAAGGTTTCCATTATCGTTCGCAGGATGATGGTACCGGCGACGATAACGCCTTCTCGCCCAGCTTCTAGACCGGGAAGCCGGGAACGCTCGGCTGCTGTGCATGCAAGTATTACATTTTCTAGCTCATGAATCTTTTCAAGAGATAATGAGTAATTATGGATACGCGAAGGTTCGTACATCGCTAACTCTTGCGCCATCGCAGCTAAGGTCGTCACGGTACCTGCTGTTCCGACAAGCATCATGTCTGTCAATTCACCAAACATTGATTGAATTTTCTGAATATCCCTACGAATACAATGTTCGGCAACATTGACCTCATGCTCACTGGGTGGATCAGACTGGAAATACCGCTCGGTCAACCGAACAACTCCCCAATCAAGAGAAGCAGCAACAGCTCCTCCCTCTCTAACGGTTCGAAATAATTCAGTACTTCCGCCTCCAATATCCAGGCCTAGTATATTATCGCTCCGAATTGACAACCCAAAATCAATTCCCAGTAAAGAACGACGAGCTTCTTCTTCACCGCTCAAGACTTCTATTTGAAGTCCGGTCCTCTGCCATACACAGTTCAAAAATTCCTGTTGGTTTGTCGCTTCCCGAACAGCACTGGTTGCCACCACGACTGTTGCCTCTACTGAATGAACGGTAATTGTTTCCTGCCACTCACTCAACACCTCAATAACCCTATTCATCGCCTCGGTTTTCAGTAGATGCGCCTGGTCTACACCTTCCCCTAATCGCAATATTCGTCGATCTGAATCGATCTCTCTCAAGAACCCGCCTGACAATATCTCAGCAATTAACAGTCGACAGGTTAAGGTGCCTATATCAATACCTGCCACAATCATAACTTCTTTTCCTCTTTCACTTACTTTTCCTTCAGCAATAAGGTGTGATAGGATTCATGCATTAGTATTTTAACGCTTTCAATGACCATTCTTCGTGTAAGGAGCAATGACCCATATGTCAGAAATTTCTTGCCTCAAATGTGAAAAAACCGCAGAGATGATGACGGATAATCTATTTTTAGGAAAGCTGGAGCAAGAGATCAAGAAAAATGTATGTCTAGATTGCTGGAATGAATGGAATGGACCAGGTGGGGTTAAAACCATGGTCATCAATGAATATCGCTTAAACCTTGGGGATGAAAGCGCAAGAGAAACCCTCAAGAATCAAATGCGCGCGTTTTTTAAACTACCTGACGCCACAGCAGAATTCAAAGACTACCGCACCTAAATTCTTCTCACTTCAACACCCTCATTCTCCTCAGTTCTGTGCTACACAGTACACAAGATAGGTCTTAGCGCGATATTGACGTGAAGCCAGGCTTGAGGCAATTCCCCTAATATTTTCCCCAATTCACAGACGTTTTGAGCTCCGTCTTTACGGTTAAGATTTACCTACTCAAGACCGATACCATAGTGACAATATCTCTCAGAACCTTGAAGAACTTAGGAGAATCGAATGTCTTCAATATCCCAGGCAGTGAGTCACATTCCTATATTTCAGCCTATTTCGCAAAGCCCAACTTTCACGTCCAGTACCGATCACCTTCAAGCTCGATCACAGACCTTAACAAATACAAGCTTTAGCGTGGTCACAGCTGAAGGTGACCGCGTCTCACTTTCGTCAGGGTCAGCCGTCAATACGTCATTAGACACCTATACATTTCAAGGATTCTCTGAAGGACACGCTCTCAGCTTCCGGGAGAAAGAATTTAGTACATCAATTCAACAGAATTTCAACTTATTTGTTGAAGGGGATCTCAATGAACAAGAGCAGGCAGACATTCAAGATTTCCTGAAGTCTGCTAATAGTATTTTCCAAGACTTGGCGGCTGGAAACACTAAAGGAGCCACTCAAACCGCTGCATCGCTAGGAAACCTAGGCACCTTGTCACAAGCTGCACTTTTTGTTCGCCAATCAACCACAGTCTCTATTGCCACACAGTCCACCAGAGTTGTGGGCCAGGAAAGGACAGAGTTGAATGAGGCTTCAAAAAGAGAGCAATCAGAGCCTAAGCCAGTAGACACTCTTGAACAAATTCTTGAAAAGATACGTGACACCCAAGAGCAATTTAAAATTAATCCTGAGAAACTTGTCAATCGCTTACCAACGCTTGCCACCACACTCATGTCCTCGCTTGAAGATGACGATGAATCAACAGATTCAGCACCATCAATCTTTAAGCAAATCCAGCAAGAGTTTCTAGAATCACTTCTTCAATCTACTCAAACGATCCAACCGTCACAAGATTCCAATGAAACACCTACTGATTCAACCAACACAGCAGAGCGAGTTCCTCCAATCAACCCTGAGAAACAACCAAACGCCTCTTCTCCTCAAGTAGAGGCGCCTCAGATCTCAATCGTCACTTAGGTTACGTTCATTATAATCATCCGGCCTCATAACCTATAAATGGCGCATAATTATCTATCTACCTAGATACCCTCTCTCCCTCTTGAACCTGTAGAACAGTCACTGTAGGATGAGCCTATGGGAACTGAATTAGGAAAAGGGATTTTTCTTATTGCCACTCCGGCATTACGAGACCCAAACTTTCGGCAAACCGTCATCTTGTTATGCGAGCACGGACAAGAAGGTGCTCTAGGTGTTGTCATTAATCGACCTACTGAAATCAACATCACCGAAGTACTACCGCAAATTCCCATTATAGAAGGACAACGCCATCAGGTATTCACAGGAGGCCCTGTCCAAAAAAACAGTTTACTCATACTCTATCGAGTTCCAGAAGAACCCATCGACACCCATCACGTGGTGGATGGCGTCTATTTAGGAGGAAACGTTCAAACCCTTGAACGAATCTTAGAACAACCATCTCTGCATGAAGAATTTAGAGCCTTTATGGGTTACTCTGGATGGGCCCCCGGTCAACTTGAGAATGAGATGCAGAGCGGGTCATGGCTGACCCTCCCTGCTGACCCTACGTGGGTATTCGAGAAAGATCCA
>JBMYWX010000141.1:0-8256 GCA_049607825.1 Nitrospirales bacterium
TGGAGGTATCGTTCCGATGCTCCAGCTTCGTACAAGTCAATGAGCGCCTCTGCGAGATAGGCATAGTCTTCCAGGCAAGCATTAAGGTGGGCCTTACCTTTTCGATAGGTTCGCAGTAGTCGATTACCGGGTTGTGCGAGTGTGGTCAATAAAAAATCTGCTGCTCTTGTGGCTGCATCAAGATACCGTTGGTGTCCGAATACGCGTGAGGCTTCTGCCATTGCCCTAATCATCATGCCATTCCAGGCTGTAATGATTTTGTCATCTAAGCCAGGTGGAACTCTTTGAAGGCGAGCTTGATAGACCATGGGCCGAACACGTTCAATCGTGGCCCACAGATCTTCTGGCGAGCAGTCTAATTCTGTCGCGACCTGTTCCAAGGTCTTAGGGGTATTAGGGATGCTCTGATGCTCCCAGTTCCCTTCGTCGGTGATGTCGTAGTACGCACAAAACTGTTTGGCGTCTTCTGTGTTCGGAATCACAGCGCGAATTTGTTGTGGTGACCAGACAAAGAATTTTCCTTCTACTCCTTCTGAGTCAGCATCGGTAGCTGAGTGAAAACCCCCTTCGGCAGATGTCATTTCCCGGAGGATATAGTCCAGTGTTTCGGTGGCGATGCGGCGATATTGCTCATCCTGAGTGACTTGATAGGCTTCGACATAGGTGTGAGCCAGGAGTGCGTTGTCATACAGCATTTTTTCAAAATGAGGGACGAGCCACCGGTCATCGGTGGAATAACGGGCAAATCCCCCCCCAATGTGGTCGTAGAGCCCACCGCCAGCCATGGCATCTAAGGTTTTTTTGACCATGCGGAGCGTAGGCTCATCGTTGCTTTGATGATATTGACGAAGCAGAAATGACAACCCCGTTGCCGGAGGGAATTTGGGGGCTTGCCCAAATCCACCGTGAGTGGGGTCAAAGTCTTTTGTATATTGTTCAATAGCTGTTTCAATTTCTGTTTGTCCTACTGTCATGGGTGAGGTCACGCGAATAGAATCACGGAGTCGACTGGTAAACCGTGTGGCTTGTTTTGTTATACTTTCTTGATCTTTTTCCCACCCCGCAGCGATATTTTGAAGAACCGTGGAAAACCCGGGGCGACCCCACTTGTCAGTCGGTGGAAAGTAGGTGCCTGCAAAAATAGGTTCTTGATCAGGTGTGAGGAAGACCGTCATGGGCCATCCCCCGTGTCCCTGATTCATTGCTACCGTGGCTTGCATATAAATTTCATCAAGATCTGGCCGCTCCTCACGGTCAACTTTAATGTTGATGAAATGTGCATTCATGAGGCTGGCAATCTCATTGTTTTCAAATGATTCATGTTCCATGACATGACACCAATGGCATGCAGAATAGCCAATAGAGAGTAGGATGGGTTTATTTTCGTGTTTAGCCCGGGTCAAGGCTTCGTGATTCCATGGGTACCAATCCACTGGATTGTACGCATGCTGAAGCAAATACGGACTTGTCTCGTGAATTAGCTGGTTGGCTTTTGGATCTGTTGGCTGCTCACTCATGAGTCATGACTTTCTTGTTGAGGATGATGAGAACGCACAAGATTGTTTTCGTTGGTGGTGAGGAGTGAAGCTTTGGGGTTGCTCCCTCTTACACGTGGCAAGAGGGAGCTTGTCGTCAGAGCAGAGTCATTATTTCTTTTCCCCTAAGCTCCGTTCGTACAGGAGCACTTTCCATCCATCGGTCTCAGAAATAAATCCCTTGGGTTGTACGACAGGGAGCATGCCAGTTCCTGGTACTTTTCCTGATTGTCCCATGCTGCCATTTTTGAGTACCCACATGAGTTCACCTAGTGAGCGGTATTTCTTGAATTTGGGATTCGTGAAATCTCGTGGTTGAATGGGGAGATTGCTTGCTGCCCCGCCATCACCTTTTCCTTCCGGACCATGGCAACTAATACAACCACCAGGACCTAGGAAAATCTTTTTGCCTTCTGCCAAGATTTCCGGGGTGGCTTCAAATGGAGGTTTCATCTTTTTGGCTGCCGCTAGTTCGGACCTCGGCACACGCTTCACGCGAATATCAAACTCACCTCCGGCCTGTCCGTAGCCGGTCGGGTTGATGGCCAATGCGAAATTAGCACTGACTAAGGTCATCATTATACAGATTCCGGTAAGTAGCACGACTGTCCTCATGAGTACCTCCTTACGAAATGCAAGTGGAAAAATAATGAATGTATGCAGCAAAGTTCAATATGACAAAATGAGGAGGAACCTTACCATGCGGCTAGACTCTGGGCAATTCAAGGTTTGACGGAAAAGAAGGCTTTATGACAGGCAGAATGCCGCAAATTGAATATGTTAAGATACTTGACAATTTTCAATGTACAAGGTGAAAGCCAAAGGCGAAGTATTGAATTTATGGCTTTAAATGAAAGAAATCGGCAGAAATTTGTGGCTGGCATGAATCGCCGGATTGCAGAATTACGGGTGAAAACTGAGGAAAGTTTAGATTTTGCCATTGATACGGTGTTTCAGGAACGAATTGATGACTTTCCTCGTTTGGAAGAAGGGTTAGCAGAAGTTGATCGGATGGTGAATCTCCTTGAGGGCGACATAGAGGAAATCTGTGAATTTCATGCAGCCCAACGTTTAGAGTCTCGGCTAGAGTTCATAGAGGATCGGTTTGATGAGTTTGATAGTGAAATTCGGCAACGTCCACGTCGACGTCGTAAAAAGATCAATCTCTTTAATTTTTTCAAGGCGGCAGGTGGCGGCGGTGGGGACCCGACTGAAGCGAAGGGTGAGATCAATTCAGCTGGTGAAGCCTATTCTGCCTTGGGATTAGAATTTGGGAGCCCAATGTCAGCCGTGACTCGGGCCTTTCGTCAGCAAATCAAGAAGATCCATCCAGATGTACGCAAGGGAGATCGCAGCTCTGAGCCCGAACTCCGTAAGGTTATTGAAGCCTACCAGTTCTTAAAGCAGGACCATGCTGCCTTTCCGTCTGAGCCGTCGCCTCCTCGGTGACTCTCAGGGACTACAAGATGTTGTGCAACGTTTCAGGTGGCCTAGCCATGATGACCTGCTCACCTTTTTCAACGAGTGGTCGTTGAATGAGGTCGGGATGTTCGATCATGAGTGCAATGAGGTCATCTTCTTTCATAGTCACAATTTCTGCCTTGCGGATTTTGTAGATGTCCTCTTTTGTTCGCAAAATCTCTTTAGCCGAAATCTCTCCTTTTTTTAAGAGGCCTTTGAGTTTGGCTTTAGAAAATGGTTTTTCGTAATAATTGATAGCTTCATACGGTTTCCCGCTGGCCTCTGCAAGCTTGATGACTTGCCGGCAGGTTGAACAGGTGGGCTTTTGATAAATAATGAGTTTTTCCATGGCTGCTCCTTTGATTATTCAGCTCTCAACGACGTTTCGCGTATAATTGGAGGTTCTTGACCTCTTTTCTCAGGGCATGCTACAAGCCAATTTGAAGCATGTCTGTAGGTTCTTGTCTATCTATCGCAGGATTGGTGAAAGAATGATGGCTACTGAAACAACTGCTAATAATGAGTTTGGCTGTTCAACAGAAACACAACGCACATTAAAAGACTTACGTGTCAAACGTAAAGGCCAGCCGGTCTATGTGTTAGGTCATGATGAGCGATATAAAGGCCAAGAGGGTGTCTTTGAGACCTTTAATATTCGATTGGCTGTGGTCAAGTTTGCCAATGGAAAGACCCTTGGGTTTGACCCAATAGATCTTCTGCTCCCCTGTGAAATTCATGAAAATGGTGAAGCGTATTTTGAGATTCGCTATTGTGATCAATGCGATCAGGTTTTTCCTCTTACGGCTTCAGAGTTCTGGGCTGACCAGGAACCAGCGACTTGCCCTGAATGTGCGCTATGACTCAATCTTGTTAAGAGATCTCTGACAGCAATGTTTTCTCAACGGCTTAAGCTATTCAGAATCTTAGGTACCTCATCCCTGAAGCCCTAGTCATTCTATTCCAATCGTTAGCCATCGCCCCATTTTAGTTTATTTCGAAGGACATCATAGTAGCTCCGTCCTGGGAATCGAATGAGTTGGGCCTGGTGCTTGCTTGCCCGGATATTCACCACGTCACCTGACTGTATTTCAAACCCGACCTGTCCGTCGAGTGTGGCGATGGCGTTTTCCTGGCTAGTCAGTGTGATTGAGATGAATGCGTGGCTCGGGGCAATGTAGGGACGATGAGAGAGGGTGTGAGGACAGATAGGATTCATAATAAATACATCAAGGGAAGGGTCAAGGATCGGGCCATTGGCTGAAAGCGAGTACCCAGTGGAGCCAGTTGGAGTGGCAATGATTAATCCATCTCCTCGGAGGTTTGTCATAAAGGAATTATTGATAGACACGGTGGTTGAGATCATTCGTGCTAAATGGCTCTTGTTCACCACGACATCATTGAGTGCTGGACTTTCACCAATAATTTCTTGCCCTCGTTGAATTGTTGCGTGGAGCATGAGTCGTTTCTCAAGGATATAGTCTCCAGAAAATATCTGCGTCAGGGAATCATAAATTCGTTCTAGTGTTGTTTCTGTCAGAAATCCCAATCCACCAATATTCACCCCGAGGATCGGAACGGAGCGCTTTTCAACTAAGCGAGCTGCATGTAATATGGTCCCATCTCCACCTAACACCAATAACAAGTCAGCTTCTTGTGAGATTTGTGTTCGTTGAGTATTTTTTGTATTCGTGCGGAGTTCTTCTTTGGTAGGGGTATCGAGGATGACAACTTTTCCCTGAGTCTCGAGCCATTCAACAATTGTTGTTAAGACTGGATGGATATTATCCGATTGAGGTTTGGTAAGAATTCCAATTGTTTGCACTGATAATCCAGAAGGTAAATGTAAAGGTAGGATGAATGTTAATAGTTTTAAGGTGGAGATGTTAGTAATTTGGTCGTTGGAAGGCAAGTGTTTATATCAATGGGAAATTATTGCCTAGTTTAGGTTAATGTTTCATGGCGGGTTTTATGTAGAATGTGTAGGTGTAATTTCACCTCTTTAACGTCTTTGTTCTGTACTTTCGTCTTGACAGTTTTACTATTCCGTGGATAGACTGACTTTATAAGCAGTTATGTGAGGTGGGTTGTAGTTTAACCGTGCTCCTCGAACACACCTTTTATCTAAAATGGTGTGAGAGAACGGAGGAAAAATGTTCGAACGATTCACTGATAGAGGTCGCAAAATAATCATTCTTGCGAGAGAAGAAGCTGAACGGCATCAAAATGATTATTTAGGAACTGAACATTTGGTTTTGGCAATTCTTCGTGAGTCTGATGGTATTGCCTTGATGATCATTAAAAAAATGGGACTCTCTCCTGAACAAATTCGTTTAGAAATCGAACGAAATTTACCAGGTGGTGGAACGACTGTCACATTTGGGGAAATTCCATTCAGTCCTCGTGTCAAAAAAGTTATTGAATATGGAGTTGAAGAAGCCCGTCTTCTTGGACATAACCATATTGGTAGTGAGCACCTATTACTCGGACTTCTTCGAGAAGAAGAAGGTATTGGAGGAAAGGTACTTCGCAGCCTTGGGGCAAATCTGCTTACCGCTCGACAGCTCACCGTCACGTTTTTACGAAAGTCAGGATCCCGCGAACGAGATAAGAAAAGCAGTACTCCTGCGTTAGATGAATTTGGAAGAGATCTGACTCAATTAGCTCAGGAGGCTTCTCTAGATCCTGTGATAGGTAGACAGGATGAAATTGAGCGAGTGCTTCAGATTCTGAGCCGACGAACAAAAAATAACCCTGCCCTAATTGGCGAGTCCGGTGTAGGAAAGACGGCTATCGTTGAAGGGTTAGCGCAGAGAATTGTCTCCATGGATGTTCCAGATAATTTGCTTAATCGTCGAGTCATTGCATTAGATCTTGGTTCCTTGGTTGCTGGAACAAAATATCGTGGCCAATTTGAGGAACGACTCAAAGTTGTCATGAAGGAAATCTCTCAAGCTGGCAATATCATCTTATTTATTGATGAATTGCACACCTTAGTCGGAGCTGGCGCAGCTGAAGGATCTATTGATGCAGCCAATATGCTCAAACCGGCACTGTCTCGTGGAGAGATTCAGTGTATTGGGGCAACTACTTTAGATGAATACAGAAAACACATTGAAAAAGATGGTGCCCTCAAACGGCGGTTTCAACCAATTTACGTGCAACCACCTTCCGTTGAGGAAACAATTCGAATTATTCAAGGACTTCGCGATCGTTATGAAGAGCATCATGGAGTGGAGTATACCGATGAGGCGGTGACTGAAGCCGTGAAGCTCACAGATCGTTATATTACTGACCGGTTCTTGCCAGATAAAGCGATTGATTTGATTGATGAGACAGGTTCTCGGGCAAAGCTGCAGTCATATGCTTTACCTCCCGAACTAAAATCACTAGAACAAGAGCTCAAACGTGTTGCCCGTGAAAAAGAAGTGGCCATTGGTGTCCAGAACTTTGAAGATGCTGTCAAATTTAGAGAAGAAGAAGAACGGTTGAGAAAGTTACTTGATGATGCCAAGCGGGACTGGAAAAAGAATCAAGAGCAAAATAAGCCAGTGATTACTGGAGATGATGTTGGATTTGTGGTCTCAAAGATAACAGGTATTCCTCTCTTTAAACTTGAGGAAGAAGAATCTGAGAAGCTATTACATATGGAGGATTTTCTTCATAAACGGGTTGTGGGTCAAGAAGAAGCTATTTCTGCTATTTCTCGTGCTATTCGTCGGTCAAGAGCTGGGCTGAAAGAAGCAAAGAAGCCAATTGGTTCCTTCATCTTTCTTGGACCTACTGGTGTGGGGAAGACGGAACTGGCGAGAGCATTGGCCGAATTCTTATTTAATACCGAAGACTCTCTTGTCCGTATTGATATGTCTGAATACCAAGAGAAGTTTACAAGTTCTCGTCTTTTTGGTGCGCCTCCAGGGTATGTTGGCTACGAAGAAGGTGGACAGCTAACAGAGAAAGTTCGACGACGTCCTTACTCAGTTGTGCTATTCGACGAGATCGAAAAAGCTCATCCCGACATTTTCAATGTGCTGCTACAGGTGTTAGATGATGGCGTATTGACAGATAGCTTAGGACGAAAAGTTGACTTTAAAAATACGATATTGGTGATGACTTCAAATTTGGGAACCAAATTGATTCAAAAAGGCGTGTCTCTTGGTTTTCAAAAAGAAGAAGAATCTGCTCAGACAAATCGACTTCAAGGTGAAGTCATGAGTGAACTGAAACGAAACTTCAGTCCAGAGTTTTTAAATCGTATTGATGATTTCGTTGTTTTCCATCAATTGAATAAGACTCATTTGGTGACGATTGTTGACATTTTGATCAATGAATTGAATGTTCGCCTGGCAGAGCGAGATATTGAATTAGATGTGAGTGATGAAGTGAAGCAGTGGCTTATCACTGAAGGGTATGATCCGCAATATGGAGCTAGGCCCATGAGGCGAACCATACAGAAACGTTTGGGCGATCCTCTTTCTGAAGAACTTATTAGAGGTCGCTTTAAAGAGGCTCGGAAGCTGAAGGTTGTCATGAATGAACAAGAGCCTGCCTTCATTGAAGAAGAAGCTATGGCTAGCGTATAAACAAGAATCTGATATCACGTTTGAAGATATATACGACCCTCAGAATCATTGATTCTGAGGGTCGTTGTGTTTGATGAGGAATTAGGAACATTTCCTATATAATCAAATTTCAAGTGTAATGCCCCAAGCTTCTTGTTATAAATGTGTTTCATGCTAGGGGGAATAGTAATTTTGGGAAAAATGGAATGACAGCTACTCAAGGTCCTATTCTCGGCATTGAAACATCTTGTGATGAAACGGCAGCCGCAGTGGTTACGCCGGATGGACGCGTTCTAGCGAATGTGTTGGACTCCCAAGTTGATGTCCATGCAGCGTATGGAGGCGTTGTGCCAGAACTGGCCTCACGTCGCCATATCGAGACCATTGAGGCGATCGTTTCCACGGCCATGGATCAGGCACACATTTCTCTCAAAGACTTAAGCGCTATAGCCGTGACAAACGGCCCTGGTCTTGCCGGTGCCTTGCTGGTTGGAGTGAACTTTGGAAAAGCTCTTGCCTATTCTCTGAATATCCCACTGCTTGCCGTCAATCACTTGAAAGGCCATTTGGCCTCAACCTGGATTGAACAGCCTGAGTTTCCACGAAATTCAGTATTATTGGTTGTTTCTGGTGGACATACACATTTATTTCTGGCAGGGAGTTTTGGGCAATATCAGTTAATTGGAAAAACAATTGATGAT
>JBMYWX010000142.1:0-8252 GCA_049607825.1 Nitrospirales bacterium
TCCAAGATTTTTTGGGCAATAAACCGTGATTGGGCATTTTCGCCAGAGGCTTGGACCAGGACTGGGAGCGGTCCTTCGAGCTTTTTGGTGAAGAGTTCTTTACTGTATTTCTCTGGAGCATTGGCAATGATGTGATTGGCCAATTGCAGTACTGGCTGAGTACTGCGGTAATTTTCTTCTAGCTTGTAGATGGCTGTGTTGGGAAACAGGTCAGGAAACTCCATGATGTTGCGGAATGTCGCGCCTCGAAAGGCATAGATTGATTGGGAGTCATCTCCAACGACCATGACATTGTCATGAGTAGCTGCTAAGTTTCGTACGACATCAGCTTGCAGGCGATTTGTATCTTGATATTCATCAACTAAGATATAGCGAAATATTTGAGAAATGTTGTGGCGAGCGGTTTCATCGGTGTGCAGAAGTTCACGAAGTTTCACTAATAAATCATCATAATCCACGAGTTGTCGTTGCCGTTTAGCTGATTCATAAGCTTGCTGTAGCTTGATGAGTTCACCTAAGAACTCACCAAAGTGTGCGTAATCGTTGAGTAGAACGTCTTCTGCTGGGACAAGCGTATTGGCGCTCTTGCTGTAAATGTCAGCAATGGTACGCTTTCGTGGAAACCGTTTCCCCATATCATTGAACCCCAGTTGTCCTCGAAGGAGATTGATGAGATCCTCGGAATCTCCACGATCAAGTATGGTGAAGCCTGGTTCGAGACCCACAGATTTTCCATACCGTCGTAATAAAATATTTGCCACGGAATGGAAGGTGCCTCCCGCGACTTGTTCACTTCGGCTCCCAATTATATATCCGACTCGATCGAGCATTTCTTGTGCAGACTTACGCGTGAAGGTAAGTAGGAGGATCGAGGCGGGAGAAATCCCTAAGTCAATGAGGCGAGCGACTCGATAGACCAGAGTTCGAGTTTTTCCGCTTCCGGCCCCGGCAATGACTAATGCTGGGCCATCAACGGCTTCGACTGCGGCTAACTGTTGAGGATTTAATTCATCAGCATAGTTCAGTGACAACGTGGGTGTTGGAGCTTCTACGGCAGGACGCTTCAAGACATATAGTTTTGGGGCAGGTACTATCGAATCCATAAAAGTCTAGAAAATCCTGTATTTAGAAAAAGGCGTCGGTCTTGAACGGCAGAGGATCCCTAATTTTGGTGAACTATGACTTGCCTTTGGAGAATTATATAAGGGTTCTGTCTGGCTTGTCTAAGACAGGGGTCACGAGTGATGAGAAACCTGCCTTGTCTATTGGCGTGTATAGCATAAGGGTTTTGGGGTTGCAATGTTGCCTTATCCATGAGACGGTGGCTTGGACAGACCTTGAAAGTATAGGGTATAATTCTCTTTTTAATCTTAGGATTTAGGATAAATTCATGAAACAGACTGAAGCATATGAACCGATATTGAAAGATCTTGCGAATACGATGCTCGGAGTCGCTCGTGAATCCGTGTCGTTAATGAAGCGAACTGATCAACAACGTTCGTTGAAGCTGAATCGCAATCAAGAGTGGGAAGTATATTTGGAGTTTCTGCGGGTACAGTTTAGTTTGGTTGATCGGCTGTCGGCCTTTCACATTCCGATCCAAGATCAACCAGAGTTTATGAATAGTTTGGAAGATTCTGTGACGGCACAGTTACGAAAGGCTTTGGCTCCCAATCTCAGTGCGACAGAAGTGGATGAAATGGAAGTGACGTTCGCGGTTGGGAAAACGGTGGCTGAAAGTCGGCAGATCTTTGAACAATACAAATTTGTGGTCACTGAACAGAGCAAAGAACGAGATGCATTTTTTCAAGCATTTGCTGTCCGGGTTGCCAGCAAGATGGGTGCTTCTGGTAGCGAGGGGTTGACGTCCGCAGCTTTTCTCTGTGCCAGTTCTGTGATCCCTGCATTAACGAAGCTTTTTGAGGATGCTACGAATCCACCTTCTTCCACGGCTTCGGATGTTGTTGTTCCCACTCCTCCAGATAAAGCCTCTAGCTCTGCTTCGACTGCTTCGAACGAGTTACCTGATGGAGGGCAAACTATTAAACTCGTTCGGGTCATGTCCAAAATCTCTGGTGAAGAAGTCGATACATGGTGGGGAATCCATCCTCAATTCCAGCGAGATCTTCAACCACAAGAAGCCAAAGATTTGGCGCAACACATGAATCGTGTTGCCCGTATTGTTGGTGAACGGTATGCTGTTGTGGCATCGCTTGCCCAATCAAGTGATGACCAACCTGTGGGACATGCCTAAGCCTACTTCGTCTTGACCGAGTTATATCCCAGACCAATCCAGAGCTAACCCTTGATTGGGTTCAGAGTCTTTTCCAGGATGGCACTCTTGAACTTGCTAGCCGAGGGCATACTTCTATGAAAAGAATCACTATTAGGTCTTTCTGGGCCCTATGTGTTTTGGCCTCAATTGCTGATAGTTTCAGATTAGTTTCTACCCTGTAATGTGGGGGTGTCTTGTGAAGATGTTATTTCTTCTTGTTGTGTTCGCGGTGGTTTTCGGATTGGGATACTATACTGGGCAACGCCCTGATGAGGTGAAGCAGAAGTTACGAGATTTATCTGGTGAGGTCCTTGAGCAAACCATTGGGTTAGATCAAGGGGTGTCTTTACAAAAGGAATATCTGATGGCGAAGGAGCGATTGCTTGAGGGAAAATCGCAATTTCTCAACCATCAATATGAAAGTGCCTCAAATGAATTAGGCTTAGCCTTTGAACACTTAGGCAAAGCCAAGGTTGGCCAAGAGGACAAACGTAACGGGAAGCATATCGAAGAAATTATGCACGAAATACTTCAAGCGCAGGAGCGACTTGCCGAAGGTGAAGGCGTGTCACGAGAAATCTTTGATAAGGTGCAAGCAAGGCTCAATGACCTGCTTCCGTAAATTTTCTCCGAAGAGTTCTCCGAAGAGAAAGACCTGCGCGATGGTCCCTAAAGCTCGTTTTTCGTAAATGGTCGTTTCTACGCACTTACGGGTTGCTTTTTCCACGCACTTAACATTCGCTCAATTCGCATTTGTACCACGACATCAGGGTCTTTTAGCAGTGGTTTGACTGCATCCCGTCCACGAGGATCGCCAATTTTTTCCAATGCAGCCGCAGAGGTTAAACGAATCCACCAGTCTTCATCTTTGAGGTTTTCGATAAGTGGTTCCACCGCTGAAGCGTCTTTAATCTCTCCCAACGCGATAATTGATTGCTTACGGACAAACTCATCCTTGTCCTCTAAGGCCACGATGAGTTTTTCTACTGCTGGTTGTCCAAGCTCAGAAAGTGCCCGGGTTGCATCATCTTTAAACTCGTCATTTTTCAGCATTGAAATCAATGGATCAAGAACTCGCTCGTCATTGATTTTCCCCATGGTTTTAATCGCGTACTTTCGTGAATCCCAATCTCGTACATACCGGAGCAACATTTCGACAGCAGGGGAGCCAATCATCGCAACGGCTTCAACCGCGGCTTCTCGTACTTGCCAATCTCCATCACGCAAACATCGGACGAGTGGTTCAATACAGCGATCGTCACCCATTTCTCCTAGGGTGATGACGGCTTCTTGGCGGACAACCCAATCTGTGTCTTGAAGTAAGTCAATCTGAATATCGATTTCATCTTTGACTTTTTCTTCTTCGAACTCCTCTTCCTCTTCAAGCTCCTCTTCAGCTGCATTAGCTTCTATGGGAGCCGTCTCATCTTCTGCGGTGACAGAATCAGCAACTTCGTCCACTAATTCATCGCTGACCTCTAATTGGTCAGCTTCAGCCTCTATGGATTCTGGTTCTTCTTGAGAATCTATCGCTTCATTACTCATTGGATTATCCTTCCTTAACGATATCTGTAAGACTCGGGCCTATCGTAGCTTTGCAGCGACTATGCCCGTACTTATGATTCTGCTGCGACTGCTTTCTTTGGGTTAGCCTTTGCCTCCCTAGCTTTCACGCTACGGACTTTTCGTTGGACACGTTTCAAGCGTTTCCGCAGAGCTCGTATTGCTGGAGTACTTTTTGAATCATCAGCATTCGCCACAGTTTCTGTAACCTTCTTGCGTAAGATTTGTTTGTCCTCATCCAGTGAGCGTGCTTTAGATTTAGCCATACGACTTATGTACTCCCTTGTCAGAGTGAGATGAATAAAAACCCTTGATGCAGTCTAGTTAAGGGATTCAAGACCTGTCAACATAGATAGGCTGTCTGTACTCGGAGGATGTCGTCTTAGTAAAAAACCCCGCCCAACCAAAGGCTGGGCGGGGTTTTAGGGGTTAGTATGTAGTTTCAATAAAAGAAATAGTGAACGAACAGTATTTCTTTTATGATGTTCCTACGTTACTTCTTTTTGTATTTCTCACAAAAGCTTCTCTCGTATGCAATGACTTTCCATGTTTCCTCATCATTAATGGCGCTTGGATTTAATGAAACCATACCCGTTCCAGGGCTGCCATGCTTAATGATCCAGAATAATTCACCATCTTTCCGTTTTTTGTGGAATTTACAGTTGGTGAAATCACGAGGTCCAGGATTTAATACTGCACCAGCTGGGCCTTTCCCATCACCCTTTGCTCCATGACAGTTCACGCAGGTACCTTTTCCTTCAAAGATTGCCTTTCCTTCGGCAATGATCTCAGGCGAGGCCTTTGCTGACTTTTTGTACAATTCGGTTTTTAATTTCTTGGCTGCAGCTTTTTTGTCAGCTGGAACCCGAGATTTGAGAGGGTCCTTTTCAGCACCGGCAATGGCCATGCCAGCAGAAAGGAAAAGAGCTGCAGTCAAAAACACAGTAGCACGAAAAAAGAGCTTCATGAAGACCTCCTTAAAACATTAAAAAATAGAACCAACGTTAGCAAAATAAACTCCACCACTCTATTTGCTGTCAGGGGGGTAGAGACTGCTGAAGTGGTGCGGACAATACAACCTCTTCAATATATCAACCATTTTTTTGTGGTGTCAAGAAAACAGGCCATTCTTACGTAAGTATTAGAAATATTTAATTAAAACGTCAATTAAATAGAATTCTGGATCTATGAAGGGCAGAAAGTCCTCAGGTAGGGGATCACAGTCCAGGCCTCATCTTCTGTGATTGAGGGAATCATTGGTGGCATCGGCCAGCTGCCAAATTTAATCACATAATACAATTCTCCGTCCGTCCTCTTTCGTTGAAATTGGCAATTTGTAAAGTCCCGTGGGAGTATAGGTAGAAAACCTGATGAAATGCCGTCTCCTTTCCCACCTTCTCCATGACAGTTGACACAAATACGATGGTAAATTTTCTTTCCCTCTTCTACGAGTTCTTCTGGTGCGGCTTTAGCATTTGGGTACATGGGAGTCTGTAAGTTTCTATAGTGCGCACGTTGTTGAATAGGAACTCGTGGTTTGAGAGGCTGACGTTCTGGTGGGAGCGCGATGGCAAACGTCACCAAGAATTGTAAAAAGACAATGACGAATACAGCTATTCGTAAGGCTATGTTCTCGCTTAACAAATTGAAGCCAGGCCAGGGTAAGACGGACCTGCTATAGACGTTCTGATTTTTGCCAAACCTTGGTATCCCCATTAATAAATAGGCCAACTCTTTGCCTTAAACGATCGAAACATGTGAACTCCCTAGCCCATCTATGTCCCTCCAGATCAGTCGAACTCTATAGACGTGGAAACAAGGTCTAGTTTTAGTAGTCATGGAGCTTCCAGCGATTGTGGGTTAGGGCATCTGGAATAGAGACATTTGATAAGGAAGAACCATTTCTCAAACAATATTATCTTCTTAGCATGTGCGGAAAAATTAGCGGCACGCTGTGTAGGCATCACCTATCAATTTTCGCTTATTGTCAAAGAGTCTCTTATGGCTTAATGACGACTTCACGTACGACTTCACCTGGCTTTCCAAATGGGCCTCGAGTTTCTCCATTAAGTCTAACCACAACACCTGCAGCATTTCCTAAAGTTAAGGTAAACTGTTGTTTGGCTTCCCAATTTCCCCTTTGACTCGGTTGTAGGAGGGCTTCTAGTGGACTGGCATTATCAGCTTGGACGACAACCCATGTTAACTCCGTTGCCTCAATTTCAAGACGAATTGGGTCGGTTGAGAGAGGTTTTGATGGAGCTTGAGGTTTGGGAGGCTCTTGGACAGGAACTTGTGCGGAGACAGGTTCGGGTAAAGGCTTGAGTTCCGGTTTAGGCTTCGCTTCTGGCTCCGACTCTAGCTCCTGCTCTGGCTCCGGCTCCGACTCGGGTTCTAATTTCGGGGTCTCGAGAACTGCAATTTCTGGCTTATTATTTGGCATGTCTGATGTTACGACGTTCTCAGGAGCAGATTCACGGTTCGTAGAGGTGGGAGTAGGAAGTGCCTCAGAAGGTGAGCTTTCTGCCGCAGGGTCAGACGGCGGCGGAGAGCTTTGTTGCTGTCGAGGCAACAGCAACGCTAGCGCCACAATAATGGCAATGGTCACAATGATAACGAGGTTTCTATTGAGCTTCCCACGTTGTTCTTGTTGAAGTTGCAGATGGGCTTGGTTTTGAGCTTGTTGCCCTTGGTGGTAAAATTCGTTCGTACTTTCGGTAAATCGGCGAAGAGCGTCTTCCTCATCTAATCCCAAGGATCGCGCATAGGTTCTCACAAACCCTCGTGTAAACACCTGCTCAGGAAGATCCTGAAATTCCTCATCTTCTAAGGCTTGGAGAAACTTAGACTGAATTCTGGTGAGAGATGCAACTTGATTCAGGCTAAGACCCTGCGTGTCACGTGCCTTTTGTAAATACGGACCAATGGAATCTGAGGAGATCATTGTGGAATCGCTCTGAAAGTCGCTCATAGTTAAGTTCTACAGTGAAAACGTTCCTCTCTTACTTGAGCTCATTCTCAAGAAATAGAGAAGAGAGCCTCATACGAAGAACATCATTATTTTATGATAAATCATCAAAGTGTGTGAGACGCTTGAAATCTCGAAATCGCTCGTCAATATCACTTCTGGTTAAGTGACGGAGGCGGTCTAGGCTGAAGGCTTCAACATTGAATGAAGCCATTACGCTACCAAAAATAATGGCCTGCCGTAGACCTTCGTTAGACATGTCTCCTGAGGAAGCCAAGTGACCCATGAATCCGCCGGCAAAGGTATCGCCTGCGCCAGTAGGGTCTTTGACCTGTTCAAGGGGAAATGCAGGAGCCCCAAAGATTTGTTTGCCAGTGAACATCAACACCCCGTATTCGCCTCGTTTGATGATGAGGTGTTTGGGGCCTTTGGCAAGAATCCGTTTTGCTACTTGCACGAGATTCGCATCTTCTCCCAATGCCCGTGCTTCTCCATCGTTGATAATGAGGATATCAATCTTTTCTAAAACTTTCCAGAGAGCGTCTCGTTTTCCATCAATCCAAAAGTTCATGGTGTCGCATGCAACAACTGACGGACGTGTGACTTTATTTAGGACATCCATTTGGAGGTCGGGGTCAATATTTCCAAGGAATAGCATGTGAGGTGTGCAATACTCCTCGGGAATTTTAGGACGAAAAGTTTCCAGTACATTGAGGTGAGTCTCGAGTGTTTGAGCTTCATTCAGTTGGTGAGTGTATTCCCCCTTCCAGCGAAATGTTTTTCCATCACGACGCTCTAGCCCAGCCAAGTTAATCCCGCGATCACGTAAAAAGGCCAGGTGCTCTTCGGGGAAATCCTCCCCAACGACCGCAATAAGGTCGACGTCTGTAAAGAAACTGGCTGATGTTGAGAAGTAGGTTGCAGATCCTCCCAACACATCAGTTGCTTCCCCAAAAGGTGTTCGTACGGTATCGAATGCCATTGACCCAACTACTAACAATTTTCCCATGAGTCTCTTACCTCTTTTTAGTATTAATATGTCCCAATGATCGTTTAAGTAACAGTTGATATCGTTTTTTCATTGTAGGTGTAATGGCATCAGGTGATGTCACGAGCGCATGCTCTAAAGCTGTTTGACATGAACATGTTGGATGTTCTGGTGCGAGTCGGATGGCCTGCTTCAATACCTTTTGAGCGACTTCGACATTTCTTTTCATGATTGTGAGAATGGCTCCGACCGATACGGCTTCTTCTGTTTCGTGCCAGCAGTCAAAGTCCGTGACTAAGGCCAATGTGGCGTAACATAGTTCAGCTTCGCGGGCCAGTTTTGCCTCAGGAATGTTGGTCATGCCAATAATATCGACACCCCATTGCCTGTACATTTTGGATTCAGCTTTGGTGGAAAACTGAGGCCCTTCGATACACACATAGGTTCCACCCGAGTGT
>JBMYWX010000143.1:0-8217 GCA_049607825.1 Nitrospirales bacterium
GTAGTCAATCAAGTCAATCGCTTCTCTCTCCAGGGTGACCTACAAAATGGAAACGCCGTTACCTCGAAAATTCTCTCGCTCGACGTGGATTTCATTGTGGCCGTAGGTCTCAAAGCAGCACTTGTCGTCAGGCAAGATCTTTCTTCTATACCCAGTGTGTATTGCATGGTTTTAGATCCTGGGAAATATCAACTCACGAAATCGAAAATGACTGGTATCGCCCTCGAGATCCCCTTTACCAGACAAATGAAATCGCTCCAGGAAGTGCTGCCAAAAGTCAAACGCGTGGGGGTGCTCTACAATCCACTGAAAACAGGGCGAATCGTGAAAGCCGCACGTGCTCAGGCCAAGGCCATTGGCATAGAGCTAGTCCCGAGAGTCGTCTCCTCTGAAAAAGAAGTTCCGGCAACGCTACGTACAATTGTTCCACAAATTGATGCCTTGTGGTTACTGCCTGATAGTACGGTCCTCACATCCGATTCTTTTCATTTTCTCTTACAGACTACACTTGAAGGAAATGTTCCCGTAATTGGATTTTCCTCCGATCTGGTCAGTAAGGGCGCGCTACTCAGTGTCCATTTCCGTTATGAAGATGTGGGCAAGCAAGCGGCTCGTGTCACAAGAAAGTTTTTAAATGGCCATGCCTTTACTCCAGGAGCCATCTTGTCTCCTGAACCATTACGATTAGCCATCAATCTGAATACGGCCAATTTTTTAGGAATTTCTGTTCCTCCTGATGTGTTAACCAGATTTCATGAGATGTATTAATTCCCACCAACGATCGTGCTTGGGATTATGGCCGTTAAACCTTTGCAGAGAACCTTCCTCAATAGTCTGCGAACAAAACTCGTCCTTTTTATCAGTTTAATCATCATAGGTGTCTGCTCTGGGTTAAGCTGGTACTTCGTCGACCAACAAGCGGATTCTATGGAAAAAGCATTACGAAAGACCGGATCTCTCCTGATCCAAAGCCTGGTTCATAATGGCCGATATGGACTCATCACCCAAGATCCGCAATCGCTAGAGCAAGTTGTTGCAGGAGCGCTGTCAGTGGATGAAGTTGTCTATGTGGTCGTGACAGGCCCTAATGGCGAACGGCTCGTTGAGAATACAAAAGGTATGCTGAATACCTTGTACCAATTCACAAGGACATCGGATCGCCCATTATACCCAAGTCCTACGTTAGCAACGGCGGCTTTGACAAGTTCGAGTGAAACTCCAATAACGACAGTCTTTACAGCTGAGGATCAGCACTTACGCATTCAGACTAATCGAGGGAAAGCTGGAGACATGCCCACATCTGTGATTAGGGCTGGGGAAACCTTATATGACTTTGCCCTTCCTGTCAGACGACGAGTTCCCCCCCCTACACAATTCGGTCCCCTATCGTTAGAAATGCAAGAAACTTCAAAGCCTGCGTTAACCTCCCAGCCAGCTCAAGTATATGGGGTTTTCCAAATAGGATTAACAAAGTCCCATATGTTGCAGACCTTAAATAATATGATTTGGAATGTGGCAGTTATGGCGATCGTGCTGATCGGGTTAGGCATTGCGATCACGACGATGTTAGCCAATCAAATCATTACGCCATTACGAAAGTTAGCCGTTGTGGCAAAACAAATTGCTTCGGGTGATCTGTCTGCCTCAGTGGCCCCTCGGACACGAGACGAAGTTGGTCAATTGACTACGAGTATCAATCAAATGACGGTTTCATTGAGTCAACGGGAACAAGCCATTTCAATCTATGTCGACACCATCACGAAACAGCTTATGCAACTTTCGACGTTGAATCAGACTGGCGCAGTCATTGCGTCAACCTTGGATGTTGACCGGTTGCTGGCAACCGTTCTCAAACTCTTAGCAGAAAACTTGGGGTTCACGCGAATGATCTTGGTCTTCTACAAACCAGAAGAACAGGTTGGTGTTGTGTCGCAAGTAACAGGACTGTCAGAAGTAATGGAAGACTTCGTGACGAAGATAGAAATTCCCGTCCAGGATAACGACGGAATTACTGCTGATCTCTTAATTCATGGGAAGCCTGTCCTCGTTCAAGATGTCGAAAGCGCAACTCGTCGAATGTATCCTCCGCTCTATCAAGCATGTCGAGAAATCGGCATAATTTCCTTTATAGCCGCTCCTCTGAAAAGTCAGCATCGCATTCTTGGATTCATTGGCACTGACGTTGGAGAGAAGCCGTGTACTCAGGCAGACTTAGATATCCTCGTGACCATTGCCAATCATGTGTCGGTGGCACTCGATAATGCCCGCGCCTATCAAGCTCTTGAACAATTCAATCAGACGTTAGAAGATCGAGTACAAGAAAGAACTGAAGCCTTGCAAAAAGCAAATGAGAAACTTCGTGAACATGACCGCCTTAAGTCCATGTTTGTGTCGATTGCATCCCACGAACTCCGCACTCCCATGACCTCGATGATGGGGTTAGTAGAGAATATGTTAGATGGCCTGACGGGAACACTGAACGAACGGCAGTCCTTTTATCTATCCCGAGTGAAGCGCAATCTAGAACGTTTGACTCGGATGAGTAATGATTTACTAGACCTATCGAAGATCGATGCAGGGGTCATGCAGCTGAGCAGTGCCCCCTTTTCTGTGGAAGAATTGGCTCATGAGGTCGTTGAAGTCTTTCAACCGGTTGCCAAGCAAACCTCGCTCAACCTCACCCTAGATGTACAATCACCACTCCCAATGATCATGGGAGATCGAGATAAGCTTGACCAAGTACTCACCAATCTCATCAACAATGCCATGAAGTTCTCAAAGCCTGGAACAAAGGTTCAAGTGGAAGGACGAATTCGAAGCAATCAATTAATTGAGGTCTCTGTCAGAGATTCTGGCTGTGGCATTCCCTTAAATGAAATACCTCACATTTTTGAACGATTTTATCGTGGAGAATCCGTTGCGGTGGAAGCCAGAGGATCAGGACTAGGTCTCGCCATTTCTAAAAGTCTCGTGGAGTTACATGGTGGCACCATATGGGTGAACAGCCATGTAGGAGAAGGCAGTCAATTCTTTTTTACCCTCCCAGTCAATACAAACTAAATGAATTAGTTTGTTGGAGGTTCTTGCAAAATATCCTTTTGCTTCAGAAGGCGGGAAAGGTAGGTGCGTTGTAGTTGTAAAAGATCTGCCGCTTTCGTCTGACTCCAATTACTTCTTCGAAGCGCTTGCTCAAGAATGTGACGGCTATATTGCTCTATCGCATCATGATACGGTAGGTTTTCTCCCTCTTGAAATGGATCGACGCCCCAAGGCCCCAAACCCAACTGTTCAGGTACAATTTCTTCATCCACCCCAAGAACGACAGCACGAGCAATGGCATTGCTCAGCTCCCTAATGTTCCCTGGCCAGCTGTAGCTTCGCATAGATTTGATCGTCTCGTTGGTAAATCGTCGCGGGGTTCGTTTCATTTCCCGAAGGTGAAGAGTTAAGAAATATTCTGCTAATGGGACGATATCATCAGGCCGCTCGCGAAGTGGTGGCAAAGAAAGACTCACGACATTTAAGCGAAAGTACAAGTCTTCACGAAAAGTCCCATCCTTCACCGCTTGCTTGAGATCCTTGTTCGTAGCAGCGAGTACGCGAATATTCACTTTAACAAGCTTTCCACCTCCGACTCGATGAAACTCATGATCTTGGAGAAGACGAAGGAGTTTGGCTTGTAAGGTCAAGGGCATGTCCCCGATTTCATCAAGAAACAGCGTCCCGCCGTCCGCTTCTTCAATGCGGCCTTTTTGGCGAGAGTCTGCTCCCGTGTATGCGCCTTTTTCATGGCCAAATAGTTCATTTTCCAAGAGGGTTTCGTTCAGGGCCACGCAGTTAATAATGCTAAACGGCATATGACTACGCGCGCTCCATTGGTGAATGGAGCGGGAAAAGAGTTCTTTGCCTGTCCCACTCTCCCCTAGAAGCAAGACCGTGGCATGACTATCTGCCGCACGCTTGGCCAGTTCAACAATAGACTGGATGCTTGGACTGTCACCAACGATAGTGTTGTATCGACTTTCAACTTCAGTTCGAAGCGAGGTAACTTGCTGCTTCAGTACTTCTCGCTCAAGAGCCTTTTTGACCACAATTCCTAAATGGTCAAAGTCAATAGGTTTTGTCAAAAAATCATGAGCTCCTGTTTTCATGGCTTCCACGGCATTTGAAATTGTTGCATTGGCCGTCATGACGATAATGGGAAGATCAACTACGTCCCTGGCCATAGCACTGGGGATGTGCCTTTGAGGGGAAGTCGTGTCTACCTTAGGGAACAAATGGTGAAGAACGTCGAGTCCAGACATACGAGGGAGATTGAGGTCCAGAAGAACGAGATGAGGGGATTCCTGATCAATGGCATCAATCGCCTCTTTCCCATCGGATGCTGAAATGGTCTCGTAACCGTCTCCCTCCAATCGATCTTTCAGCATGAGCACTATATCTGGATCATCATCAACGACAAGAACTTTCTTTTTCATGGCTAATCCCTCTGGAGAGGTCAAATAAGAGAAAATATCTTACCAACATTAATATACTGCAATAAATAAGCCATAAAGATTCAAGTAGGCTAAAGAATACACGATGCTCTACAACTCAACGTAAAAAACAAACCTGTTAATTTTGGAATGTGTGTTTTGTTTTGTTTACTTCAGCTATCACCCGCCCATCTGTTCGATAATAGCGGCAGCTAACAAAGGGACCATAATCTCATGATGTCCAGTTAGTGAGTAGCCCTTTCCCCCTTTTTGAGTTGGACGTTTCACAACATTCGTCATTGGGCGATAGTGTGGGAGAAAATCCATATTGACGGTCGTAATGTTTTTTAAGGCTTTACCCAAATTCCGGCTGAGTGTCACGGTTTTGAGAAACACCTCAGGGAGCATAACAGCTGATCCAAGATTGATGTACACTCCACCCTCCATGTGCGAAACAAGAGAGACAAGCTTCCGAAAGTCGATGAGTGATCCACCACCAATGGCAGCGCCATCGGCAGAGGGATGCATGTGAATAATGTCTGCCCCCATAGCCACATGCACGGTCATGGGAACCCCCACTTTGACTCCCGTTGCAAAGAGACTCATCTGACGATGTGGAAACTGTCGTGGGTGCTTGGAGATATAGCGGCCAATACTATCTCCAATCCCAAGTCCGGCATTCCAGCCTTCGACTATCGCAGCATTGAGAATCTTTCCAGTATCTTCTGCCATTCCAAATCGGCCGGAGTCGATTTCCGCATCAACTTCTTCGGACGTATGGCCAAGATAGGCTAATTCAAAATCATGAATGATCACAGCCCCGTTCACGGCTACGGTAGTGATAATATCTCTCTTGATCAGGTCAATGATAATTGGATTAAGTCCAACCTTTGTTGGATGTGCTCCCATGCCAAGAATCACGGGTTTACCCCGTTTGCGTGCTTGCACAATAGCACTGACCACAGATCGAAGAGTTTTAGCAGCAAGAAAATCTGGGAGTGTGTCAAGAAATCTTCGAAACGTCCGCCCTCGACGCCACGGAACTGAAAAGTCTTTAATGTTAACCTTGCTGTGACGCAAATGTAAGGGATACGTCTGAAGCTGGGACAAGTTCAGAGGCTTGACAGCAGAGGAAGGAGTATCGTTAGGGCGTTTGCGCAAAGATTCGCTCTTCTATAATTTCACACAACACATGTCCAAGGGTAATGTGACACTCCTGTATGCGAGCCGTGGCTGTTGAGGGAACTTGAAAACAATAGTCAACATAATCCATTAATTGACCACCAGTTTGTCCCGTCCATCCAATGGTAGCAAGTCCTCGCTCCTGAGCGCATTGACTACCTCTGAGCACATTCGGAGAATTGCCGCTTGTGCTAATAGCAATAGCCACATCACCTTTTCGCCCGTGTGCTTCAATCTGCCGAGAAAATATATCGGCATACTCGTAGTCATTGGCGATACAGGTAAGAGCTGCCATGTCGGTGCCCAACGCAATAGCAGGTAGAGCTACACGATCACGCTTGTATCGTCCGACGAATTCAGCGGCAATATGAGACGCATCGGTTGCACTACCTCCATTTCCAAATAGCAGGACTTTGCGACCATCATTGAAGGCACGAATAATGATTTGGGCAACATCAAGAATCTGCGTTGCATAGGTTTGAACGAAACGACGCTTGACCTCAGCGCTTACCTCGAAGGCTTCAATCACCAACTCTTTATCCATAAGTAGCGATTCTAACAGGGTGTTACAAAAATTTCACATCTTTCTTATTTGAGCTAGGCGGTCGGTGCATTCTGATAAAGGATGAAATCTATGAAAATTCGTGTTTGCCCGCCGCTCTGGAAATAGACACCGACTCATATGTGTCAATTGAAATGAATCCGTTCTTGCCGCCTGATGAACGGAATGCTATAGTCCAATCATTGTGAGTGCAGACGGGCCAGTCAAAGCCCTCCTTATCGCCATGGCGCAGGACCCTGCGCCAGCTGTCTATTCTCTTCAACGCTTAATTCCAGAGCGATTGTGTTTTTTTCTTCCTCAGTCCAGTACAACATTGGTCGAGTCCGACGTCCACCCTCAACTCTCGACCATGCCACAAAAATGGGACTGGATCATTACACCTGATTCAGAAAGTTTTGCAAAGTCTCATCGAGTGCTATCAGATTCTTTGCCGAAAATATTAAAAACCTGGAATGTTCTTCCTGGTGAACTTGTTATTGACATCACATCAGCTTCTCCTATGATGGCCGCGGCCATGACTCTCGTCGGATTCCCCTATGCAGCAAGAATCGTCACGCTCGGATTAGCCAGTGCTGCTGATTCCTCAGATTCAAACATGATAATAGTCGACAATACACCAAGGGTGTGGTCACAGAGTAATCCCTGGGATGAAGAAGCTGTACACATTCGCCGAGAAGCCGCCGGATATTTTAATCAAGGATCATATGCAACGGCCAGCCGCTTGTTTCGGCGCCTTGAAATGCGAGTCAGTGGTGGACTCAAGCCATTGTATCGAGCGTTTGTAGATATTGCTGAGGGATATAGGCAATGGGACTTATTCCACCATCGAGAAGCATGGGAGAAATTGAAAGGAGGCTCTAAAGCCCTCGACCTGGCTTCTGTCTGGGGTGGACCAACAGGAATAACGTCCCTACTTTCTGTCATCAAAGAGAATGTTCGATTTCTCGAACAGATGGTATTAGACCCAGCTGAGGTCAAAACAAGGATACTCCATGAATTAATGTCACATGCTAAACGACGCATTGAACAACAGGATGCCGAAATGGCTACCCGCGTGCTGCTTCGAGCATTGACGGCTTCTGCACAGGCTCGTTTGTTTCATAACCACCGAATCAAAAGTTGGGACGTGAAACTGGAACAAGTCCCACAAACACTGAAAGAACAATTTCTGCATGGCCATGTGAGTCATGTTGATGGAAAACTTCAATTACCATTCTATGCTCAGTTCTGCCTCCTAGAGGAATTACAGGATCAAATGGGGCGAGACTTTATGATTCATTGGCCCCAAATGAAATCTCTTATCGATGCGACTGACCATGCCGTCTTAGGACAAGGAGTGACACCAATCAAGCCAGAACGTTTTCACCAATTGTATGAAATAGTTATTAAGGTATCAGGCATCCAGGATCGTGACCTTCCGAAATTTCCCACGATGACGTTGTAAGATGGCGTTTTGTTCATGAATATCAGAATTTATTATGAAGATACGGATTGTGGTGGGGTGGTGTACTATGCCAATTACCTCAAGTATTTTGAACGGGCTCGAACACATTATTTGGAAGAACGAGGTTGTTCTGTTGCTGAGCTAATTGAACAAGGTACGGAGTTTCGTGTGACGCACGCAGAAATCACGTATCGGTCCGCTGCAAAATATGGAGAAGACCTTCAGATTTCGACCACACTTTCCGCCAATCGCCGTATTTCATTAACATTTTCTCACCTCATCCACGAGAGACATACCAACCGCCTCGTTGTCGAGGGATCAGCAACCTTAGTCGCGGTAAACTCTCAAGGAAAGGTCAAGCGATTGAGCCAAAACATGCTCAAAGACTTAAACCTTTAGCCATATTGTAAGCTTCTCCTTATTCAGCTCATTGAGATTTAGGGAAATCCTTTCTCGAGAATTACTTCTACCTTTGCGCAATGTATATCTCCATGAAATATCTTACGGTAAAAAGAAGGAAATTGGGGAAGTATTAGAGGTCACGGAGAGCCGAG